>JANWZQ010000092.1 GCA_025054835.1 Chthonomonadaceae bacterium
GATGTGTTGCGTGCCCTGGAGGCTCACATCGCCGGCCGGGGCTTTGCCTATCCGCCTCTCACAGTACGTACCTGCTACCTGTGTCTGCAGACTCGCCCGCTGGTGCTGCTCTCTGGCCTCTCCGGGACTGGCAAGACCCACCTGACTTTCCTTATCGCGGAGGCCCTCACTGGCAACACGGGGGAACAGTACCGTTTGATCCCGGTACGGCCCGACTGGGCAGACTCTTCTCCCCTGCTCGGCTATGTGAACTATCTGGCGCGTGGCGGAGAAGGGCGTTACATCATTCCGCCGTTCCTGCAGTTCTTGCAACAGGCAGCGCGCCCGGAGAACGCGCATCGGGCTTTCTTCCTCTGCCTGGATGAGATGAATCTGGCCCGGGCCGAGCACTATCTGGCCGAGGTGCTCTCCGCCATGGAGGCCCCAACACGCATCCTGCTCCTGCCGGATGGCACTGGCATGCCTCTGCCTCCGAACCTGTTCCTCACCGGCACGCTGAACCTTGACGATGCGACCCACCCGCTATCGCGCAGGACGCTGGATCGGGCCAGCGTGCTTACGTTCTCTGATGTTCATCTGGACGATCCTGCAACGCCACCGGCGCCGGCCACAGATCCTCCCTTCGCCCTGCGTCAGGCCGTTTTTCTACACACCCGTATTCAGGACGTACAGGAGGCGCGTAGCATTCTGACGCGCATCCCGTATGCCGGGGATACCGGACTCCACCGGGTCCTGCGCACTCTCTCCGAAGCCCACCGCCTACTGGAGCAGCACGGACTCTCCTTTGCCTACCGCGTACGCGATGATGCCCTGCGTTTCTGCGCCCGGAGTTTTGACTGTAACGGGCAGGGGTTGCTTGCCATCGAGACCCCGGATGACCCTCGGGCCAATCTGCATATTGCTCTGGACCTCTTCCTGACCACACGTGTCCTGCCACGGCTCTCCGGCCCTGCAGAACAGGTGGACCCGCCGGCCCGGGAGTTGCTGCAGTGGGCCACAGAGGTTCGCTTCCAGCACGCTGCCACTCGCCTCGAGCGCTTTCTGCACAGACTACAACGCACCGGTTTTGCCAGTATGGACGAGGTCTGAACCTGCCGAACGATCAGTGTTCTCCCTGCGCTCTTCTCGCCATTTTACCGATAACTCTACCGGAGCAGGCAGGGATGTCACATTACCGTCACGGAGCTTGAGGTCAACAGTGATGCATCTCGAAAATCAGACGGTCCTGATCACGGGAGGCACCGGTTCATTCGGCAAACAGTTTGTGGAGATCGTTCTGCGCGAATGCCGTCCCAGAAAAGTCATCGTGTTCAGCCGGGATGAGCTCAAGCAATTTGAGATGCAGCAGAACCCGAAGTATCAGGACGATCGCCTGCGTTTCTTCCTTGGTGATGTACGGGACGTGGATCGGCTCCAGCGCGCTTTCGCCGGTGTGGACGTGGTGATCCATGCTGCGGCTCTCAAGCAGGTGCCTGCCGCGGAGTACAACCCGTTTGAGGCCGTCAAGACCAACATCAATGGTGCGCAGAACGTCATCAATGCGGCTATTGATCAGGGGGTCCGGCGGGTTGTCGCGCTTTCTACCGACAAGGCGGCCAACCCGGTCAATCTCTATGGTGCCACGAAGCTCTGCTCGGATAAGCTCTTCATCGCTGGAAACGCCTACACGGGGGGCGGCACAACACGCTTCAGCGTGGTGCGCTACGGCAACGTGCTGGGTTCTCGCGGGAGTGTGCTGCCGCTTTTCCTGCAGCAACGCCAGACTGGCGTGATCACCCTCACGGACCCGCGCATGACTCGCTTCTGGATCACGCTGGAACAGGCGGTCCGCTTCGTGCTACGTGCTCTGGAGACCATGCAGGGTGGAGAACTCTACGTGCCCAAGATCCCCAGTATGAGCATGGGCGAGATGGCCGCCGCGATTGCTCCTGATTGCGAGCACCGGATCGTCGGGATCCGGCCGGGAGAGAAGATGCATGAGGTGATGATCCCGGAGGACGAGGCGCATCGCACACTGGACTGCCATGGCTACTACGTTATTCAACCCGCATTTCCCTGGTGGAGCCATGACACTGCCGCAGCACACCGGGGCACTCCGGTGCCGGAGAACTTTCGTTACGCCAGTGACACCAACCCGCAGAAGATGAGTCGCGACGAACTTTTGCGCCTGGCCCACGCGATGTTCCCGGAAGCCGGGCTCCTGCCCGACGGGCCGATTGACGAGGCAACTGTCCGGGTGCGCGCCGACGCCGAAGTCCCGACCACCAGAGCAGCCTGACGCCCATGGAGCTTCCGATACCCTACAGCCGACAATGGATCGATGAAGAGGACATAGAAGCCGTCGTATCGGCCCTGCGCTCCGACTTCCTGACCACCGGGCCACAGGTCGAGGCTTACGAAGAGGCGTTCGCGGCCAGCTGCGGGGCACGATACGCGGTTGCGGTATCCAGCGGCACGGCCGCACTGCACCTGGCCTGCCTGGCAGTCGGGATCTCTCCCGGATCAGAAGCGATCACTTCTCCCATCACCTTCGTTGCCACGGCCAATGCACCGGTTTACTGCGGCGGCACACCGGTCTTTGCGGATGTATGTCCCGACACGGTCAACATCGATCCGGAACAGGTACAGGCCCGGATCACGCCCCGTACCCGGGCGATCCTTCCGGTACACTTCGCCGGACATGCCTGCGACATGCCCGTGCTCCGTTCCATCGCGGAACGACACGGTCTCACTGTGATCGAGGACGCCTGCCACGCGCTGGGCGCGGAGACCCCGGAAGGGGGCCGGGCAGGTGATTGCCGCTACTCCGATCTGACTGTCTTCAGCACGCACCCGGTGAAGACCATTGCTACTGGCGAAGGAGGCGTGATCACCACCAACTGCCCGAGCCTGAACGACCGTCTGCGCCGTCTGCGCACGCACGG
The DNA here is from genome assembly GCA_025054835.1 of Chthonomonadaceae bacterium. Lineage (GTDB taxonomy): Bacteria > Armatimonadota > Chthonomonadetes > Chthonomonadales > Chthonomonadaceae > JANWZQ01. The sequence continues at coordinate 2,925 of JANWZQ010000092.1, forward strand.
CATCACCCGCGAAATCGAACACATGACGCGGCATGACGGCCCGTGGTTCTATCAGATGCTGGAGCTGGGCTACAACTACCGGATCACCGACATTCAGTGTGCGCTCGGCAGAAGTCAATTGCGCCGCCTCAGCACGTTCCTCGCGCGCCGCCGGGAGATCGCCACGCGTTACACCACGGCCTTTGCGGACCTGCCACAACTGCAGCTGCCCACGGAACGTCCCGGACATCGCTCCGCATGGCATCTCTATGTGATCCGTCTCCGGGGGACCGACCCCACGGCCCGCAGGCGCTTGTTTGAACGCTTGCGCGCGGTCGGGCTTGGCGTCAACGTGCACTACATTCCTGTGTACTGGCATCCTTTCTACCGGGAGCGGTTCGGCTACGCGGTCGGATTGTGTCCGGAGGCCGAACGCTACTATCGTGAGGCTGTCACCCTGCCTCTCTACCCATCAATGACCGATGCGCAGGTTGACTGCGTGATCCAGAGGGTACGCGAGGCAGTCATGGAAGTCACGTCCCTGCTGTCCGATGCCCCGGCTGCAGCATGACCTCACGCGTACAGGTGACACTGCACCGTTTGATGCGGGGCTACCTCCACGGCACGTGGTTCCACGCGATCGCATACCCCCTCTCTTCTCTGGCCGCAGCGCGGATAGAAAGGGCACCCCGCAGGGAGCGCGGCCAGATCCGGAGGTTGCCCCGGGATGCTGATCAGCCGACGTCCTTCCTGCTGTACCGTTTGAAAGTCCGGCAGTGAGGCCAGCAATCCCTGCGTGTACGGATGCTTTGGAGCGCGAAAGATTGGCTCCACGAGACCACTCTCCACAATCTGGCCGGCATACATGACCAGCACACGGTCGCAAACCTGTGCCACAATGCTCAGGTCATGCGTGATGAGCAGGATCCCTGTGCGGGCTCGCTGCTGCATCTCCTGCATCAGAGCCAGTACCTGCGCCTGCACGGTCACGTCCAGTGCCGTTGTTGGTTCATCCGCGATCAGCAGCTCCGGGTCCCCCGCAAAAGCCATGGCAATCATCACGCGCTGTCTCTGCCCCCCTGAGACCTGATGCGGGTACTGCCGGTAGCGCAACTCCGGTTCTGGCAGATGCACGGCCTGTAGCAGACGCAATGCCCGGGCCCGGGCCTCGTGCCGGCTTACACCGGTGTGCAGCCAGATCGGCTCCGCTACCTGCTCGCCCAGCGTCATGGTCGGATTGAGCGCAGAGAAAGGGTCCTGAAAGACCATGGCCATGCGTCGCCCGCGGATTTTCTGCATCTCGCGCTCGCTCTTGCGTAGCAGGTCCTCTCCATCCAGGCATACGGTACCTCCGGTGATCCTCCCCGGTGGGCTCGGGATCAGGCGCATCAGTGCCAGTGCTGTCGCACTCTTGCCAGAACCCGACTCGCCAACCAGACCGACGGTCTCCCCCCGCTCTACCCGGAACGAGACCCCACGCACTGCCGGTACCACACCATCCGGCGTCCGGAACTCGACCATCAGATCCTGCACTTCCAGCATTGCCATCGCGCCTCCTCCCGGCATATCATACCCGCCGGATCTTTCATCACACCCTCCGGGAGCGAGCGGATACGATCGCGACACAAGGATTTCCTGCCCCGGTACGCCAAATAATCACAGGAACCTGTTCCCGGCATGGAGGTGTACTGTGGACATGCTCTTCCCGGGCGCCCTGATCGCCAGTGCGGCCGTGCTCATGACTGGAATGTCGCAAATCCCCACACTCGAAGAGATTCATCAGCTGCCAGCTGTGCGAGAGCTTCCAGACCCGTTCCTCAAGCCCGACGGCGAGCGCGTGCGCACGGCGCAGGAGTGGGAAGCCCGGCGACGTCAGTTGCTGGAGCAGATCCTGCGCTACGAGTACGGTCCTCTTCCTCCAGAACCCGGGCGCGTTGTCGTAGAAGAGATCGCCACGCGCATCCTGCCCGGAACCGATATTATGGAGAAGGAACTGGTTCTGCGCACCGGACCGGATCTTGCAGTGCGCACTCGCCTTCTGCTCTTCATCCCGCCCGGGGAAGGTCCCTTCCCGGTAGTGGTGCGAGGGGATCTCTGCTGGGGACGCATCTCCACTGACATCGTGACGCAGATCGCGCGCCGGGGTTATGCGCTGGCTGACTTTGATCGTGTCGACATCGCCCCGGACAGCGCAGAGCGTGCCGGCGTTTACAGGGCCTATCCGGACTATCGAGGGGGACGCCTGGCCGCATGGGCGTGGGGATACCATCGAGTCATCGATTATCTGGTCACGCTCCCGTACATTGACGTGAAGCGTATTATCGTGACCGGTCACTCCCGCGGAGGCAAGACTGCTCTGCTGGCCGGTGCCACCGACCAACGGATCGCGCTTACCGCGCCCAACAATTCCGGTTGCGGCGGGGCCGGATGCTACCGCTTTCAGGGAGAAGGCAGTGAGGACATCGCGGCTATTCTCAGAAATTTCCCATTCTGGTTCCAGCCCCACTTCCATGCGTTCATCGGCCAGGTCGAGCGCCTGCCGTTTGATCAGCATACGCTCAAGGCCCTCATTGCGCCGCGCGCCCTGCTGAGCACGGAGGCACTCGGAGATCTCTGGGCCAACCCCTCTGGATCTCAGATCACTTACCAGGCGGCCCGCGAGGTCTACACTTTCCTCGGGGCGAGCGACCGCATTGGCATTGTCTTCCGGCAGGGCCCACATGAGCACAACGCGGACGACTGGAACGCCCTGCTGGACTTTGCCGACTGGCAACTGGCTGGCAAAACCGTCGCGCGCCGGTTTAATCAGCTGGCCTTTCCTGATCTGCCGCTCCCATACACATGGAGAGCTCCTACCCGGATCGACGCTCCCCATACGCCGTAATGGCCTGTAGCTCAGGAGGAACGTGCAGCGGAGGGCGCCAGCGAGCGTCCAAACAGCAGGCGATCCGCTTTCAGGCGCCACACCAGAGCTGTGACCCCCCAGGATGCGGTCAGAACCATCAATGCTAACCAGAGGAAAGGAGCCGGCAGTGCGTTTAACCATTGCGTTGCTCTGGGGCCTCCGAAGAAAAACAGAACGGCCGGGTGCACCAGAAACAGAGGTAACGACCAGTCTCCGATCCGTGCGAGAACGTCCCCGATGCGCTGCGCAACCAGATGCTGGCACCACGCCAGCAGTTCCAGTGCAATCCCCGTCGCATACGCAAGGTATGCAGCATTGAACATCGGACTGGGGATGGGTACCCCCTGTAACTGCCGCCACGAGAGCCACAGGTAGACCCCCGCGCCAAGGCCGGTCAGCCATCGGAGCGCAATACGCCACTGCGACCACCATGAAGCCCATTCCTGCCAGTGCACCCCCAGCCAGACGCCAATCAGGACGGGAGGCAGGTACCAGAGCAGAGAGGAAGCCGGGGTTGTGAACTGCAGGACGGGCAGAAGCACCTGCGCATGCAGGTGGAACGCGCCCCCCTGCAAAACGACACAGACAAGCAATAACATGCCGAATCCCGGTCGGGTACGCTTCACGGCACAGAACAGCAGGGGAAACACCAGACAGAACTGCAATAGCACCGACATGAAGTAGAGATGATAGTAGCCTTTGCCCCAGATCAGATTACTCCGCCACACCTTCGCGTCGGCCAGAATGACCGGTAGAGTGACCGTGCCCCCCCATGGCAGGTTCACCTCCGATGGCAGGATGTCCGGCTCGGCACGCAACAATTGCACGCGAAAGGCAATGTAGATCAGCGTCCAGACCAGATAGGGCCACAGTGTACGTTCTGCGCGACGCCAGTAGAACCGCTTCCAGTCCGGCTGCACACGGGTGGCAGCGCTCCGGGCCAGTAGCAGCGCGGTTGCCAGCAAAAACGCGGGCACAGCGAAATGGAGCACCCGATTTGCCAGCATCATCGTCCACCACTCAATGCTTCCGGGAACGGCATACCGCCGCGCGCTGTAGGAGAGCAGGTGATGGCAGATGACCTCCAGAATGCTGATCCCCTTGAGGATATCAAACGCGATGTCACGCGGGGTCTGCGGGGACGGGGGCACATCAGCAGAGTGGGATGCCGTATCGGTCTGGCTCACATGCACAGCCTCCCCTTCCGGCAGGTTGCCCCTCTTTTCACGTTCTGCCACCGCAGCTCCTGCCGGAGGTGCTGCCCGGGCGTCCGGTTCCGCAGCGCGCTACGGCCGCGTCGCAGCCGGGCTATTCGAAGCGCAGAGCCTCGATGGGGTGCAGCGCTGCCGCTTTGCTGGCCGGATAAATCCCGAAGAAGATCCCCACGCCGGCAGCTACCACCACAGCAGCCACTACAGCCGTGGTGTTGATGATTGTGTTCCACCCGCCCACCGAGGCCAGCATTATGGCGCCGGCGATGCCCACACCGATCCCCACAATGCCCCCCAGAATGGAAATGATCGCCGACTCAATCAGGAACTGCATCAGGATATCGCGTGGTGTCGCCCCGATCGCCTTCCGGATGCCGATCTCCCGCGTGCGCTCCGTGACCGAGACCAGCATGATATTCATGATCCCGATCCCCCCGACGATCAGGGATACCACGGCCACAATGGAGAGCAACGAGGTCATCGTGTCTGTCACACTGCGTTGCCGCTCCATCAGTTCGGTCTGGCTCCGGATCTGGAAGTCGTCGTTATCCGGGAAAGGGGGTTGCAGTCGATGCCGATTGCGCAGAAACGTCGCGATCTGCTCCTGCGCCAGAGGCATCATGCGCTCGCTCACGCATCGCACCGAGATAATATCGATCGACTGCCGGTTCGCCAGCCGCCGCATAGCCGTGGTAATTGGCACAATCACCACGTCATCCTGATCCTGCCCCCACGCGGTTGCGCCCTTCGGGGCCATCATGCCTACCACTGTGAAGTTCTGCCGGTTCAGCAGGATCGTTTGCCCGGTCAGGTCCGCGTCTGGATTCCCCGTCAGCTTCTCTGCCACGGTACGCCCCACCACACAGACCTTCAGGCTCCCCTCCTGCTCATAGTCCGTGAAGAAGCGCCCGTAGGTGGTCTCGGTATTCGTCACAAACGTATACTCCACCGTGGTACCCGTGATGTTGGTGGAGGCATCGGTGTTGCCCAGGCGCACCTGTCCTCCGGTACGCACCTGTGGCGCTACAGCCGCCACGGTTCTGGGGAAGTTCCGCGCGATCAGGCGTGCGTCCTGCAGGGTCAGGCGATTGGGAGAGGCCGCCTGTAACTGCCGGGCGGTATCTGCGTCCTGCATAGCTTTGGTGATCGCCGCAGTGATCCGCAGGCGCGGACGGTCCGGTCGGACCGTCAGAATGTTGGTTCCCAGAGAGTTCACGGCCTCCGTGACGTTCTTTGTTGCTCCCTGCCCGATCGCCACAACAATGATCACCACAGCGACCCCGATAATGATCCCGAGCATCGTCAGAGCCGTGCGCAATTTGTTGCTGATCAACCCGCGCAGGGCGATCTGTATCGAGTCCAGAAGGGTCATACCACGACCTTTCCCAGCGCAGCGCGTTCCACGCGCATCCGTTCCAGCACATCCCGGGCGAAGATCCGGTCGGTCACCGGCCCGTCATTCACCACACGCCCATCCCGGATGTGCACCATGCGTTTGCAATGCTGCCCGATGTCCGGCTCATGCGTCACCATCACCACGGTGATCCCGTCGTCGTTGAGCTCCTGGAAAATCTGCATGATCTCTTCGCTCTGCAGGGAGGCCAGATTGCCAGTGGGCTCATCCGCCAGGATCAGTAAGGGCTCCGAGGCCAGCGCACGCGCGATTGCCACCCGTTGTTGCTGCCCTCCAGAAAGCTGATTGGGGCGGTGATCCAGCCGATTTCCCAGCCCCACACGTTCCAGCGCCGCAATTGCGCGCTCACGACGGTCCTTCCGTCGGGCATAGCGCATCGGCAATTCCACGTTCTCCAGAGCGGTCATGCGGGGCAGCAGGTTGAATCCCTGAAAGACGAACCCGATCTTCCGATTGCGGATATGCGCCAGTTCATAGTCGTCCATGTCCGCAACCTCGATCCCGTCCAGCTTGTAGGAGCCAGAGGTGGGCGCATCCAGACAACCGATGATGTGCATCAGAGTCGACTTCCCGGAACCGGAAGGCCCCATGATGGCCACAAATTCACCCATATGGATGTCCAGATCGACCCCATCGAGCGCATGGACTTCCTGATCTCCCATGAAGTAGGTCTTGCGGATCCCGCGCAGCTGCAACATCGGCTGTCGGGCATTCTCCAGATTTTGCATGGCTACCGCCCCGCGCCACTCCGACCAGAACCGCCACCACCGCCTCGATCCTGCCGTGGCCCGAAAGGATTGTTGTTCGGTCGGCGACGGCGCCCATCATCCATGCCAGCCAGCACGATCGTCTCTCCCTCGTTCAGGCCTTCGAGGATCTCCGTGTGCACCCCATCGCTCGCTCCCGTCTTTACCGGTCGCGGCTCTGGCTTGGGCGTTTCCCCGGACTTTGCTGGCGGCAGTACGTAGACCGTCGATCCGCGTACCCCTACCTTCACTGCTTCAGCAGGCACCAGCAGCACGTTACGCCGTTTCCCGGTCTCGATCGTTACGGCCGCAGTCATATCCGGCTTCAGCGCCAGATCATGCCTGTCCAGAGCGATGGTCACATCGTACGTGATCACGCCCTGCTGGATCGTGGATCCGGAGGCGATTTTCACCACCCGGCCCCGGATCTTTTTGCCCGGAAAGGCATCCACCGTGATCTCTGCTACCTGACCGATCCGCAGCTTGCCGATGTCCGTTTCATCCACGAACACATCGACCTGCAGGCGATTGAGATCCGCCACAATGATCAGGGTTGGCGCCGAAAGGCCCGCCGCCAGCGTTTCGCCCTGTTGCGAGGCCAGTTGCAACACGGTGCCGGTGATGGGTGAGCGAATGTAGGTGTAGTCGCGTCGGGCGCGGGCCGCCCGCACATCCGCCTCGGCCGCCCGCACCGCATCGCGCGCGGCCTGCACATCCTGCTCCCGGAGTGCAACGGTCTTCTGCCCCGCCAGAGCGACCTCCAGGCTGGCCTGTGCCTGCCGCACCTGCGCACGTGCATCCTGAACATCGGCCTGCCGAGCCTGATCGGAGTACGTACCGGCTCTGGCGGCCTCCAGTGCCGCTTCTGCCGCCTCCACATTCCGCTGTGCCTGCGCCACCTGATCCCGCGCCGCCTGCACGTTGGCCTCCGCCTGTACCTGCGCCAGCTGCACGTTCTGCCGCGCGGTGTCCACCAGCGACTGATTGACGGTGTCCGTCGCCTGCGCAGCATCCACCAGACTCGCGGCCACAAATCCCCGGCGGAGCAACTCTTTCTGGCGTCGCAAATTGATCGCCGAGTTCTCCGCCTGTGCCTGTGCCTGTTTCAACTGTTCCTGCGCGGAAACGATCTGAAAACGTGCAGCCGCTTCCACCTGCGCCAGATTGGACTGCGCGGCGGAGAGTGCAGCACGGGTTCGTGCTACTTCAGCCTCCGCACGCTGGATGTTCGTCGGCGTTTGCGCTACCTGCAGACGTGCCTGCGCCTCTACCGCCTGCAGGCGTGCCTGTGCCGAACGCAGGGCTGCGCGCGCCTGCGCGATCGCCGTGTCGGTCTGCAAGCGTGTCAGAGCCAGCGTGTTCTCCTGCTGCTTCAGCCGTACGCGCGCCGCAGACAGTTCTGCCTCGGCACGCTCATATTGCGCCTGAATATCTGGCAGATCCAGCTCTGCGATCACCTGACCTGCTCGCACCACCGTGCCCACATCGGCGTACAGACGGCGGATACGCCCGGTGATCTGCGTTCCGATCTTCACCATCGCGCCGGTCTGCGCGGTCACGCTCCCGGTCGCCGACACGGTCTCCGTCAGATCGCCGCGCACCACTCTGTCCGTTAGCAATTTGGAGGTTGCGTCTCCGGTCGGGCGGAGCTTCGACCATGCGTACCATCCTCCGGAGATCAAGAGCACCAGCGCGATCACAGCAGGCAACGCACGCGATTTACGTTTCAGACGACGTTTCAACGTTGGAACCGCCGACGATGTCATCCCTTACTCTCCTCATCATTCCGGTTCCATGCAGGGGGTCTGGCAGCAGCAGAGCTCACGGGAAGAACGTTCCACATCGTGGAGAGATGAACCGGAAGGTAACAGATGCTTTACAGTATACGCTTGCAATGGGCCGGAAGTTCACCGCAACGGTGCCAGAACCGGCCCGGTACTGCAGGCCGGGAATATGATCAGGCTTCTCTTATGTATGGACACCGTAGACTGGCAACTGGCAACATGCCGCAGGGAAATCGAGGACGGGATGTGCGATGCGCCGCAGGAAGCTCTTCAGGCTGCTTGCGGCACCACTGAGGCAACGGGTGGAGCCACTGTCCACGGAGAGGCCAGGTAGCACCATTCTTCCTCCGACACCGTCAGGAAGGCCTGTACCACGTCCGGGTCAAACTGCGTGCCCGCACCACGCTGGATCTCCGCCTGCGCCTCGGAGAAGCTCACGTGATCGCGATACACCTGTGATACAGTCAGGGTGTCGAACGTATCGCAGACCGCGAAGATCCGGGCCGGCAGGGGGATGGCCTCCCCGCGTAACCCCTGCGGGTAGCCCGTGCCATCCCATCGTTCATGGTGGTAGCGGATCACGGGCAACGCTCGTGCCAGCAACGCGTTGCTGGCGATCAGCTCCGCGCCTGCCAGCGGGTGCCGACGGATCTGCCGCCACTCCTCATCGGTCAGACGCCCGCGCTTGCGCAACACAGCGTCTGGAATGCCCATTTTCCCGATGTCGTGCAGCAATGCACCGAACGCCAGGTCTGCCAGATCGCCCGGCGTCAGGCGTGGTAGCAGGGGGCGTACGGTGCGTAACTCTTCGTAGAGCGCACTGACCGCACGGCACAACCGCAACGCATAACGCGTTACGCGTACGGAGTGCCCCCAGGACTCTGCGCTCCGTTGATCCATGATGTCGATCAACGCCAGCAGGATCGGCGCCGGGGCCTCCTGCAGCAATCCCTCAAGGCCACCCAGCAGGCGGATGATATCGTGCGGATAGCCACGCGGGCCCTCACCGTGCCACACGGTGTCTTCCGGTTTCGGTACCGCAAGCGCGCTCTCAATCCGGGGTTCCGTATATCCCGCAGAGGCCGCAGTGAGGGATGGCTTCTGCGTGGCACGCGCGTCCCCTGCGCAACTCCCCTGATGGCTGCATCCAACAGCGGGCAGGTACACCACGCGATTGCGACCGGCGGACTTGGCCTCATACAGCGCTACATCCGCACGCTCAATGACTGCATCGGCATTCTCCCCGGCAGCGTAGAGTGCTACCCCGATCGATACAGTCACCTGCCGGTTCGGAAATGGAAACGCCTCTACCGCGGCCCGAACTCGCTCCGCGACCAGCAGGGCGGTCTCCGCGTCGGTGTCCTGCAGGATTACCGCGAACTCCTCCCCGCCGTAACGCGCGGCATAGTCCCCTTCTCGTACCCGGGTTGACAGGATCTGCGCGACTCCCTTCAGTACCTCATCGCCTGCCGGATGCCCGAACGTATCGTTGTAGTGCTTGAAGTGGTCTACGTCCAGTAACATCAGGGCCAGAGGGGCCCGCGAGCGCGATACACGCGCAATCTGGTGCGTCAATTCCTCCTGAAAAGCACGGTGGTTGGCCAGCCCGGTCATCCCATCAGTCGTGGCCAGCGCGGCCAGCTGCGCGTTGGCCGCCTCCAGAGCCCGGTACTGAGCCTCCAGCTCTGCATGCACTGCCAGTAGCTGCGAGTTCATCGCGGCCAGTTGCTCCGCTTGCTCGGCTACCTTCTCATGATGCATCTCCAGCTGCGCATGCGCCTGACCGATCTGATACACTTCCTGCATCATACGCGCGATCGTTGCCTCGCTCATGCACACCAGTCCGGAGAGGAACAGCAGGATGATGCACAGGGTCACGACCAGCTGAAACGCGGAGAAAGAGACAAGCGGGGACACATGTGGCAACACAGACGCGTTCTGGAACACATGCAGGCTGACCACACCGCAAACGATCACCGCACAGGCCAGGGTGCCGACCTGCCCCAGTAGCAGTCCCGCCTCCACAATCACCACGGCCAGCAGGACGTAGACCATCATGCTCAGCGAGAGGGACTGAGGGGGCGTGCCGAAAAGGCCGATGGTACACCCTGTGAGCACGCCGGAGAGAAATAACATCCCGGCCTCACGCACTCTTCCCTGACGGTTGAGCAGCACGGCTATCACCTGCATTGTCCCGCACAGAGTGAGCGCGACAAGAAACCCCGGGATCAGGCGGGGAAACAGGCTGAAGGGGTAGAGAACCACGTAGAAGGGGAGCACCATCACGGCCAGAAACGCCAGCAGCACCCCGCGCCTCTGCTGCTCCTGATCCAGCAACGACGCAGCAGAGCCATCAGCAACTCTCGGCGGAGAAGCCCATTCGAGCCAGCGTTGCCAGAAACGCCCCATGCGACCCTTTCCCGGAGAATGTCGCATTCATTCTGGCAAAGCGCTCTTTTTTCTTTAGCAAATGACCGCCTGTGACACTTGCCATCACAGGCGCACCGGGGCCCCTAGCTCGGCCGAACGGTAGGCTGCAAACGCCACCTCCGCCGCGCGCAACCCGTCCTCCCCGGAGACCGGCACCGGCGCGCCACTGGCGATCGCGGCGGCGAAGGCCCCGATCATCGCATCGTCGATGTTGGTGCCCCAGAACTCCCAGGAAATGCTCTGCGTCCGGTCCGAGTAGAGCACCAGGTTCTGCGCGAACATGTCCATGGAGAGCGTGCCACGCTCGGTCACCACCTCCATGGTCACATCGCCCCACGTCGGAAAGGATTTTGGTCGTGACCACGATGCGTCCAGTGTGGCGAACACCCCGTTCTGGAAGGTCAGGCTCAGGAACCCGATGTCATCATAATCCTGATGATGGATTCCGTTGCTGATCTCTGCATACACCTCGCGCACCTCATCGCGCAGCAACCAGCGCATCAGATCGGTCACGTGCACGGTATGATCGATCGTAGCGCCTCCCCCCGACTCCTCCTTGCGCGTGAACCACCCTCCGGGATTGCGCCCGCGATTGGTGCCCCGGATCGCCAGCACCTGCCCTGCATCCCCGCTCTCTATCACAGCCTTCAAGCGCTGAAATACCGGGGAAAACCGGCAGGGAAACGCCGTCATCAGCTGTACGCCGGCACGCTGGCACGCCGCGATCATCGCCTCTCCGTCCTCCACGCTGGTTGCCAGTGGCTTTTCGCACAGCACATGCTTGCCCGCCTGCGCCGCCATCTCTGTGAGCGCGCGGTGCCGGGCGTTCTCGGAGCAGATCACGACGGCCTCCACCTCTGGCGACGCCAGCAGGGCTTCATAACTTGCGAACACTGGCGCTCCGTACTTCTGGCCCATCTGTTGCGCTCGCTCCAGATCATGATCTGCAACGCCAACCAGCAGTGTGTCAGCGCGTTGCGTGAGGACCTGCGCGTAGCTGAGCGCGTGCAGATGCGCAAATGACATCATTCCGATCTTAACTCTGTGCTGTGCCATCCGTCTCCTGTCTCCTCTCCAGAGGCCGATCCAGCAACTCTCGCACCGCCCGCATCAGGTCCGCAGGTCGGAACGGTTTGGCCAGAAACGCCTCACTGGCCTTCAGGTCCCTCTGGTAGAACCCTGCGTTGTCGGTGTACCCGGAGATGTAGAGCACGCGCAATCCCGGATACTCCCGGCTCAACTGCATCGCCAGCTGCCGTCCTCCCATCTGCGGCATCACCACATCGGTCACCAGCAGGTCCGGTGCCCTGTCCAGACCCGCAAACGCCCGTAACGCCTCCAGCCCGTTGGCCGCCGACAGCACCGTGTATCCCGCTGACCGCAGCGCCACGGCAGCCATCTCCCGCAATTGCGCTTCGTCCTCCACCAGCAGCACGGTTTCCCGTCCTCCACGCACGGGCTCTTCGGCCCCGACAGATATCTCCTCTTCCCCCTCATAGCGTGGCAGATAGATGTGGAATGTAGCGCCATGCCCCGGTGCGCTCTCCACGGTGATCTGCCCACCCGCCTGCGTAACGATCCCGTAGCAGGTAGCCAGTCCCAGTCCTGTTCCTTTGCCCACGTCTTTGGTTGTGAAGAACGGTTCGAAGATGCGGGCCTGCGTTGCTGAGTCCATCCCGATGCCCGTATCCTGCACTGTTAGCAGTACATACTCGCCCGGGCGCACCCCCCGGTGCTCCTGCAACGCATATCCGTCCACGATAACATTGGTTACTTCAATCGTCAGCACACCGCCGTCCGGCATGGCATCCCGCGCGTTCACCACCAGGTTCAGGATCACCTGTTCACATTGCCCGGGATCCGCCAGCACAGGCCAGAGAGCTTCTTCGGTCCGGATCATCAGCGTGACGTCCTCACCGATCACGGGGCGCAGGATCTTCTCCATGTTGTGCACCAGCTGGCCCAGATGTACCGGGCGGGGCTTCACCACCTGTCTGCGCGCAAACGCCAGCAGCTGCCGGGTCAGATTGGCTGCACGTTCTCCGGCGCGCTGGATCTGCGTCACATACAGTCCAATGGGATCTTCCGGTGGAAGCGCCTCTGCGATCAACTCCGCATAGCCCAGCACTGCAGTCAGCAGGTTGTTGAAGTCGTGCGCAATTCCGCCGGCCAGTCGCCCGATACTCTCCATCTTCTGCGCCCGCAACAACTGCTCTCGCTGCTCCTCCAGCGCCTGATACAATCGGTTGTTCTCAATGGCGATCGCGATGTGATTGGCCACGATCTGCAGGTGTTCCAGGTCCACCTCGGAGAACTGCTTCTGCCGACACACCGAGTAGACACCCAGCACGCCCACTGCCCGTCCTTCCACCAGGAGTGGTACCCCTGCGTAGGAGGTAAAGCGGTAGCTGCGGGGCAGAACTCCCGCAAGCCGATGCGTCAGCGGGTGCTTCTGCACGTTCTCAATGGCAATGGGGCGCTTCTGTTTCAGCAACTGTCCGGCGATCCCGAAATTGGCCGGGAGAGCGGTGTTCAGCACTTCCTCCGGGACTCCTGCATGCGCCAGCAGCGTGAGTTGCTCTCCTTCCAGCACCCGGATGATACATCCGTCCATCTCGAATGCCTGACGCGCCAGTTCGGCCAGCTCCCGCATCTGCTGCTCCATCGGGACCATACCCACCATGGCCCCGGTCACCCGGGCGATCAGGTCCAGACGCGCATTGCTGAAACGGAGCGCCGCTTCCGCATGCCGGTGCTGTTGCTGCATGTGTGCGTACTGCGTGGCAAAGGCCACGTAGGGCGCCACTTCCTGCAGGATCGAGCGCTCGTGATCGCCCCAGTCATGAGGCGCTGGCGCATTTAACGTGAGTAGACCGCATTGCGCTCCCGGATGGGGCAACAGCACGCATAGCTGCGCCCGGATCCCTCTGGCAACCAGACAGTCTGCCCAGACCCGAACCCGCGGGTCCTGTGTTACATCGCGAATGGCCATCACGCGGTACGCGCGCAGGGATCGCAGATAGTCCGGATGTTGCGCCAGATCCACCCGGTGTCCTTTCAGGGATGCAAATAGCTCCGGAGGCTCTTCGGAGTGCGTGATGGCCATCTGGTCCTGCGCGTCCACCACAGCGTAAGTCACCTGATATGCCGCAAAGTAGTCCTGCAGGCGGCATACTGTCCCGCGGATGATCTCCTCCACGGAGACATGCGAGACGATCTCGGAAGCAATCGAGGCCAGCAGCTGCAGGCGCGCCTGCTCCAGACGGTGCGATGTTCTCAAACCGTGTTGCGTCGTGATGTCGCGATGCACGATCAACGCGCCCTGTCGGACTCCTCCCTCCGTCAACGGCGAGACGGTGAGCTGAACCCATTGCACCGGCACCGGGTCGCTCACCGCATACTCCAGCGAGAAGCCCTGTGACGTGCCCTCCAGCACGGCGCGCAGGCCATCCGCGATTTCTCCTGCCTCTTTCACTCCGGCATTGCAGGCCAGATCGCACATCTGCAGGTAGTTCATGCCGGGCTCCAGTCTCTGTGCAATCCGATCCCCGGACTCCACGGCCTGTTGCCACCCGGCATTGACCGCTACCACGGTTCCTGCAGGATCAACCACCGCCAGACGATCCGGTAAGGCGTCCAGAATACAGCGCGACAGACAGAGAGGTGTACAGGGAGACCGCTCGACAAAGGTTGTCTGTTGTAGACCAGAGGGATCCATCATGGGGCATGCACCTCGCCAGGGTCCAGGAAAACCACACAAACGGGTTGTACTCAGTAGGGATTGCGTGCGATCAAGCGACGCACCTCATCTGCACTCTTCTTCAGGCGGGCGCGTACGTACGCTTCAAAGCCCGCCTCACCACGCGTGTTATAGTACTGCACACATGCGGTCAATGCCTCGCCCAGTTTGCTCTTGGCCACGATCACAAACGGGCTGGTGTACTGCGGGGGCACTTGCGGCGCCAGTTCCGCATAGAGCCTCCCGATCGGCTGACCGCTCCAGTAGGCGCGGGGCTCATCATAGGAGGGATGATCCCACGCCGCACGCATTGCCGGTAGAATGTTGGACTCGCGGAACCGCTCGGCCAGTTCCGTTCTGTCCAGATACAGGTGCAGAGCCAGCTCCCACGCCAGATCCGGGTTCTGGCACCGCTTTGTGATCCCCAGCATGGTGCCCCCTCGTGTGCTGGTCCGCCGCTCTCCCGGACGCACGGCCGGCAGCGGCATCAGGGCCATTTTCCCTGCCATCCGGGGGATGTCGGTTTCCAGAACCCGGCTGCGCCAGTCCGGAGTGAGCAGGCAGAGCAGATATTCCTGCTCTACCGCCTGCGTCAGGATCTGACCGCCCCCCAGCGTGTTGCCAATCCTGCGCGGCCCGGCCACCAGTGGCACGTAGAAGAGAACGGTCTGTACCGCTGTCTCGTTATCAAAAATGCAGTGCCCCTGCGCGTCAAAGTAGCCGCCCCCACGCTGGAACAGGAACGTCTCCAGGTCCCCGGAATGCGTATCGGCCAGCTCGATCATGTAGCGTTTGCCCGGAATGGTCAACTGCCGGCCCACACGCACGAAATCCTCCCACGTCCGGATCTGATGCGCGTCCACACCCTCTCGCTCAAAGACGTCCCGTCGGTAGGCGATCATCACCGGGTGCACATCATGGGGGAGGCCAAAGATCCGTCCCCGGCTGGTGTAGGGCGCGAATCGCGAGGCCACCATCGCTTCCCACAGACCGGAGCGACGGATCCGGTCCGTTAGATCCACAAACCCCACGTCTTCCAGCGGACCGCGAAAGAACGCGCCGGCCGAACTGATCTCTACCTCCACCAGATCCGGTACGTCCACGTCCGCCAGAAACGCCGCCTGCAGGCGTGCGGCCAGCGAGGCGTTGGAAACCAGTTGCATCTGCACCCGCACTCCCGGATGCTTCGCCTCGAAAGACGGGATCGCCTTGAGATAGGCGTCGTAGTGGCTCCGGGCGAATACCCAGAGCGTTAGCGTGGCGGACCGGCGCGGCACCGGATGCGCGCTCAACCACGCTCCGGCTCCCAGCGCCAGAACCAGCATGGCAAACGCGGCGCGACCGAAGGGGAACCAGCGCATGTCTCCCTCTCCTCTCTGGCCACCTTATTTCATTGCAGGTGTCCCGGATCCCTCTGAACCGTTGCAGGCAGCAGGTTCTGTGCCCCCAGAAATTCTCGCGCAAATCGGTACGCCGCCTCCACCGGGCTGACCTGCAGCAGCAGGTTCAGACCAGTGCTGGACCGCAATGCCAGCGTGCCGTACTGCACCACAGGCAGTTGCGGGTTCCACGCGTGCCGTCGATCCGGCCCTCCGTCCCGCCGTACATACTGCCACGTGTAGTCCACAATCTGACAGTCAGCAGGCGGCGGAACGCTCTCCACAAAGCGCTCCTGCCCGGCCGTCACAGAGAGGTCCGCATAGGTGATCGCACCGTAAGTGCCTCGTTGATACACGTAGACCCGATCCGGGAAGAAGTACAGCTGCTTATCCCCCGCATCCAGACAGTAAGGCGTGTAGTTCGACACGATGCAGGGCGCAGGCGATTGGTGCAACGAGACAGGCCGACGTGCCACGCGTCGAGCTCCCTTCTCACGTCGGGCTTGCTCCGGCACCAGTACATCGGCTGTGATGCGCCAGAGCCGCGCGCCTTTGCTCAGTGCGGTCAGCGCGCTACTGCGTGCTGCCCATTGCTGTCGCGCCGCACTATCCAGTCGGAACAACAGCGGAAAAGCCCTCCGTTGCGCGTCGATCTGCCCGGCGATATACATCAGCAGCAACGTGAATCCGCCAACCGCCGCGGCAACTACCGGATGGATAGTAATCAGAGCCACCGCGGCCGTCAGGAACCCGGCCACAGCCACGACATTCGTGTAAGCGAACCGGTGCACACTCCGGTTCAGGCGCTCCAGCGTGGCCGCAGACGTCGAGTCCACCAGCTGCCCGACGTGCGCGCTGGGTATCGGGAGCTGTGCTTCCAGCACCGGAACTGCATTCCCGGAAGCGCGTTGTGCGGAACGAGCGCGCCGGTCAGGGCCACCGATCCGCTGTCGATAGTAGATCCCGTTACCCCCAACGGTCACGTAGGCGCCTCGCGGGTTCACCGACAATCGGAAGCCCCGTACCCCCCACGACAGCCCTGCACCCGAGCTGGAAAGATTGAGCCGCAACCCGCCGAACAGCCGGATAGATTTTCTGAAGTACAGCGGCATATGCCTTCCCTTCCTGTCCCCGACGGCTCTACAACCACGGCAACGCACAGCAGGAAAACATGTCTGTCTCACAGAACCTGCAACGCACCCCGAACGCCCTTACCACACGGCAGGCAGAATGCGCCCATGAAGCACATTGTGGTTATCCTCAACCCGCAGGCTGGCGGGGGCAGAGCTGCGGGCCGTCGCGTGGCGATGGAACGCTGGATCGCGGACCATTCCGCACATGCCCTCTGGGAGATCCAGCAGACTGCCGGGCCGGGACATGCCACGGAACTGGCCGCACAGGCCATGGAGCGCGGCGCCGACCTCATCGTGGCCGCCGGCGGTGATGGCACGCTGAGTGAAGTGGCCAACGGAGTTGTGGGCGGCCACGTGCCCGTCGGCCTGCTCCCTCTTGGCACCGGTAACGACTGTGCCCGCCACTTTGGCATCGGAGCGGACCTGCTCTCCGGGTTGCACACGCTCCTGCACGGCAAGCCGCACCGGGTAGACCTCGGGAGAGCAGGGAACCGCTACTTCATTAACATCGCCGGATGCGGGTTCGACGCGGCGGTCGCCCGGCACGTACGACAGGGATGGCGCCGATTGCCCGGTACCCTTGCCTACATCGGTGCCGTGCTCCACACCCTCCTGACGTTTACACCGACCTGGATGCGCCTGACTCTGGACGAGACGCCCCGGGAGCTGCGTGCACTGATGTGCTCCGTGGCCAACGCCAGCAGCTACGGAGGCGGCATGCGCATTGCCCCGAACGCACGCATGAGTGATGGATTACTCGACGTGTGCGTGATCGCAGAGGCCGGGCGCATTGAGTTTCTGCGTACCTTTCCACGCGTGTTCCGCGGCACTCACCTGGATCACCCGAAGGTGCAGATCCACCGCGCGCAACGGGTTTACGTGCAGAGTGACCCGCCGGTTCCCGTCCTGATCGACGGGGATGTCTGCGGTCACACGCCCGTGGAATTCCATATCTGCCCCCGCGCTATTTCGATCCTGATACCACCGGACCGTGACGCTGTATGAACGGGCCCTTCAGATCGCGCCGGTGTCCTCCCCGCGCTCGGCGGCACGCTTCGAAAGGTAGAGCACCAGACCGGCCAGCCCGATCAGCACCAGAAACATCACCCAGGGTCCCCCGATCTGCGGCCCGAAATCGTTCACCAGAAAGTCCATCCGATCAATCATCAGAGCCAGTCGCCCCATGATGGTAGAGCCGAAGATCGCTCCGAAGGTGAACATCATCAACCAGCGCCCCAGTTGCGCTGAACGCTTGAGCACCGGATGCTTCTGCTCAAAAGAGAAGAAGAAGTAGCTCATGACGCAGAGCAGGATCACCATGAAGAGGATATTGTTGAGCGCATCCGACCATGTGAGCGCAGGCAACGTCTGGCCGTCCGGAGTGGTCACCGGGCCGTGTGGAATGACGGGCTTGAACGAGGTCGGGATCTGTGGCCAGTAGTCGTTCACGAACGCCTGAAACGCTCTGCCCGACGTCACCCCGAGGAAGAAACCGATGACCAGCCGGGCCAGCCAGTTGTACCGGGGCGAGTAGACGAAGTAGTAGAAGAGCCCGATGATCATGACAAAGATGAGCCACCAGTGCCCCCTGTGTACCAGTGGTTCCCACCACTTGGGTTGCAGGGTGTCCGTCCAGACGTTGGCGACCCCGTAGCCCATGGCCAGCCCGAGGAACAGGTGTTCGAAAAAGCGGTAGATCCGGTTCTCCCGGTAGAGAATGGAGTAGAACCCGAGCGTGCAGATGGCGCCGATCCAGAGCACCAGCGTATCTTTATGGGTCTCCAGAAACTCGCTCATAAAGCCCCTCCCTGCGCACGGAGACGGCGTTCCATCACCATGGCCAGATTCCCCAGAAGGATAAACGTGATCACCAGCAGGTGCGCGGCGTTGGACGAATTCGTCGCACGGGTTCCCTTACCCGGGATGCCCAGCAACCGCTCGTACTCCGTAGCGCCCGCCAGCCCGGGGATCAACCCGACCAGTTGCCCTGCATCCAGCCGGTTGAAGGCCTCCGGCGCCATGACCGAGGTGGTGCCCAGACCCATCTTCAGTTTGTAGGGCCCCTGCAGGAACTGAATGTAGGTTTCGTAGGTGGAGGAACCGGTCACATCCAGCAGTAACGCAATGTCGTTGGCGTTCTTGATGCCCTTCATCACCTCCAGCTGGCCCAGCGGGTTGCCGTGAATATCCTGCTTGACCGTACCGATGATATCCGGTCCAAACGCTTTAAGGTAGTTCTCCTGATCCACCTTGTAGCCGAAGTTGACCCAGTGCACGCCCTCCCGGTAGCCGTACTGCTCCTGCAGGCGCAACGCAATGTTCTGCGCCAGTTTCTTGCCCTGCGGGTCAAACGCCAGCAGGGCAAAGCGCAGCCGCTTGCGCATCAGGTGATGGATCAACGCCTCCGTGTGCGGCCGGCTCTCCCCACGCGTCCCGGCGCCCCAGTCCACTCCCAGCAGCACGAAACTGCCTTCGGGCAGGCTCTCGATGGTATCGTACAGCCGGCGTGTCGCGGTAGAGACACGGGCAGGCAGCTGGAAGTTGATGAAGAACGGGGTCACCACCACCAGCATGAGCAAGGCGTAGAGAAAGCGCCGGTCCACCGTCTGTAAGAAGCGCAGTACACGTAGCACCCTGATCTCCCCCTACCGTTGACTGTCGAAATAGCTCCCGCGCTCCAACCCGAGCCAGATGCGCAGAGCCACCGCCAGACTGCCCACCCCCAGACCGAAGTTAATCGCGCGCACAGCGGGCGTGTTAGCTTTGGTCAGGATCCAGTCACGCATGACCTCCACGCGGAAGTTGCCCCAGAAAGACTCACTCTGTTCCGGAAGCCAGTTGGTCAGCATCTGCCCGACGGTGATCTGCCCGAGCATCACAACCATGGCCGTGATGAGCAGCATGGTCGCCTCCAGCGAACGTACCCGGAACGCCCGGTAGGCCGCGGAGACAATGTAAAACGCGATGATGGAGAACATCGTCGCATCCAGCGCCTGATAGGCCCCTTCCTGAAGCAGGTAGTAGATGTTCTTGGGGATCGATCCCTCTGGCGCGGTCTTGTCCAGAATGCCAAAAGTGAGCATCAGGAAAAAGGCGATGAAAAACACCAGGCTGTTCGTCCACCCCGTTGCCCCTTTCAGGATCCTCCGGCCATGTAGCAGGAACAGGTTGATTACCCCGAGACCTACTGTGAAGCCGGCGATGACGGGCAACGTATCGGCGAAGGGCACCACGTAGGGCGTCAGAAAATTGCCCATGCGGTTCGGATCCTGCGGGGTCGGCATGGGAGCCACAGGCAGGAAGAACTCCAGCGCGTAGAACAAGCCCCCGATGAAGGTAGCCGTCAGGATGATCGGACGCCGGAAGCGCTGCGGCACGGCCTGCAGAACAGCTACCAGTATCGCGCTCAATACCAGCGAACCGATCACAAACCCCCACCAGGCCGCTCCGGTTTTGGGAGTGAACACCGTTTCTTCTCCTAACAGTCTCTGCTGCGCCAGCGTATGGTCAGATTATTTGAACAGGTTCGTGAACTGCGTACCGAGAGGGGAGCCCGTCACCCCGCTGTAGGACACCAGCGCGGTACCGGCCAGCACAATCGCAATCAGGATGCCTTTGGCGATGTCCTGCCCTACCAGACTGCCCAGCGCCGTCGGCTCGCGCGACAGGTACGCGCTGGCGGCGTAGAACTCGTCACCGATGATCACGTAATCGCAGGCAGCAATGAAAAAGGGGATCTGCGTGGTAGTAGGCGTTCCAGCGACCTGGATCGCCCCGACCTGTTGCCCGGTCTCCGCCAGGATCAGAGACTCAGCGTAGTAGTAGCCGAACAGGAAGTTGGCCGCGGCTTTCTCACGCCAGATCAGTCCGGCGACCGAGGCGGCATAGGCAAACTGGTTGCTGCTGAGGAAGCGCACGTCATCCGGATTATACATCTCCGGACGGCCCTCAGCGGCATAGGCATCGCGTACCGCTTCCTGAGTGACGGGTAGCATCTGGGAGTCGAAAACGGGCACGATAGAGCGAGTGCCGAAACGGGCCGAGGAACGAATGATGTAGGTCACGATGGAGAGCGCCTGTAGCGTGACGATCTCGATCCCGCCCTGTTTGCCTCCGAGCCCGGTCGTACAGACCATCGGGCGCCCCATCTCCGTGGCCCGACCGATAGCCTCATCGATCGCGGTCAGGCCCTGAATGCGGCGGATGAACAACTGTTTGCGCCGGGCCGTCAGGATCATGACAACGATGATCACACTCATCAACGGCACGAGTATCCGCACCGTCGTGCTCGCATGTTCCATGTTCTCTCCTCATGGTATGATGGGAAGCGCTCATCTGCTCGATACGTTGTATCAATCGCTCCACGTTATCCCGGGACTCCAGCAACCTGGCCCACTGTTGCACCCGGTGCGGCCCGAAAAGTGGCACGAGGAACCCGGATCCGAGCAACACCGACTGGCTGGCAAGGAAGCAGAGCGGTTTGTGCAACTCCAGAAACCAGATGGCAGGCAGATGCAGTCCGCGCGCATCCACCAACCGCGCCACCTGTTCAATCAGGGCATCGCGTTCCGCCTCGGGGAGCTCGGCATCCCAGTCAAAGTGCCACATCAGGTTGTGTCCTGCCCTTCTTGTTCCCGATGCACCGGCATGTTCGGAAGGGTTGCAATCAGACCGGGCGCGAACCGCCCGATCGCATCCACCACGGACGCACGGTCACCGGGCTGCCCATCAGGCGCGAAGCGCAACAGGACCCCGCGAAACGCATCCAACCGTGAAGGAGCTAGCAGAGGCGAGACGAGCAGACTCTGCCGCTCCGGAATCAGGCGCCGGGCCTGCTGCCAGGAGAGCCGCATCCGGCTGGTGAGCGCGTCGGCCTGTATGCCTTCCGCAGTGATCCGGTAGTGGATCGGGAAAAGATATTCACTGATGGAAGCGACCAGCAGTAACACGGCAACCACAGCAGGCAGGAGGTTCTGAAACATCAGATAGACCGCGACGAACCCCAGCAGAAGCGTGGCGCCGACCAGGGGCAGACGGGTGGGATCGCGTCGCAGGAGGTGCACACGCCATTCCAGCGCCATACCATCCTGCAACATCAGGCAACGTTCATCGGGATACTGTGTGCGCCAGTCACTCTGCAACATGGAAACACCCTGTCTGATGGGCCGTGCGACACCATGCGTCACGCGTGCGCGAACGGCCGGGGAGCGTCTGTGGGCATTGCGTCTCTACACTAAATACCCGAATGAGCAACCAAAAATCCATTGACACTCCGGGAAATCTTTGGTACACTGTTGCGTCTGACGGCACGGACTATGGCCAAGGTCCGGGCGCGAAACCGGTCGCGTCCGTTGCACGGCGTCGGAGGGAGAAGCCATTAACAGAGACTTCCGTGTCAACGAACAACTGTTGCGCGGGCCACGAGAACAGCGACCGCGCGAGGTGCTCGTCATCGACGAAGAGGGTCAGAAGCTCGGGATCATGGGGGTGCGCGAGGCGCTGACCCTCGCTCAGGAAAAGGGGCTGGACCTGATTGAAGTATCTCCCAATATGAACCCGCCCGTCTGCCGCTTGATGGACTACGGCAAGTACAAGTATGAGCAGGGACGGCGGGAACGAGAGCAGCAACGTAAGAACCGGCATCAGGAAATCAAAAGCATCAAAATGGGGCCCGCGACGGCAGAACACGACTTTCAGGTGCGTGTACGTCAGGCACTGGAGTTCCTGAAGAAGGGCGATAAAGTCCGGGTTATCGTGCAGTTCAAAGGCCGCCAGATCACCCACCCGGAGCTGGCCAAGCGTCTCCTGGATCGCATGGTGGAGGCTACTGCAGAGGTTGGTATCGTGGAGAAGCCTGCGGCCATGGAAGCGCGCATGATGGTGTTGCAACTCACTCCGAAGCCGGAAGCACAACGCTCCGCAGAACCCAGACCGACGCCCTCCAGGCCTGCATCTCCCCCCCAGCCGGGGCTCTCCGCCGCGCCAAAGGACACAACCTGACACGCAACAGAAGTCTTTCTGCGCAGGCGTCGTCAGTGCGTTTCGGGGCTTGTGCCACAGTGAGAAGCCGGGCGAACCATTCACCCGACTTCTTTTGATGTGTCCCCTGTGATACGCCCCTTGTAGCAGACATAGAAAGTGAAGTGATCCATGAAAGTCAAGTTGAAGACGCGCAAGACGGTTGTGAAACGCTTCACCCGATCCGCTACCGGCAAGCTGATGCGTGGCAAAACGGGATTGAACCACCTGATGCGCAAGAAAGATGGCTCCCGTCGTCGCGCCCTGATCGCAGGCGGCGAGCTGTACAAAGGGGATCGCAAGCGCATTCTGAGGATGCTCGGCGAGCCCAGATAGGATCCCAGAGGTTGAAAGGAGTTCGGCCATGCCGCGTGTGAAACGTGGGGTCATGGTACATAAGCGGCACCGGAAGGTGCTCGACGCCGCGTCCGGATACTGGGGCGCAAAACACCGCCTGTTCAAAGCCGCCAATGAGCAGGTGATGAAGTCGGGCAACTACGCCTATCGCGATCGGCGTGCCCGCAAGCGCGATTTCCGGCGTCTGTGGATCACCCGGATCAGCGCCGCTTGCCGCGCGGAGGGACTGCAGTACTGTCGCTTCATTGAGGGCCTGCACAGGGCCGGTATCGCCCTCGATCGCAAAGTGATGGCAGAGATGGCTTTTTCCGACCCGGAGGCGTTCCGGCAGCTGATCGCCCGGGCGACCAGCGCACTGAGCGCCTGAGGATAAAATCTCTCCCCAGCGTTGCCGCAAGCACAGCGGGAATGTCGTTCCTGACCGTGACGGCGTCGCTGGAACGCCCCGTTTCCGGCTTCTTCCCGAACACCACGGGAGCAGGAATCGCCGGGAGCGGGGCATCCTGCTGTTTGGGAGGTCTTCGGATTTGGCAGACACCATCGATCAAATGGTCCGGGATGCAGAAGCCGCCATGGAAGCCGCCCGCACAACGGCCGATCTGAACGCCGTGGAGACCCGGTACCTGGGGCGAAACAAAGGATTGAATGAGTTGCGTCGCTCCATCGGCACGCTCCCCCCGGAGGAGCGCCCGGCATTCGGGGCCCGTCTGAATGCCGCAGTCGCAGCGTTGACCGAAAAACTGGCCGCCCGTCGCGCAGAGCTGGAGGCGCGTGAGCTGCAAGAACGATTGGCTGTGGAACGCGTGGATGTGACGCTGCCCGGTCGCCCGATGCCGGTAGGACGATTGCATCCACTGACGCAGACCGCAGACCAGATCAAGCGTGTCCTCATCGGCATGGGCTATGAGTTTGTAGATGGCCCGGAGCTGGAGGACTACGCCTATAACTTCGCTGCGCTCAACTACCCGGAAGACCACCCGGCCATGGATGAGCAGAACTCTTTCTTCGTGACCGACACGCGGTTGCTGCGCACGCAAACCACCGCGTTGCAGGGCCGGGTCATGGCGCACCGTCGTCCCCCCTTCCGGATCGCAACAATTGGGCGCTGCTTCCGCTACGAGGCGGTCGACGCCACCCACCACCACACATTCCATCAGGTCGACGTGTTCATGGTAGACCGGGGAATCGGGATGTCCGATCTGAAGGGAACGCTGGGTGCATTCGCGCGTGCGCTGTTTGGCCATGACACACAGGTGCGTTTCCGTCCCGACTTCTTCCCCTTTGTGGAGCCCGGTGTGGACTACGCGATCGCCTGGAAGGGCCGCTGGCTGGAGCTGGGCGGCGCCGGCCTGATCCATCCCAGCATCCTGCGCGCCTACGGGATCGACACGGAGCAGTACAGCGGCTTCGCGTTCGGGCTGGGTGTGGAACGGATCCATATGATCCAGACCGGAGTGAACGATCTGCGACTCTACCTGGAGAACGACCTGCGGTTCCTCCGGCAATTCGGACACTTCATCTGAGCAAGGAACAGGCTCATGCGTGTACCTGTGGAGTGGTTGAAGCAGTTTGTTCCCGTGCAGGCGTCCGCCGAGGAAATCGCCACGCGCCTGACGATGGGGGGCCTGGAAGTCGAGGGGCTCGAAACCGCGGAAGAGGTGTACCACCGCGCGCTCCGGGAAGGATGTTCGGAGGAGGTAGCGCACGCCGCGGCAGCGCTGGCTCCCGTGCTGGACGTGTACGTGACTCCGAACCGGGGCGACTGCAATTCCGTGATCGGTGTGGCGCGCGAAGTAGCCGCGCTCTACAACCTGCCTCTGACCCTGCCACACATTCCCCCATCGGTAGAGGGAGACGAGGCCGCCCGCCAGACCTCGGTACAGATCGAGGATCTCCACGCCTGCCCTCGCTACGCGGCGCGCCTGGTGCGCGACGTCCGGATCGCTCCATCGCCGGTCTGGATGCAGGCGCGACTGCTGGCAACGGGACAACGCCCCATCAATAACGTGGTGGACGTGACGAACTACGTGATGCTGGAGATGGGGCAACCGTTGCATGCCTTTGATCTGGACCGGCTGGAAGAGGGCCGGATCGTGGTGCGGCGCGCACGCACAGGAGAAGTCCTGCGCACGCTGGACGGTGTGGCACGCACTCTTGCCCCCGATATGCTGATCATCGCCGACGCACGCCGCCCTGTCGCGGTCGCCGGGGTGATGGGCGGGGCCGACTCGGAAGTTGACGAGGTAACCCGTAACATCCTGCTGGAAGCAGCGCACTTTGACCCGCGGGTTGTGCGACGCACGGCACGCGATCTGGGTCTTCGGACCGAGGCCTCATACCGTTTCGAGCGCGTGGTGGACCCGAACGGGGTGCGTCGGGCCGCAGATCGTGCCTGTGCTCTGTTCGTAGAAATCGGTCTTCCGCTGGCCGTACCCGGAGTGGTGGACGTCTACCCGAACCCAATGCGAGAGCGTACGGTGCGCGTGCGGGTCTCCCGGGCCGCACAACTGCTGGGCATGGAGATCTCCTGCACGACCGCGATGGAATGCTTGCAACGCCTCGGCCTCACTGCAGCACCGGATGGGAACGACTCGCTGCAGGTGACCGTTCCGACATTCCGGCCCGACATCACTCTGGAAGAGGATCTGATCGAGGAAATTGGCCGGGTTCACGGCTATGAGAACATCCCGGAGACCCTGCCAATCGGAGCCACCACACAGGGAGGGGATAGCGCGGAAGGGCGCTTCCTGACCACGCTGCGACAGCACCTTGTGCAGTGCGGCTTGCAGGAGGTGACCACGCACAGCCTCACTCCCCCGTTCCCCTTCGACCCACCGGAGGATGTCACACGCCGGGTGATGGTGCGCAACGCGCTCTCAGCAGAGATCAGCGTCCTGCGTCGTTCGCTTCTGCCCGGCCTTCTGGACGTAGCCCATCACAATGTCAAGCATGGCGTGACCGCCATGGGTCTGTTCGAGATCGGACGCGTCTGGCAGAACGAGGGAGAGGCCGGAGAGGTGGTTCCGGCGGAACACCTCGCAGTCGGCGGTCTGGTCGTCGGCGCGTTCTGGCCCTCCGGGTGGCAGAAAGAGGGAGCACCTCCTGTTGCGGACTTCGGTACGGCCCGGGGGATCGTAGAGCGCCTGTGCGCCGGTCTGGGGATCCCGGAACTGAAGTGCCTGCCTCCGGACGCGCAGCCCGGTTCCCTGCCACAGTTCCATCCGGGGCGCACCGCCTGGATCTTTCTGGGAGACGCCGGGCCGGCCGGGGTGGTCGGCGAGGTTCACCCCCGTGTGTCTGCAGAGATGCGATTGCGCGACCGCGTCTATGTATTTGAGTTGCGTGTGGATGCCTTGCAGAACGCGATACCCCCGGAGGGACCACGCTACCTGCCGCTCTCTCCCTTCCCTTCTGTCGTGAGGGACCTCGCTCCACGCATCCCGGAGGAAGTCCCCTACGCCGAAGTCGATGCGGCTGTGCGCGCCGCGGAAGCGCCGCATCTGGAGCATTTCTATCTCACGGACCTGTACCGGGGGCATCCACTGCCGGAAGGGCTCAAGAGCCTGACACTGCGTTTCACGTTTCGCTCGACCGAACGCACCCTCTCGGACGCAGACGTCAACGATGCGCTCTCTCGCATCCGTACGTCACTGGAAACGCGCTGCCGGGCTACTTTCGTGGCCTAGCCCTGTCGCATCCCGGGATCCATCAGGCTCACTCTTGTCTCGCAAGAGTGAGCCTGATCTGTATGCTGTCCGCGCGGAAGGAAACATGCGTCACAACGGCGAAGGGGCCGGCATCACACATTTGCAGGCAGTGCAGAGGAGCTGCGCATGAAAGCCAGAGTAGGTATCGGTATTCTTTCCTTCGCGCACGGTCATGTGAACGCCTACGCGCAACAGATCCGGGGCTTCGACGATGCAGAGCTGATCGCCTGCTGGGACGACGACCTGACGCGCGGGCAACAGAACGCGCAATCCTTCGGGATCCCCTACTCGCCGCATCTGGAGGATGTGCTGCACCACCCGGCAGTAGACTGTGTGATCGTGGCAAGCGAAACCAATAAACATGCCGATCTGTGCGTTGCAGCAATGGAGGCCGGCAAGAGCGTACTGCTGCAGAAGCCCATGGCGACCTCCCTGCGTGACTGCGATCGGATCCTCGCGGCACTGGAAAAGTCCGGGGTGTGGTTCAGTCTGGCATTTCAAATGCGCTGTGATCCGCAGAACATCGCGATGCGCGATCTGGTCCGGTCGGGTGCGCTGGGGCGGATCGGTGCGATCCGGCGGCGGCACTGCATCGGCGTGTTGTTCCACAGAGCATTCGTGGAGGGGCCCACACGATGGCACCTGAGCCGGGAGGCCAACCGGGGCATGTTTTTCGACGATGCCATCCACCCGATCGACTGGCTTCTCTGGATGCTGGGCCAGAAGCCGGTCTCTGTGATCGCCGAAATCGACAATGTGCTGACAAACGTGGCGCCGGATGACACCGGGATCGCGGTCTTTCGTTACGCGGACGGCATGTTTGCCGAAGTCTTCAACTCCAGCGTGACTCTGGCAGGAGAGAACACCACGGAAATTTACGGCGATCGGGGCGTACTGATCCAGAACCATGGGGACGGACCTTCCTGCGCGGTGAAGCCACCGCATCCAATCGGGGTCAAACTGTTTCAGGCAGACCGCGCCGATCTGGGATGGCAGGACCTGGGGATCCCGATCCCGGCGAGTCATGGCGAGCGGATCGCCGGTGTGGCTCGCCCCTTTCTGGACGCATTCCGGGCCGGTGTCCCCCTGTGCACCGCACAGGAGGGGCGGGACTCGGTAGAAATGTGCGCGGCCGCCTATCACGCCGCAGCAACCGGCTGCCGCGTACGGTTCCCCTTCTCAGAAGACTGAGAGAATGCCGCGCTTATCCCTTCAGGCCAGTGACCGCAATGCCCTGAATGAACTGCTTCTGTGTGAAGAAGAAGAGCACGATCACCGGCGCGATCACAATGGTGGAGGCAGCCATCAGCAGATTCCACTGGGTACCACCATGCTGGCTCTGATAGAACTGCAGGCCCAGTGAGAGGGTGAACGTGCGCTGATCCATCAGATAGATCAACGGCCCCAGAAAGTCGTTCCAGCTGGCCATGAAAGTGAAGAGCGCGACCACAGCCAGAGCCGGCCGGGCCAGGGGGAGAATGATCTCCCGGAAGATGGCCCACTCCGAGCATCCATCGATCCGCGCCGCCTCGGAAAGCTCGGAAGGAATGGTGCGGAAGAACTGCCGGAGCAGGAAAATGTTGAACGCGTTGCCAAACCACGCGGGCACCCAGAGCGGCCGGAACGTTCCGATCCAGCCCATTTCCTTGAAGAGCGCGTAGACAGGTACCATGATCACCGGGAAAGGCACCATCATGGTGGCCAGCGTGATGGCGAACAGCAGGTCACGCCCCGGCCATCGGAGGCGGGCGAACGCGTAGGCCACCACCGCGTTGGAACAGACGGCCCCCGCCACAGAGAGTGTGGCGATCAGCAGGGTGTTACGGCCGTAAATCAAGAAGGGGATGTAGCCCAGCTGCTCGCTGCCATAGGTGAACGCTTTTGCGAAGTTCTCCCACTGCCACTGCGAGGGAACCCATCGTGGCGGTTGCAGCATCGTCTCCTCAATAGGCTTCAACGCGGTGATAATCATCCAGTACAGCGGGATGATAAACACGATGGACAGCAGGAGCAGCACGGTGTGGATGAGCAGAGTGCGCACGCTTCTGGCGGTCAACGGGGTCCCTCGACAGATGGTCTGGGAGATATTATATCACAACACAGAACGCGGAATGAGAGAGAGGGGATGAGCGTTCCAGCCTCTTCACCTCATGGGCCCCACGATGCACGGCCCATTCACGTCGGAACAATGGGGTGGAGCTATGCGGACTGGCTCGGCCCGTTCTACCCACCGGGCATCACGTCCCGGCAGTTTCTCGGGCACTATGCCCGCGTGTTCGACTGCGTGGAGATCGACTCGACGTTCTATGGCACTCCCCCGGAAGCCTCCGTACGGAGCTGGGCGCGCGCAGTGCCGCCCGGCTTTCGCTTCTGCCCCAAAGTGCCGCGTTCCATCACCCATGACGCACGGCTCACGCACGTGGACGCAGACCTGTGCGCGTTCGTGGAGCGGATGTTGCTGCTGGAGGACCGGCTGGGCCCGATCCTGATCCAGATGCCCCCCGGATTCACGCGCACGGATCTGCCCGCACTGCAGGCCTTCCTCCCCCTGCTACGCCCGTTCCGTGCACAACAGGTCCGCTTTGCGATCGAGTTTCGCCACCCCTCGTTGCTCTGCCCGGAGGTCACAGCACTCCTTCAGGAGGAAGAGATCGCCCGGGTAGCCGCGGACTACGCGGGGATGCCCCGCCGTTTCGCGCTCACTGCCCCCTTCGCCTACGTGCGCCTCATCGGACGACACGGAGCGTTCGAACATCACCGGCACCTGCAATCCGATCAGACGCTCCGCCTGCAACAGTGGTGCCGGGCGCTGCAGGATCACCGTGCCCGCTATCAGGAAGCTTTCGTCTTCTGCAACAACGACTACGAAGGCTACTCACCTGCAACCTGCAACCGCCTCAGGTCGTTGCTGGGCCTGCCGGTAGTTGAGCGCGTTCCGGAGGCGCAGGGCACCCTGTTCTAGGTCCTACCGCCGTGCGGGCACCTGACTGACAGCGCGCAACTCCACATCCCCGGCCATGGGAGCTGGAGAGAAAAACGTCCAGTACACCTCGTTTTCAGTGATCGGGTCGATCTGCCCGTTAGTCGCAATCACGCGTCCTGGCATGCGCACCCGATAGGTCATGGCTACGAACGCCACACCTCCCGAGCTCCTTTCCGAGGGCCCCGGGGGAACCCCTCTCTGGACCTTCGCAGTCTGATCCTGCGCAAACTTGCGGGCAATTGCCCGACGCTGTGCCGCCGGAAGCGTGCTACCGAAGGTCTGTGCCAGAGCGCGATCGAAGACCCGATAGAAACCACGCAGGAGATCCGGCATGGTCATATCGGGGAACATGGCCAGCTTCCACAGATCCGCAACGAGCGGGTCGTGGGGGCCGAACATCAGCTGCCACACCTCGCGCATCAGGTTAGCTCCCAGCCGTTTCACAGTCTTCTCGGTCGCGAGTGCCGGGGGAAGCAGCGCCTTCAACTCCTGCACGGCTCGCTGAACTTCGCCTGCGGTCAGTTTCTCCATCTGTGTTGCGTCTCTGCCAGGTCCTTTCCATCGCAGCACTTCCCGGTACTCATAGCGCCCCGGCGCGATCTGACGCACCTGTGCTGTGTTCACCACCACGGGATCGGCTTTCTGTACCTCCGGGTTCCTGACAGCGACATCGTGATCGATCGCTTCGCCCGGTCTCAGGATGCGCTCGGCGGTGAAGACCTCCATGGGCCCGTTGCCCGGCGCGTTCTGTACGCCCGGAGCCTCCTTCTCGACGGAACGCGTGGTTTTCCACTCCGATCCCCGCACCAGCACAAACGCGGAGTCCAGAGTTTCTC
Source organism: Chthonomonadaceae bacterium (assembly GCA_025054835.1). Classification (GTDB taxonomy): domain Bacteria; phylum Armatimonadota; class Chthonomonadetes; order Chthonomonadales; family Chthonomonadaceae; genus JANWZQ01. The sequence continues at coordinate 33,546 of JANWZQ010000092.1, forward strand.
CTGACAACAAGATGCCACCCGTGGAGTCCCCGTCTCTCTGCGCGGATGGCGCGCGCAATCGGAGCGTGCGTTTCCAGGTGCCGTCCTCACGGACCTCCGTGGTCACTACAGCGCTACTGCATCCGGTCAACGCACCGAACGCCAGAAGCAGGAGTGCGAACATCCTGCGTGGCGTGGATGGTACGGAATTTCGCATGGTTGTCCCTCCCTGATCTCCTCCATGGTCCAGCGTCCCGGAAAAGTTATTGGAACTTTTCGGATATCATGGCCCCGAATGTGTTATAATAAGCGAAATTCCCTCTGGTCCCGGCAAAGGAGAACGGTCATGCCACATGGCCCCATCAGAGTTCTTCTCTCGAGTCTGTCACTCCTGTTGCTTCCCAGCACGGTGCTGGCCCAAGCAGGTATTTCGCACTTTGAGTTCAGTACCACCGTAGTGGACTACCCGGCTGCCCTGCCCCTGTCGACTGTGCACCTGCAGGGTTCTCTGGGGCAGACCATGGTCACTGCGGAACGTCCCACCAACACCGGGCAATCCCTGGCCTTTCTGGGCTACTGGGAGACGGGCGTCAGGTACCGCTACGTGGGCCGGGCGGAACTGGAAGACTACCGGGGCAACCCGACCGGACGTATGTTGAATCTCCGTTTTCGGAACGTGGACGGTGAGATAAACGACGTTGTCATCACGCCCATCCTGAACGCCACGGGGAGTTTCGTAGCCGACAGCTGGATGAACCCGGCGCGGGTCGCCGGGGTGAGCGCCAAGACGTCCAACTCCCTGCGCAGCTTCTCGGGCCTGACAGTGCCCCCGAACCCGCTGCAGTACCCCTCGGTGGATTTCACCGGACTGGCCAACCTGTTGCGCGCCGGCGACGCCACGGATGACAACACGGTGGATTTGCTGGACCTGGATGCGTTCATTGCAGCTTTCGATGCCTGTAGCGGAGATGCTAGCTACAGCACGGCACCCGATTTCGACGGGGACGGTTGCGTGACCAATCTGGATCTGGATCTGCTGATCCGCAACTTCGACCAGTCAGGTGTGGTAGATTAATTCGGATCACATGGCGCGTTGCCACGGGAAAAGCGTGTAGTACGTGCATACCCGGCAGAGAGAACTTCTGCCGGGTATGCTGTTCACTCAGGCGCGAACGTCCAGACGTCCCGTTTCGGGCAGAGGCAGCAGAGTGCTGACCACGTCTTTCTCCGCGTCCATGGCCCGCCTGAGCAGTTTCACTGCCACGCCGGGGTTCTGTTCCGCAGCACGCACGATCTGAGCGGCCGATGCGCTCAACGACGTCACTTCCATCGATTTCTCCTCTGAGGTCTGTCGGGCACAGCACCGGAACGCCCGGGTCCCATCGGGCCCCGATTTTTTTCCGGGTCTCTCTATTGTCGGTTCACGGTGCCCTTTTCCGTAATTGTTACACCCCGGCCCGGACACCGTGTCGGCACCGTGCTATAATGTAGGAGCACGGTGTGCCCGCACCTCCCCCCACCCTCGACAACGCGCCGGCTCCAGAGCAGGGATACCTCATGGTCAGATTGCCTGTGCGACCTCCGATCTTTCTGCTGGTGCTGTGCGGTCTGGAGCGCCTCGGCGTCCCTGCAGCATGCGGTCAGGATGCAACGCCTGGACCACCGGACGTCACGCCTGCTCCTCCTGTCGAACCTGCTCGTATGGAGAGAGATCCTGCTCCGGACAGGGCCCGGATCGAGATAGAAGCGGTGGATCTGTTCCTGGAGGAGGCAACCGGCCGGCTCCAGGCACGGGATGTACGCCTGCGGTACCGGGAAGGCGTAATCACCGCGGAGCGCGCCGAGGGCAACATCCGCGAGGAAATCGTGTTCCGTGGCAACGCCCGGATCGAAACAACCGCCACGGTGCATTACGCCGACACGATCACGTTCTACCCGAACACACGTCAGTTCCGGGTGAGCCAGTTTCGTTCTGTGCTGCAACCGGAGCTGTTCGGACAGAACGTTCTGAGCCCGGTTTTTGCGCGCGGAACAGAGTTGCTTGGCGCACGCTCCGGCGACGCGCAGGCAGATCAGTGCGACGGCACCACCTGCACGGATCCCCGGCATCGCCATTACGAGTTGCGCTTTCGCTCCGCAGAACTCATTCCTAACCGCCGCCTCCGACTGCGCAGGGTCGCGGTTTACCTGTTCGGGCAACGCCTGATTGTGCTGCCCGAACTGGTGATCCCGCTGGACCGGCAGGAACGGCGGCCCCGTTCCGACTATGCGCCGGAGCTCGGGCGTAATGCCTTCGAGGGCTATTTCGCCCGCTTCCCGTATGCCTTTGCCATCGGTGCGGCGGCCGCAGCCTTTCTGCGCCTGGACGTGACCGAGCGCCTGGGGCCGGGGTTCCGGATCGAGCAGGAGTATCTGGCAGGCAAACAGCAGAGTACATTCGGCACCGGAGGCCCTGCGGACGCCCCGGTCGGATTCGCTCCAGCCTCCGAGGGTACGTTCACGCAGGCCTACGGGTATGGCCGTTTCAATCCGCGTCTACCTCGCTTTGGCACCGGTATCGGCCCACAGAACGGCGGCCTGCTCACCCTGCAGGGGTACTTTGCCGACGGGTTGCGCCGCAACTTCAACGGCAGTTTCCGTCACCAGCAGTATATCGGAAGCAATAATCGCGTCGGTCTGAATACGGAGTTGCGGCGCAACAGCTTCCTGAGCTTTCAGGCACAGGACGCCTGGAACACACGCCTGCAGTTCAACCATACCGACCCCGCGCACGGCGTCAACGCCGACGTCAACCTCACTCATAACGTGAGCACTGCTGGCGCGTTCCGAACCGAACAGACGACCGCCACCTATCGCCATACGTTCGAGTTTGATGTGTCCGGCGCCAACCGGAACCACCTGTCCATCGACCTGGATGTGACGCGCTACCTCTCTGTAGCGAACGCGGCGCGCAACCGCACCATGCGCCTGAACGGGCAGTTCCAGTTCCAGCACTTCTCGCGCGAATACTCGTTTCAGGCGATTGCCAGCAAAAACGTGCCGATTGGTCCCCAGTCTGCCGGAAGCGCGTTCGGCACGCTGGAGCGCCTGCCTGAATTGCAGCTGGCAGTGAGCACGTACAACTTCCAGCGCGGATGGTTGAAACGGCTTCCCCTGCAGATGGAACTGGGAGTAGGACGCTACTCGGAGCCGGGCAGCGAGGTAAACACGGAACGTGTGACGATCGGCCTGAGTTTCCAGGAGTCGACGATCCTGCGGGGCACGCGTACAGAGATCGTGACAGGAGGCGGCTTTGAACAACGCGTTTACGGCGATGGGGCAGCGCAGTACGTGTTGCGCAACACGACGCGCCTGCGCCAGCGCCTCGGCGGCCGGTCCGGATTGGACCTGAACTATCAGTATCAGGAGCCAGCCGGCGGGACCCCGTTCCTGTTCGACACGTTTGGCCGCACGCACACGCTCTCCGCCGAAGCAGGCTACCTGGATGACCGGCACTTCCAGTTCACCGCGCGCGCCGGCTACGACTTCCTGGGTACATCACGTGACCGTCCATGGCAATCGGTAGGCTTACGCCTGATGTGGCGCCCGGGGCCTGCCACGCGCCTGGACGCCGTGGGATCGTTCGATCCCAACACCGGCCGCTTCTTCCAGGTGACCCAGCAACTGCGGTTGCGAGGTCGGCGAGACTTCGCGCTGGACCTGACCGCCCTGTACGATCCCGGCACCGGCAAGTACAGTCAGATCAACAGCCAGTTCGACATCCCGATCGGCAGGGCGTGGCGCTTCGCCGGTCTCGTGCGCTACAACGGCTTCCGCGGCCTGTTCGAGAGCACCAGCCTGCAACTGACCCATCGGTGGGACTGCATGGAGGCCACGCTCACTTACACAGACACGCCCCTCGGGTTCCGCAACGAACGGCAGCTCTTTCTAACAGTCCGGCTCACAGCGTTCCCGTTCTTCCGTGCCTTTGCACGCGGTCCCGCTGGCGACGTACTGGGAACCGGGTTCGGTAGCCTGTACTGATCCCCGGACAATCGAGCAGGACTTACACGGGCGGGCGCCGTACTTGAGGCAGAAGGACAATCTGCACCCATGTCAGCACCTCCAGTTGAGTTCAAATACGCCGACGAGTCCGAAGTGCGCGCCGCGCAACTGATGGGCGCGGAGATGGCCAATATTTTTGGCAGTGTACATGGCGGGCAGGTGATGCATCTGGTAGATAACATTGCCTACGTGTGCGCAGCGCGCTACGCCGGCACGGCCTGCGTCACGGCCGCTGTCGATCGGATCGACTTCCACGAGCCGATCCATGTAGGCGAGCTGCTGCACATCGTGGCACGGATCACCTATGTAGGACGCACCTCCATGGAAGTGGAGATCCAGCTATACGCGGAAGATATCCCCACCGGGAACATGCGTCACACCAACACCTGCCACTTCACCATGGTGGCCCTGCGGGATGGCCGGCCTGCGCCAGTGCCCCGGCTCGTCTGTCGTACGCGAGAAGACCGGATACGCTACCTGCAGGCCCGGATGCGCCGGGAGATGGGCCTGCGCTATCGTACAGAACGCGACCGCTTCCTGAAACAGGTTGAGACCATGGATGATGCCGCACTGGACGCCCTGATCACCCGGGAGACACCCGCCCCATGAAGCTCGCTTTCCACCATCACGATCGGACGCTGCAGATGGAGGCGCATGCCGAAGGGGACGGCTACCGTGTGCGCCTGCCGGATGGCCATGAACGCTCCTTCACCGCACGCCGCCTGAGCGATGGACGCATTCTGCTCTCCATGCACACCGCAGAGGGCACCATGCGGGTACTGCGCGTACCGGTATCACGCACGGAACGCGGAATTGAGATCTGCTGGCACGGCAACACGTTCCTGTTCACACCAGCGGCAGGGCAGGCAGCACCGGCGCGTTCTGCCCGGGAGAGCGGGCGTCTGACCGCGCCCATGGTGGGAGTGGTCGCTGCGGTTCTTGTGTCGCCTGGGGATCCAGTACAGGCCTACCAGCCACTGGTCGTGGTGGAGGCTATGAAAGTCATGACAACGATCGATGCCCCCTTCGCAGGTATCGTACAGGCAGTGCACGTGCAGCCCGGAGAGCGCGTAGCACACGGCGCGCTGGTCGTTGAAATTGCGCCTGTAGACAATGGAGCCTGAGCGATGTCGTCCCTGCCGCAGAGAGTGCGTATCGTGGAAGTCGGACCCCGTGATGGGTTGCAGAACGAGCCGATCACCGTACCCACTGCAGACAAGGTACGCTTCATCACGATGCTCGCGGAAGCTGGCCTGACCGACATCGAGGTCGGGGCCTTTGTCAGCCCGCAACGTGTGCCCCGGATGGCTGACACCGCGGAAGTGCTGGCGCAGCTGCCCTCGTTGCCGTTCGTGCGTTACATCACGCTGGTGCCGAACCTGCGCGGTCTGGAGCGGGCGATGGCGGCCGGTGCCCGGGCCATCGCGGTGTTCACCGCGGCCAGCGATACGTTCAACCAGCGCAACGTCGGCATGCGTATTGCAGACTCGCTGCGAGAGTTCCGTACGCTGATCCCCGCAGCGAAGGATGCGGGGCTCTGGGTGCGGGGCTACGTGTCGACTGCGTTCGTCTGCCCGTACGAAGGGCCGATCGCCCCGGAGCAGGTTGTTCCGGTAGCACAGGCGCTGCTGGACATGGGAGCCGACGAGATCTCTATCGGGGATACCATCGGTCATGCGACTCCAGAGGATGTAGCGCGCCTGAACCGTACCCTGCTCCCCGTTGTGCCGTTGTCCCGGTTGGCCTACCACCTGCACGATACCCGGGGAAACGCCCTGTCTAACGTGCAGCAGGCCCTGCGTGACGGGATCGCGATTTTCGATGCGTCCGCTGGCGGTCTGGGAGGGTGTCCGTTCGCGCCGGGAGCGCCCGGCAATCTGGCCACCGAGTCGCTTCTGGATCTGCTGCATGACCTGGAGATCGAGACCGGTGTGGATCGTGCTCGACTGGCGGAAGCAACGCGCTTCCTCACTTCCCGGATCGGTCGACCACAACACGAACACTCCTGAGGTCCGGAGCAGACCTGTCATCCCCTCCTCCCTGCTGGCTTGACAGCGCCCGCCAATTGCTTCTATCATAAAGTGCACTGTACCCCTATCCCCTTCCGAGGCATGGCACAGAGCACGATGGCAGGCCCGAAAGAGACCAGACCGGTGCAGAGAAATACAGAAGCAGTGGGCGCGAAGACGCGACAGGGCGCCCTGTTTGCCGAGGAGCGCCAGCGCGCCATTCTGGAGCAACTGCGGCAACGGGGCAAGGTGACCGTGGAGGAGCTAACTGCTGCCTTCCGTGTATCGCCCCCGACCATTCGCACAGATCTCGCCCGTCTGGAAGAGCGACGTCTGCTCCGACGCACGCACGGGGGCGCCATCGCCATCGGGAGCACGCTCTACGAGCCTCCCTACGCCGAACGAGCCGTGCTCCGGCTCCCCGAGAAGCAGGCGATCGCACGCAGTGCGGTAGCACTGGTGCGCGAAGGGGAGACACTCCTGCTGGATGCAGGCACCACCTGCTACCAGATTGCTCTGCTACTGCGCGACTTCCGACGCCTCACCGTCGTGACCAATTCCCTGGCCACCGCGCAAACGCTCACAGAAAACGAAGGGATCGAAGTGATCCTGATAGGCGGCGCGGTACAGTTGCGTCGGTGTGCGACACTCGGCGCGCTCGCCGCACGCTTTCTGGACCCCATCCAGTGCGATCGTGCCTTCGTAGCGATGAGTGGCGTGCACAGCGAGGCCGGGTTGACCGTGATCGACTTCGACGCCGCGCAGGTCAAGCAGAGAATGCTGCAGAAGGCGCGTGAGGCGGTTGTAGTAGCTGACTCCAGCAAGATCGGGCAGATCGCTTTTGCGTGCGTCGCTCCCCTGGGCGCGGCCAGCCTGCTGATCACCGATGCCGGGATCCTCCCGGGTGACCGCCAGGCGCTGGAGAATGCCGGTCTGCGCGTTCAGGTCGCCGAATAGCGCGCGTTATTCCTTCCAGTGGACACACTGGCCCCCAACGAACGTCGCGCGCACCGTGCCCCCCGCATCCAGCAACACAAAGTCGGCATCGTAACCGGGTGAGAGAAGCCCTTTGCGCCCTCCGAGACCGAGCGCGGCCGCGGCATTGTACGCGCTCATTGCGGCTCGTTCGGGCAGAGAGAATTCGGCAGCGTTCTGAAACGCGCGGTCCATGGTGAGCAAGCTTCCGGCCAGCGTGCCATCCGGCAGGCGCGCCGTGCCGTTCTGCACGGTTACGGGAAGATCTCCCAGCGAGAACGTGTATCCGTCCGGCATGTCGGTGCCCGGGATCCCATCCGAGATCAGGATCACTCCGCTGGCGCGTCTGGCCTGCACCAGGGCACGGCAGGAGGCCGGATGCACATGCACGTTATCCCAGATGAGTTCCGCCGTGAGCTCCGGGCGGGAGAACGCCGCGCCCACGGTCCCCGGCTCCCGGCTCTCCATGGGGCGCATGGCATTGAAGCAATGTGTCACATGCCGCGCACCCACAGCAATGGCTGCCTCCACCTGCGTGTAGGTCGCGTCAGTGTGTCCAATGGACGCAATAACGCCGTGCGCGGTCAGGAAGCGGATCAAATCGAGCGCGCCTTCCATCTCCGGGGCCAGGGTCATCACCCGGACGGCATGCAGGTTGTCTCCCACGTACTGCTGCAATTCTGCAACATCCGGAGGGCGGATGAACGCTTCCGGTTGCGCTCCCTTCTTCTTCGGGTTGATGTAGGGCCCCTCCATATGACACCCCAGCACTGCTGCGCCTCGCGTGCCATTGTGCGGGGAGCGCAGGGCGCGCGCGGTCACGTCCAGCACCTGCGCCTGCGCCTCCCACGGGGCAGTAATAGTCGTCGGCAGAAACCCGGTAACGCCGTGCCGGGCCAGATGCGCCGCAACGGCCTCCAGCGTGTCCATTGTGCCGTCCATCAGGTAGCAGCCTGCGCCTCCATGCACATGAATATCAATGAACCCGGGCAACAGCAGGCAGTCCCGCATGTCCACATCCCCGGATTCTGGCCGGGCCCCTGTCAGCGGCTGGATCTCCACGATGCGCCCGTTCTGCACCGTCATGAGCACGCTGGCACGCTCCCCGCGCGCATCAGCCATGCGCCCTGCCAGCAGACGCCAGCGCTCCTCTCGTGTTCGCATCCGCTCCTCCCTAGCGATAACGATCCGGTGTGAACGTCTCGATCGGATCCTCCACGCGAATCTTGCGGACGCTCCCGGCCATCATCAGAACCAGCTGCCATCCTCTGGAACCGGGGTCATTGTGGTCCTGATGCGGGCGAAACCGGCGCGCCCAGTGCCACGGGCACTCGACTACCGGGGTCAGATCGCCCCATTTACCCGGGCCGAAGTGCGGGAAGGGATCCCACCACCCCAGTTCCTGAGCGACACGCCATCGCGGCACATAACAGTAGCTGACACCAGAAGGCAGGTAGGTGTTGCCCTCCACCCGCGCGTTGCCGGCGAACTGTCCTGCATACGGGTCCGCAGGACAGATCAGCAGGGGTGATGCAGTGAGATACGTCGGCACAATACTGGAGAGCAACGGCGGCAACTCCCCGTAGTCCTCCCGGTAGAGTTGCAACGCTATCCCGACCTGCCGGAGATTGGCGATACAGGCGGCACGCCATCCCATAGCGCGCACACGGGGAAACACAGGCAGCAGAACTGCCAGCAGAGTTGTCAGAATGGCGCACACTACCAGCAATTCCACCAGAGTGAATGCGATTGCTCTGTCCCGGAAGCGAGGCCCCATAGCATTCCCCTTGCGCGAAAGAGATGGAGCGTATACGCCCGGCTCAGGAAGCGACGGCTCAACGAATATCTGGCAACTGCAGCATCTCTGCCCTCAGGCCGTGCTGCTGTGCCAGATCCACAATCCGGGCGAGACAGGCAGCTTCCGGAGCTGTGAAGTGCAGATCGAATTGACGGCAGGCCAGCACGGAGAACGCCGGCGGAAACGCAGCAAACAGCACGTCACTCCCTCCAGAGAAGGCCTGCGCGGCCAGCATGGGAAGCGTCCGACGGAAGTCCGATGCTGGTATCAGGAACCCTCCCTGAAATCGGTCAGTCAACCCGCGCCGCCGCAGGAACCGTGACACGCGTTGCGCGTCCGGCACATCGGCCAGATACTCCCGTTGCGCGCGATTGTTGAGCCAGAGTGCGCCCCTCTCGATAGTCGCGAGCACATAGCGTGCACGTACGGCTTCGAAGCCGGTTGCCACAAAAGCTGAGAGCGCCGGGCGGTCCGCAACAGGCACTTTCTCCTGCTCTGCCCCCTCTGGCAAGAACACCCGCCGATGGGGCCCCCCTGTGAAGGCCGGGGGCGCCTGCTCACGCACAGTCAGACGGTGCAACCGTTCCGGATGCGGGAATTCCCGGGTTTCGGGCGCGAGGCCGCAGGCACGCAGGAGGCGCGGCAACCGGGAACGCGGCACCACCTGCATTGCTAATCACACCTCCCCTTCCGAACATCCTCCAGCAACTGCACACACGCCTCCACGAAAATCTCCCCGACGGAGGGCGCAAACGGAAACTGCTCCAGCAGGTAGGGCGCGACCTCTGCGGCGTAACCACGCCGCCGGTACTCCATGACGTCAGGCACATAGCCAATGTAGCCGTTGGCGTTGCCAATCATGCAGGTTACTTCGAACGGAGAGTGCCGCAGGATCTCCTGCCCCGGCCCCGTGTACAGCTGTGCCGGATGGGCCAGAAACGCGATGTCTCCTACCTGTATCACCTGCACCGGACACTGCATGGTCGTTGGCGCGGGAGGTGCCATATCGGCCTGCTGCAGACGTAGCAGGCGCGTCACGGAGTCGGCGGGTAGGTCCAGCACTGCGGCCAGTTCCTGCACACGCGGAGCGCGCCCGGTACGCCGGGCAATGTCGCCCTGCGCATCGCGCAACGTCTCCAGCAGGGGTTCCGGTTCTCCGGTCAGACGATAGAGCAGCCCATCGCAGGCTTCCGCCCAGAACCGGGCCGTCTGTCCTTCGGGAGAATCTGGATCTCGCTCCGCCAGAAGGGCCAGATTGTCCTTACGACGCTGGCGCAACACCTGCGGGTCCGGAGGCGCCAGAGGCAACGTGATGGATCGCTCAACGCAACGCAGGGGATGCAGGGATTCGAGCTCCCGACCGTTGCCCAGCGCGATCAACCCGGCGCCAGCCAGCATGCGTGCTGACCTCCGGACGCCAGTCAGGCCGGAGCGCGCGTGTACCGGCTCCAGATCCCCGAATGTACCGGGCAGACAGATCGCGAACTCATATTCGGGCAGGCTCTCCAGCATGTGCGCCGCGATGCCCGGAAAGTCCGTATGCACATCGGTGTCCTCGGGAGCCATACAGGATGGGCTGCAGTGGTACAGCAGGATCGCACATTTCTGATCAGAGTCGGTCTGCCAGATGTCCAGCGCAGTGACTGGTGTGTCGACGATGTCGAAGGGAAGTACCCGCCGGCGCGCCAGGCCGGCCAGATCCATGCTGCCGACAAGCACACGAGCCGGCTCCAGATCCTGTTCGGCTTCTGCCACGGCACTGGCAATGAGACGGGGAAGCAGGGCCACGTAGGATGCGTCCGGTTCTCCCAGACCATGCGTCCAGAATGTGGCCGGTGCAGAGTGCGTGCCCGTACAGGCGATCAGCACATGGCTGCCCGGAACGCGCGTCATCGCCTCGATCTGCTGACGGGCCTGCCGGACTACCTCCGCAGAGAGGCCCAGCAGATCACAGGCGACCAAGGCCACCCGGGTGCCCCCCTGCGCCAGCACCAGCGCGCGCGCATAGAGGTTGCGCCGGATGACAGTGGCCCTGCGCTTCAGATAGTAGCCGTACCCACCCAGCTCCACGCCAAGCGGAGGCGTCAGTATCGAATAACCGGTTCCTGCCTGTAGCGTGCCTGCCACGTTTACGCGGGCTCCTGTCAGGAGACTTCGTTGCTGGTGAACATATCCAGCTGGGTGCTGTGCTGTGGCGCCACAGCCTCGCTGGCCGGGGCGCTCTGCCCGTTTCGCACTCCGGTTGTGCCCCCCCGGCTTCGGCGCGCTCCCCCGGCGACGGTTCCATCGTGCACGTCACGGGGCCGGTTGCGCACGACATGACACCGCCGGCAGCGCGCCTCATAGGCCTCTTCGGCCCCGATGAGAATGGTCGGCTCGTTCCAGTCGGCCGGACGCCCGTCCACCAGACGTTGCGTTCGACTCGCCTCCCGTCCGCAAACCTTGCAGATGGCATGCAGTTTGAGCACGTGGTCGGCGATGGCCATCAGTGTAGGCATAAATCCGAACGGCATGCCCCGGAAGTCCTGGTCCAGACCGGCAACGATCACTTCCACACCCCGGTCGGCCAGACGTTGCAACAGGGATAGGATCGCCTCATCGAAGAACTGCACTTCTTCGATACCGACCACCTGTGTATCAGGCTCAATCATTGCCTCCAGCATCCGCGCATTCGCCACTGCGAGGGCGTTGAAGCAGACGCCGTCGTGGGTACGGATCACGGTGGTCTCGCACCGCGTATCCAGAGCCGATTTGAAGACCTGCACCTTCTTGCGCGCGTGCATAGCCCGGCGGACCAGGCGGATCAGCTCCTCGGTTTTACCGGAGAACATGCTGCCACAGATCACTGTGATCGAGCCCACGGGTTCCCGGGATCTACGCACGAAACGCCTCCTTGAAAAACCGGGTCAGCTCCTGCCGGTACGCCGGGTAGACAGCAGGATCTATCCAGGCGTGCCGGGAACGTGGCAACAGACGCAACAGCTTCGGAGGACGCGCCGCCCGGAAGAGTATGCGGGCATCCTCGGGATGCACTACCGGGTCCTCGGTACCATGGGATAGAAACAGGGGGCGTGGGGCAATCCGCGCGACCTGATCCACAGGCGCGATCCGACGCGGGTGCTCGCCGAGCCACTGCTGCATCCAGAAGACTGCGGGCGCACTGAATATACGCCCGATTGGACCGAGTATCATCCGCCCTCGTTGATGGATCGCACGCTCCAGAGTTGCGTAGGCCCCATGTGTGGCGACAGCAGCAATGCGTGCCTCCTGTGCGGCCGCCATGATCGCCACTGCGCCCCCCATGGAAAATCCGTACACTCCTATGGGATGTCCGGCCGTCTCCGGGCGTGAGGCCACAAAGTCCACTGCACCGAGCAGGTCCTGCACTTCCTGCAAGCCGATGGACGTGCGATTGCCCCCGCTCTCTCCCATAGCGCGAAAATCGAACAACAGCGTGTGAAAACCCGCCTCACCGAACAACCGCGCCCACCCCAGCATTTCGGATCGATTGGCCGGGTAACCGTGACAGAGAATGATCGTTGCTGACGCTCCCGGACGCGCACAGAACCACCCGGAGAGGGGTATGCCGTCGCGTGCGAGGAAACACACGCTCTCGTAGCACCCGGTACTCAGATCGTCTGGCCGTGTTACCGGGCGACGTGGCGGGTGCAGGGCCAGATAAGCACAGACCAGTGTGCACGTGGCCATGCTGACTGCAGTGACGGTCGCGCCCAGACCAGCCTGCCTGATCAAACGCTGTCTGTTCGAGAACCTTTTCTGCGGCTTCATCCGTCCATCCCTGGAGTCCGATGCGCTGGATGCGCCGGCACGTCTCTGTTCTGGAGACACGAGTCGTGCAGCGCACCGGTAGTCAGGATGGACGCGGCAGGTCGCAGGAGGCACGTTACCTCGTTCTCCGGTCCATCGGGATTGGCCGGACGCAGGTAATACGACGCCGGCTCCACATGGCCCACGGGACGGAGCAGGGCACGGTCATCGGCCCTCCCGGATACTTCCAGCGCGCGTAGCAGCTTCACAGCGCGATCGCCTTCTGCCAGCACCCCATTGCCAGAACGCAGGGGCAGGAGCGCTGCAGGCACGACGCCAGCGCGGACCATCTGATAGACGCGCAGGTCGGCAGCGCGACGCCGTGTCCCATCTGTGTACACAGCCGAGAGGACACAATCCTCATCCTGAATGGCCCCGACAGCAATCCACCGGAGAAACGCATTGAACTCCAGCAGGGTCACCCTGCCATCCGCATGCAGGACAAACACGCCGGCCCCCCGTCTGGCCAGTGCCCAGTCGGTCTCCATTTCCTCTCTGCAGTCACTCCCGGGATCGCCACAGCACAACTGCGCTGATCAGATATTCGCCGCAGACCGCCCAGTCCCCTGCGCATTCACCGCCCCGGAGTGCTTGCCGACGCGCTTCCGCCTCCGGTCCCAGTAACAAACGTACTTCCGGGCGCAATCGGGACACACCCAGAGCGCGTGGAGGCAGGGCCAGCGGGCGTGCCCCTCGCATTGCCAGACGCAGTCCGGTGCCCAGCGCTTTGGAAGCGGCCTCCATCAGGCTGAAGTGCGCTGCCACGCGCACGCGCAACGCTTCCTCATCCTCCCCGTGGGAAGCAGCCGTGAACGCCTGCCACTCCTGCACCGACATGAAACGCGTTGCGAGCCGCCGCAGATAGTCCGCATCTTTGCCCGGACGCCGCAACCGGGGCAGGTAGACCAGATCTACCCCGACGCCGAGCAGTCCCGGTTCATAAGCAGCCAGCACGAGATGCAATGGACCATCATGCGTGTTGGACACATGCAGGTGCCGGGCGCAGAGTTGCCGGCTGGCCGCCCAGTCCGCGAGGCCACCCTGCCAGTCGATCGCAGGCTTGCCCAGTGCATCCCGTTGCCAGAGTAATTCCGCAGGATGCGCGGCGGCGGGGAAGTGCTGATCCGCAAACAGACGTTGCAGGGCACGCAGTGCCGCGATCTTCTCTGTGTCACGCTCTGCAGTACGGGAGAAACGACCCGCCGGCAGCCCGACATGGCCAAAGGCATGGGCCACGGAGAGACGCATCAGCAACGTCTCGGGGAACATATGCGCTCAGTTCCCTTCTGTTACCACAAGCGCGGTGTTACGTTGTGGCGGTGGCACCGGTTGCACCCTTCCCCCGGGCCAGCGGATCTCCACGCTATCCACCCTGAGTGCTCTCCCCAGGCCGAAGAGCAGTCGCCGGTCACTGGCTGCCAGGTAAGATCCCCCGCTGCGCACCTCCTGCGTTTGCGTGACACCCCCTGCAGTCACTCGCACGCGCGCGCCGATGGCGTTGCGATTGCTGGTTTTGCCCCGCAACGCCAGCCGGATCCACCCGTTTCCGGTGCGATTGTCGTTGCGCATCAGGGCAGGCCGCCCCCGGTTGGAGACAACCAGCACGTCCAGATCGCCGTCGTTATCGTAATCGCCGCAGGCCGCAGCCCTCCCCACACGTCGCACGGTGAGCGCCGGCCCGGAGAGCGCGCTCACGTCCATGAAACGCCCCTGCCCCAGATTGCGAAACAGCAGGCAGGGCTCTTCATAGGTGACACCCAGTTCGCGCCCCTCAATATCATCGTGGATGTGCCCGTTGGCGACAAAGATGTCCGGCCACCCATCCAGATCGTAATCGAAAAAGAAGGCGCCGAACCCGAGATAGCGTTGCGACGGGACACCTACCCCGGCCTGCGCCGCCACGTCCAGAAACAGTCCGCTCCCCTCCGGAGCCCGCCGGTAGAGCGCGACCTGCTCACCGGCGAAGTTGGTGATCAGGATATCGAACTGCCCCCGGTTCAGCACGTCGGCTGCGTCGATGCCCATCCCGGCACGCGAAGTGCCCTGATCCGAGAGGGCGATCCCGGCTTCCATGCCGATGTCCAGAAACGTGCCATCGCCCTGATTGTGGAACAGAAAGTTGGGCTCCGTGTCGTTGGCAACGAAGATATCGGGCCAGTTGTCGCCGTCGTAGTCCACGACAACAACCCCGAGCGACTTGCCCGTTCTGAGCACCCCGCTCTTCGCCGACACGTCTGTGAAGCGGTTGCCATCGTTGCGATAGAGCCGGCAGGGTTCACCGTTGTAGGCCTGTGGGCGGGCATAGGATTTGTGAACACCGTCAATGGTGTACGGCAGGTCGGTCTCCGGGGTCCAGCGCACATAGTGGCAGACGAACAGGTCGAGATCGCCATCCCGGTCGAAGTCCACCCATGCGGCTGAGGTCGACCACCCGCGGTCGTTCAGACGGAACCGTTCCGTAACATCGACAAACCGGCGCCCGCCCCGGCCATCGGACACATTGCGGAACAAACGGCTCCTGCCCACCGCGGTAATGAACAGGTCATCCCAGCCATCATTGTCAAAGTCGCCCACGGCCAGTCCCATGCCGTACAGCGACACGCTCAACCCGGCCCGCGCGGTCACATCCTCGAACGTCCCATCACGACGATTGCGATAGAGGGCCAGCGTAGGACGCCGGGCACCCGGGGGAGCGTGCCCCGGCCAGTAGTCTCCATTGATCAGAAGGATATCGAGCCAGCCATCGGCATCGTAGTCCAGAAATCCGCCTCCTCCCCCCATGGTTTCTGGCAACCACTTTTCTCCGAATGCGCCATTGACGTACTGGAAGCGGATCCCGGCCTGCTCGGTCACGTCCACAAAGGTCACAGCAGGTACAGGGGGCAGAGTCCGATCGTGCGCCGGCGTTGCTCCCCTCGGCATTGCGCATCCGGACAGCAGCACGCAGAGCGTCAGCATTCCCGGGAGCACGATCCTGTACTGCTTGATATTCTGCCGTGACGGGCTCATCGGTTCAGCGCGATCTACGCCATGGCCCGTTGCGCCGCGACCCGGCCCGCTGTGAGCGCGCCGTGCAGGGAGCTGGACTGCGTGATCTCTCCCGCGAGGATGAGACCGGGGATACCTGTGTCTGCATCGGGCAATTGTTCCCAGATGCCTGCTGGTTGCGCAAACTGCGCCCACGGGATACGATAGATGCGCAGCAGGCGCCACGTGTCGGGCCGCGCTTCCGGAAAGGAGAGAAGTAGATCCGTCGTAATCCGTCGCACGATCTCCTCGTCTGGCAGATCCGTCTGTCCGAGCAGGGTCACGGACAGCAGGTGCTGCCCCGGTGGCGCGTAGGAGGGAGCAACGTTGGACATCATGACCGCATGGTTGATGTACTGCGCCTCCGGGAAGAGTACCAGCAATTTGCCTGTGTCGAGGGGCTCTGGCAGGGCAAAGTAGGCTGTGGTAGAGGTACGCCAGTGCACGGGGAACTCGCGGCCCATCAATCGGGCGGCCACGTCGGCCTGAGTGGCCAGTACCACTCTGTCGGCGATGATCTCGGTACCATCCTGCAGCCGGATACCGGTGATACGCTCTCCCTGCCAGAGCAACGCCTCCACCGGACTGTTCAGATGCAACGTCCCCGGAGCCAGGCTGTCAGCGAGCTGTTGTCCGAGTGCCCCCATGCCCGCCTCCGGCACTGCGGTGTCTCCTTCGGACAGCATCTTGAACACAAAGGCGAACATACGCACGCTCGTTTCCAGCTGACGCTCGAGGAAGATCCCCCCGAAGAAAGGACGAACGATCTGGTCCAGAAACATCCCGGAGAAGCCAGATTTCTGCAGGTACGCGCCCAGGGTCTGATCTTCCATTGTGAAGATCTCTGGCACTGTGCGCTTTCCAATGGTCATGGCCAGCTGAAACGCGCGCAACTTGTCGGACACGCTCATGAGAGGCGACATAGCGGCAGCCAGCAGGTGTGCGGGAGCGCGCCGGGGGTCGACCAGCATGTGCTTTTCGCTCGCACGGCATATGATCGCGCCGGGTGTAAATGCCTGCAGGCGCAACGCGTCAAGATCCATCTCTTCGCGGATTGCGGGGTAGGCGGTGAACAACACCTGAAAGCCACGATCGAGCAGAAAGCCCTCCCATGTGTCGGTGCGCACCCGCCCACCAACGCCGTCACTGGCCTCGTAAATATGCGCTTCTACTCCGGCACGCTGCAGTGTGCGTGCGCAGCACAGGCCCGAAAGGCCGGCTCCAACAACGATCACCTGCTTGCTCTGTACCATATGCACCACCCCGGAATGCGGCAGGAACTGCGAGCCGTTATTTACGCCCTTTGCCGGCGGGTGACCAATCGCCCTGTGCGTTGTCGCCTTTCAGCTCTGCGGTCAGGTTGATCGGGTTCGACCCATCGTAGTTGACCACCCACAGGTCGCGCTTACCATCGGGTTTGACCAGTTCGTAGAGCAGTCGCGTCCCATCGGGCGACCATCGCGGTCTCTGCGGGCGGCCCTGCGATGTGGATGGGATCAGGTATGGAACCTGGTCCGCTTCCGCCGGGGTGCGTACACTGCTGGGTCGATCGACATCGATCAACGTGATGCCACGCAGCTCGCGCACTCCCTCGCTCTTGAACCGCCATCCTTCGAACGCGATCCGCTTACCGTCGGGCGACCATGCGATGTTTTTGGGAAGCAGCGTGTACCCGAAGCAGAGCAGGATCGGGGATACTTCCGGTTTGTTTCCCCTGGTGAAGTCGTAAAGATAGATCCCGCTGAGCAGGGTTGGCTTGCCCGCCACTCTGGTCTCGACCTCGGTGAAGGAGCAGGCGATGCGCAACCTGTCTGGATCCCACGCCATGCTGACCTCTTTACCTGTAGCCAGGATCGGGGCGCGATCGCCATCGGGTAGCACCACCCTGCCCACCTGTGATCCGGGGATCAGATCGCCCATGTTGGGCGGGTTGTCCTCCACGCTCAGCGACTGTACGCCGGCGATTGCTCTGCCATCATGCGAGAAGAGCGCGTTCAGGAAGGGCCCCTGCAGTTCCATGGTCATGGCCAGCGCGTTCGGGTCCTCCATGGGTGCATTGCCGGCGCGCGGCGGGGGCAGGACCTGCAGAACGTCCGCGCCATTAAGAAGTACTGTCTTGATAGCACCCTGTGTAACGAAGGCCACACGTCGCCCATCCGGGCTGGCAGCAGGCGCGAATTTGTTGCCTGTGCCGTACGTCAGCTGCTTGGTCTCGCCGTTACCCAGGATGTAGATCTGCGAGACCCTCCCATCGATCTTGTTAGACGCGTAGAGGATCGCCTTGCCATCGGCTGTCCATGTTGGGTCCTGCTTGTTGGAACGATCCTCATCGGCGGTGAGCTTGCGCAGGTCGGAACCATCGGCGCGTATGGAGTAGAGGCTGAGATTGCCATCAGCACCCTGATGCACGAAAACGATGTGGTTGGTGGTATCGAAATTGATATCGCCAACGGCACCAATGCGTCCGTAGGCTGCTCGCCAGTAGAAGAAGCCGATCAGCACCATGACCAGCGCCAGAAAGAGCAGGAGTCGGGCCTGGCGCCGTTGTCTCTCGCGGTACCACCAGTCCATATTGGTCGAGTCGGTCTGTATACTTGACACAGGCGTCACTCCATGAGGCACGACATGTTGCAGCAGTTCCTTTTGAGTTACGCGCGGGCTATCCGGGGGCGTTCCGAGGATGGCAGCACCCCGCTTCCTTTTTGCCCGTCGCACCATTGACAAACTGCTGGAGGCGTGCTATATTATTCTACACCCATCGCGCCAACGGGCGAATAGCTCAGCGGTAGAGCGCTTCGTTTACACCGAAGATGTCCGGGGTTCGAATCCCTGTTCGCCCATGCGAACCATCAGAAAGCGCTCTGAAAGGCGTCGGGTGCGCAGGCACAACAGAAATCGGGGATACAAGTTCACCGGTTCTGTTGCCTGTGTTGCAAGTGGGGGTGTAGCTCAGTGGTTAGAGTGCCTGCCTGTCACGCAGGAAGTCGCGGGTTCAAGTCCCGTCATCCCCGTTTCTGATGTTGCCCACGTATTCTCTGGATCTCAGGGAGTTTTCGATTTTGTGAGAAGCGCTTGAAGACCTTCCTTCAAGCGCTTTCTGCATCGGACCCTGTGCATCGATGTTACCCGCCTCGCAACGCCAGCGGAATATCCTCGCCCTGCTGGGCTTCTCTGGCCCGACGGCGGGATTCCTCCAGCACGGACGCCGGCGTGCGGAACAGCACCCCCACCAAGAACACCACGACGGCGCCAATCATCGCAAACCAGGTGAAAGAGACCTTCGGCAACCATTCCGGGCGCACGAAATTGGCCGGATGCCCGAATAAGGGTGCCAGTGCATTGGCCGCGACGATGTGGAGCTCTCCCAGAACAGTCGTGGCGATCAATCCCAGAGTCACTGCGATCACGTTGCCTGTATCGGAGCCACGATCCCGGGTGAACATGCCGATCAGGAACACACCCAGCATGGGCCCCAGAATAAAGCCCGCCACTCCCAGCACAACCGGGATGATCCGCACCCCCGGGTTAGTGACCTTGGCGTAGGCGAACGCCCCTGCGATCAGAACCATCAATCCACCGAAAAGCACCGTGAAGCACCGTGCTGCCGTCACATAGTGGCCTGCCGGCTTCCCGCGCACCCGGGGCAGATACCAGTCATTGGTCGCACTGGTTGCCAGCGCGTTCAACGCCGCGGAGAGGGACCCCATGGCTGTAGCAAAGACACCGGCCAGCACCAGCCCGCGTACTCCGACCGGCATCACATTCAGGATGTAAGAGCCAAACACATCAGCCGTTGCTGCCGGCCTGTACGTCGGGTCTTTCTGGTAGTAGACGTAGAGCAGAATGCCGATGAAGGTAAATGCCGCAGCAATAGGCAGATCCATCAGGGCGGCAGTGATCAGGCTGCGCCGCGCCTGCTGGTGTGTCTCCGCGGTCAGCATGCGTTGCACCATGTCCTGATCGGTGCCAAACGCGGCCATGTTCATGAGCATGGTGCCAATCAATGCGGAGAACACCGTGTAGTCGCTGGCGAGGATCAGCTTCACATATTCCCACAGGTTCATTCCGCTCAGGTGATGTTCTGCCTGCCAGCGCGCCACACGATCTGGCTCCAGACCGGTCAGAAAGTATCCCTCCAGCCGCGTCATCTGCGGTACCGTCTCCGCCACGGCTCCCGGCCCGCCAACGTGGTACAGCAACGTGCCAATCGCCACCAGCGCGCTGCCGAACATCAGGGTAGCCTGTATCACGTCTGTCCAGATCACCGCCTTGATACCACCGATGGTCGTGTAGAGGCCGGTAGCGAACGTCAATGCGATCACAGCGACCAGATAGGGCCCCACACTGTTGACTGATTGCTGACCGAACTGCACCTGCCCCCGCTCCACAAACAGACGCCATGCCAGCACCATCACCAGAGCAGGCACAAACAGGCGAGTCCCGGAGGCCAGTGTGCGCATGAGCAGGAACAACGCCGAGATGTAGCTCTTGCTGACCGGGCCGAACCGCACGGCCAGGTAATCGTAGACCGTGTAGACCCGGTACAGGTAGTAGGGCCTGAGGAAGACGTAGCCCACGACCACACGCCCGAGGATCAGTCCGAATACCAACTGCACATAGGCCAGGCTACGCTTCTCATATCCCTCCGCTGGCGCGCCCAGGAAGGTCGCAGCGCTTGTCTCTGCGGCGATGATCGAAGCCATCACAGCCCACCAGGGCACACGGCGCCCGCCGAGCGCGAAATCGTGCAGGCTCTCCTCACGACGCCCCATGTACAGCCCGATGGATGCGATGGTCACAAAGTAGAGCAGAATGATGAGGCCGTCAATCAGCAGTCCCATGCTATCCCTCATGCTGGAGAAGCGCCTGTGAGATCAGAGGCCCAGCACATCCCGGAGGTACTGACGGCTGATTGTGATCGCCTCGCGTGGCGTCACCTGCGTGCTGTCTTGCTCGGCAACGATCCATTCTGCGCCGGCCTCCAATGCGGCTGCATAAGCCCCCTGCAGATCCACATCACCACGCCCTAGCTCCAGAAACTCCGGACGCATCCCGGCATCTGTGGCGCGCCGCCGACCATCCTTGAAATGGAAGTAGCCGGCGCGACCGGCGTGTTTCCGAATGAATTCGGCCGGGTCCTGACCGGCGTAGTAGAGCCAGAACACATCCAGATTAAAACGCACCAGCACCGGGTCGGTCTCCTGCGCAAGGATCTCCATTCCCGTTATGCCCCCGAGATCCCGGAACTCCCAGTCGTGGTTGTGATAGTGGAACAGTAACCCCTCATCGGCCAGACGCCGGCCTACCGCGTTGAACACCGCTGCCGACTTCCGGTACCCTTCTGCCGAACTGCCATCGGCCACTCCAGAGCACAGCAGGTGTTTGAGTCCGACAGCCTTTGCATAGGCGATATGACCGGCCAGCTTCTCCGGATCAGCGTAGTCCCCGTAGCCGAAATGCGCCCCGGAGACCTGAAGGCCATTTTCCTCCAGCAACTGGCGCGCGCGATCCTCACCGCAGGCCAGAAACAGGTTGCCTGCTTCAATCGCAGGAAAGCCCGCGGCGGCCACGTCACGCAACACGCCCGCGATGTCTTCCTGATTGCGTTGCCCGAAAACGATCAGTTGTACGGAAACTCCGGGTGGTGCCATCCTTCGATGCCTTTCTCAGCAGGTGGTGATGTGAAGCATGTGTGAGAACCTTCCGTGCTGCACGGCGTCGAAGCGTCCTCACACCTCCCCGGTCATCTACGGCGCTATAACGGAGATTTCCTCTGCCATGCGGGCGCAGGACTGTCAGGTGCCTGTAAATCCGCAGCAGAGAAGGCATTGCGGCTCTGACCGGAGTATATCAAAGGAGAGGAGGAAGGCGATGCTCCCTGTGATCGACACACACCAGCACCTCTGGGACCTGAGCCGGTTCCGGCTGCCATGGTTGGACAGCGAACCCGCTCTGGCGCGTTCCTATTTGATGGAAGAGTATCTGCAGGAGAGCGCCGGATTGCAGGTGGTCCGAACGGTCTACATGGAGGTCGACGTGGAGCCCTCGCAGCATGTGGCAGAGGCAGAGTACGTGATTGCGCTGTGCGAACGTGCGGACAACCCGATGGCCGGCGCAGTGATCGGAGGTAGACCGGCGGCTGCGGATTTTGCGGCGTATCTGGATCGCTTCCGTGGCGTCCCGTACATCAAGGGCGTGCGACAGGTGCTGCACGGCTCCACACCTGCTGGCTACTGTCTGACCCCGGAGTTTGTGCGGGGCCTCCGTCTGCTCGGGGAACGCGGCCTCTGCTTTGACCTCTGTATGCGACCGGAGGA
>JANWZQ010000070.1 GCA_025054835.1 Chthonomonadaceae bacterium
GGGATGAACTGCCGCACGCCCGCGTCGAACAGTGCCAGTCCGACGGCATCCCGTTGCCGCAACAACAGAGACGCGACGGCGGCAGCGACGATCGCGCCGTACTCCCTTTTGGAAAGAGGCGACTCATTCCCCCGATAGTCCATGCTGGTACTGACATCGAGCACCAGAGTGGCTTTCAGGTTGGTCTCTTCCTCAAACTGCTTGATATGATACCGATCGGTGCGCGCGTACACCTTCCAGTCGATGTGCCGGATCTCATCTCCGGGGACATAATCGCGATGCTGCGCGAACTCCACACTGCTACCCCGATGCGGACTTTTGTGCATTCCGGAGATGACCCCCTCCACTACCTGGCGTGCGCGCAACTCCAGCCGGGAGATGCGCGACAGGGTCTGCGGGTCCGCGAGAGAGCGCGAAATCGTTGATGTCATGAAGAGATCCCTGCCTTACGACGAGCGTTGCAGTGCCCGAGGGAAGGCGTCATGAACGCCCTCCACCACTTGGCCGGGCAGGATAGCCCGACGGCACTGCCGAATACTTCAGTTATATTTTCCCGCACTTTTGCCGGTGTGACAGCAGGAACAGTGCGCTCCCTGCCGATAACAAACTGAAACCTGTCGGTATTCTCGACAGTCAAGTATTGTTGCCAGAGTAGCTACGGGGCAGCACGTGCTGCCCCCTGCACACAGAGCACATCTGTAACCGCACCAGGTAGTTCGCGTCTATACAGGTGACATCCTGCCGCCGATGGTTTCGCAACAACGTCCCTGTTGCTGCCCCTTCCTCAAGACCCGCGCGTTGCGTCACGGAGAGAGAACCAAACAGGTGGGGTTGATACGGACGTGCTCTGCGCTCGCCGCGGATGCGCCCGCGTGTGAGATCGGTAATGCCGGGATATCAGGCGATAGAAGACGGGAGATCCGAAATTGCTCAAACTCAGACGTGCGCTCCTTGGTTCGATCCTGGTGGAAGAGGGTCTGATCACGCCAGAGCAACTGGAGATCGGACTGGCAGAACAACGTCGCACCGAGAGCGGAAAACGCATCGGCGAGATCCTGATAGGCCTGCGCTACCTGTCGGAAGCGGGCCTGCTCAGGGCGCTCTCCCGGCAGCTGGATTGCCCGATCGTGGATCTGAATCAGGAGCCACCGGATCCGGAGGCTCTGGGGATCGTGCCCAGCGAGTTCGCAATGCGGCACAACCTGCTCCCGTTGCGCCGTAACGACGAGACGCTGGTCGTTGCCATGGCCGACCCGCTCGACATCCATGCCATCGACGACCTGCGTCTGCTGACCGGCCTGGATATCGCCCCCATGCTCGCCGCACAGAGCGACATCCGCCGCCTGTGCGAACAGCACTACATGTCCCGCATGCTGCAGGATGTCAGGGATGCGGAGCGCGCAGCGGTTGAGGAAGAGGATAGCCTCGATGTCGCGGACCTGCAGAAGATGGCCAAGGAAGAACTGGTCATCCAGATGGTCAATCTGATTATCAATCAGGCGATACAGGACCGGGCTTCCGACATCCACATTGAACCGTTTGAGAAAGAGACGCGTGTCCGCTACCGCATCGATGGCG
>JANWZQ010000155.1 GCA_025054835.1 Chthonomonadaceae bacterium
TCCTCCGGAGTCGGAGGCAGACCGAGCAGATCATAGTACGCCCGACGGATCAGGGTGCGCCGGTCGGCTTCCGGGGCCGGGCGCAGGCCTTTTGCTTCCAGACGGGCCAGAATGAACGCGTCGATCGGCGTGCGCACCCAGTGCTTCCAGAGCGACGCATAGGAGTTCGCGTTGCCGCTTTTCGCTCCTTTCAACGGACGTGCAGAGGGAGCAGGCACCGGTGGTTTCTTCACCGGGCGGAACGACCAGAAGTTACGTCTTTCGGGGGCAAAGGGGTTGATCGTCGTTTCCGGGCGCTTCTCGGGCCAGACCGCGCCGGCGCGGATCCACGCGACGATGGCGGCGATCTCATCCGGGCGCAACTGACCGCCGCCAGGTGGCATCTTCAGTTCGCCCTCATGACGGATGACCTGAACAAGCAGGCTCTGGTCCGGGCGTTCCGGGACGATGGCAGGTCCGCGCCCTCCTCCTTTCAGCAGGGCCTCCCGGGAGTCGAGGCGGAGTCCTCCCTGTTGATTGATCTCGCCGTGGCAGGAGACGCACCGATTGAGCAGTACGGGGCGCACTTTGCTCTCGAAGAAAGTGATAGCGCGCTCACGGCCCGCCTCCGGGATATCGCGCGGAGCTCCCTCTACTGTCAATCCCGGAGTACAGGCCAGTACACTCAGAATCAGTACCCCTATGTGCGCAGGACGCATCCGTTTCACACCGGGTCACCCTTTACTCTGTAGCGGTTGCAGTATCGAGGGTTCTGACAGTGTTGCTACGATTTTGTTGCGTGAAAGTCCTCCCGGGAGCGGACCTTCCGCATGCCGCCGGCGGGTGCGTTTCGCGGGTACGCCCTGCAGAGGTTTCAGGCAGCGCGCGCTTCCTGCCCCCCTGTCGCCACACGGTAGAGCTCCGGGCCAATTCGATCCAGTGGCAGCACGCTGCAGGCTCCTCCCAGCGCGATGGCCTCGCGTGGCATGCCGAAGACCACGCAGGTCGCCTCATCCTGCGCAATCGTGTACGCCCCCGCATCACGCATACGGCGCATGCCTCGTGCGCCATCCGCTCCCATGCCGGTCAGGAGAGCCGCCACCGCGTTCGGACCTGCCTGTTCGGCCACCGAGTGGAACAGCACATCGACGGAAGGGCGATGCCGGTTCACGGGCTCGCCCGCAAACACGTGCACCGAGTACTCGCCTCTGGAACGGACCAGCTGCATCTGGAAATCACCGGGGGCGATGAGCGCGGTGCCCGGCATCACGCGATCGCCGTTCTGCGCCTCGCGCACGTTGATAGCACACAGGCCGTCGAGGCGCCGCGCAAACGAGGCTGTGAACCCCGGAGGCATGTGCTGCACGATCACAATGCCGGGAGTATCCTCCGGTAACGCGGTGAGCACGTGCCGGATCGCTTCTGTTCCACCAGTGGAGGCGCCAATCGCGATGATCCGGGTGGAATGCTCTGCCACAGGAACACCGGGTCGCAGCGCAACAACTGGCGGTGTTGCGGCAGACCGGATCCGGGGTTGCAAGCGTGCCCGGGCCGCCGTTTTGACCTTCTCGATGATCTGATGCAGTTCGTTTCCACGCTGGGCCAGCACGCGCAGTGTGGGCTTCGGGAAGAAATCTACCGCGCCCAGCTCCAGCGCGCGCAACGTGACCTCGCCCCCCTCCACAGTCAGTGTGGAGACCATCACGACCGGCAGGGGATCCTTCTCCATCAACTGCTTGAGAAACGTCAACCCGTCCATGCGTGGCATCTCGACATCGAGTGTCAGCACGTCCGGGCGCAGGACGGGGATTTTCTCCATGGCATAGAGGGGGTCTACCGCGGTCCCGACCACTTCGAGTTCCGGGTCCGACGCGAGGATCTGGGTGAGTAGCTGACGCATCAGCGCGCTGTCGTCCACAATGAGTACTTTGATTTTCCGATCTGGCATCTGTGACATCCCCGTGCAGTCTGCGTTCCCTGGCAACAGGACCGGTTCTGATTATAGGCCGGGCACTGCCCGGTTTGTAGCACAGGAACCGCATCAGCGGGGAAAGGTCACAATCGCGATGATGCCGTTGTCGTACACCGCATTTTCGAGCGAGAACGTGCCGTGCAGATCGCCCCGAACCAGTGTCTCGACAATGGAGAGCCCCAGACTGTTGGAGTTGCGTAGCGTGAACCCTTCCGGCAGGCGGTCGCCATCGTTGATCACGGCGATGCGCATCTCATCGGGTTCCTGAAATAGTTGCACTTTGATCCGTCCCTCGTTGAGCGTCTTGAAGCCGTGCTCCACCGCGTTCTGCACCAGCTCGTTCAACACCAGCGCGACCGAGGTAGCTTTGCTCAACGGCAGCTTGAAGTCATCTCCTTCCACGAGGGTCTGGATCGATTTACCCGGGGGCACCACACTCTGCTGTGTCGCGTGCAGGATGCTCTCCGCAACCTTCTTGATGCTGACCGAGTCCAGATCGTCGCGTGAGAGCAGTTCGTGCACGTTGGAGATTGCCAGAATGCGGCTCAGGGTGTCGTTGAGCGCGTCCTCCACGGTGGTGAACTTGGCGTAGCGCATCTCCAGGCGGATCAGGCTCACAATTTGCTGCAGGTTGTTCTTGACACGATGGTGCATCTCCTGGATCAACGCGGACCTGACCATCAGCTTGGCATGCTCGATGGCCAGTGCGGCCTGCGTGCTCAATGCCTGCAGGATCGACAGCTCCTCTTTACTGAACTGGTGTACTTTTTCGGTGTAGCAGTTGAGCACTCCCACAGCCTCGCCCTTGACCATGAGGGGAATGGAGGCCAGAGAGCGTACTCCTACTTTCTGCGCAACGTCCGGGAACTGATACTCCGGCGCCTGCAGCAGATCCAGCACAGTGATGGCGCGCTTCTCCGCCACCGCACGACCGGAGATGCTCTCCCCGATCTTGAGGTTAGGCTTTTCCAGATACTCTTTGCTGTCGGACTGCGTCGCCTTGATCACCAGCTCGCCCTTCTCTTTGTCGACCAGCATGACCGTGCAGATTTTGTAGTTCATGGTCTGGGCTGTCATACCGACGATCAGCTGCAGGAGTTCCTCCAGATACAGGTTGGAAGTGATTGCCTGACTCACCTCTGAGAGCGTGTGCAGCTGGTCGGCGTGTTTCTCCAGCTGGCGATAGCGGCGCGAGCGCTCGATAGCTCCAGCCACCTGACTGGCAATACCGGAGAGCAAGTGGATCTGCGTCTTGGAGTAGTTGTGCGGGCGTCGGGTGCGCACGTTGATAACGCCCAGGATGTTGCCCCGCGTCACGAGGGGCACCGATAGCATCGACTCGTACTCCCCTTCCAGCATCTCCGGGAAGAACTTGAATCGGTGGTCCGCGTAGGCCTTTTCGCTGACAGCCACGGGTTTACGCTCCCGGGCAACCCAGCCAGTGATGCCTTCGCCAAGTCGCAGACGGATTTTCCCGATCATGGAGGCAAAGCTCTCGTCTGCCGCGCGGAGTACCAGTTCTTCCGAGTTGGAGCTGGTGTCAAAGAGGTAGATCTGGCAACTGTCGGTGCCGGTGATCGCGGTGGCGATTTCGGCAGTCACTTTGAGCATCTCTTCGGAGTGGAACGCAGACCCGGTCGCCTCCCCGATCCGGCGCAGGGCTTCTGCCTCAGCGCGCTTCTCCTCCAGCTCATGCCGCATCTGCTCCATCATCAGGGTCATTTCGCGCAACCGGCGGTCCCGGGCGTCCAGTTCCTGTTGCAACAGGGCGACATCCGGGTCGTCGGTGCGACGCAGGGCGGCGAAGAGGCGGCGCGTGCGCCAGGGGGTGCGAAAGCGTGGTATCCGTTCCTTCATGGTGTGACATCCTGACAGACAAGAGAGGCCTCTTCCACGGACAGAGCCGCCAGAAGAGGCCACGGGCAGCGTGCTGACAGGTCAGACGTTGTGTGCGATAATGATCGCCTCCGCAATCTCGCGCATGGTCTTGCGCGTGTTCATGCTCTGCACCTGAATGCGCCGGAACGCCTCCTGCTCTTTCAGGCCATACTGGTCCATCAGAATGCCTTTGGCGCGATCCACGGCCTTACGGGTCTCCAGCTTGTCCTCCAGCTCATGGGCCGTCCGCTCGATCTGCAGATACGCATCCCATCGCGCCACAGCCACTTCGATCTGCGGCATGAGATCTGCCTCTTTGAACGGCTTGACGAGGTAGGAGTAGACCCCGGCCTCTTTGGCGCGATGCACCAGATCGATCTGACTGTAGGCCGTTAGCAGGAGCACCGGAGCGATCTTCTCCTCGGTGATGATCCGCGCCGCATCGATCCCGTCCATCTCGGGCATCCGGATGTCCAGGATCGCCACATCGGGTTTGAGCGCTCGAGCAAGCTCTACGGCTTTTGCGCCGTCTCCCGCCTCGCCAACGACCTCGTACCCGCAGTCCTCCAGCATCTTTTTCAGGTCAAGGCGGATGATGGGCTCATCATCCGCGATGACAATGCGCAACTTTCTGTCGTTCACTCCGTTCCTCTCATTCAAGGCACCAGATTCCGCACAGGCCCCCTGCACCGCGACGTTGTACCCGGAGGGCACTTTGTACATCCGGGCAGATGTACCCGTTTGGAGTGGGTGATGCATGCTTCGGGGAACATCCGTCCGGCGGTGCGGAGAGCGGCATGCGTGGCGGACCAGCCCCGGAGAGAGTGACAGTACAGTGCAGGGCGAGAGGCAGACGGCACGCAACAGGCCCGGAACGGACGTTTCCGAACGGACAGCTGACTCGCCCTTGAGACAGCGTGGTTTGTATCTGATTGCCCGATGCACAG
This sequence comes from Chthonomonadaceae bacterium, assembly GCA_025054835.1. Classification (GTDB taxonomy): domain Bacteria; phylum Armatimonadota; class Chthonomonadetes; order Chthonomonadales; family Chthonomonadaceae; genus JANWZQ01. Next base: position 4,777 of record JANWZQ010000155.1, read on the forward strand.
GCACATCGTTGCTTGACGCGACCGACGTACTGATTATATAATATATCCGCACGTCTTGTCAAAATCATCGCGTTGCAGGGAGAACGTCGGCACCTCATGAAAGATGTACCCCTACCGGAAACAGGCAGGGCCGACCCTCCTCTGGACCACCGATCCCCTCGTCCTCTTCACACCTCTTCCCGGGAACAACGGCGCGACATTCTGGTAGCTCTCAGCGCCGCGACTGCCTACTTCGTTCTCCATCTGGTCACCCCGCACATTCCGGCCAGCACCCTCAATGCCATTGGCCTGACCACATTTCTGTCGCTGGTATTGATCCTGCTGTTCACGGCGACGGCCGCCCGGGCCATGCGCGCGCTGCCGCTGGTCCTCATCCAGTTATCTGTGGCTGCCATACTGACCGTACCTCAGGCGGTGCAGAGCGTCTTCCCGGATGCCAGTCTGCTATCCTTCATGCGCCACCCGGCGCTTCTCCGGTTCTACGGCGCCCTGATGGCTGTGCCGGGGCTGTACGGCCTGCTGCTGGTCTGGCTGGCCGTCTGCTTCGGAGCATTGCTGTCACGCCTGTTCCGGGAGTTCAAGATGCTGCTGCCCGTAGGGGTGACACTGGCACTGGTGGACCTCTACGTGGTTTTCGGCGGCGGGCTGGTGCGGCAGGCGGAGTCGGGTAAAAGTGAGGTAGCGGCGATGGCCATGAGCGCATTGACCGTACAACTGCCGGCTCAGAGGCCGACGGGTGGTGCCGCGCCCATGCTGCTGGCCGTCGGCTTCGCGGACTTTCTGTTCATTGCCATGTTCTTTGCCTGCTTTGTGCGCTTTGGCATCCCCTCGCGCAACGTTCTGATCGCATTGATTTTCACGCTGGTGCTGTACATGACGCTGGTGGTGATCACCGGCCTGTCGTTGCCGGCCCTGATCCCGATCGCGGTGGTATGCCTTGGGATGAACCTGCGCTACTTCCGTTACAAGCGTGCCGAGGCGTTTGCGCTGCTGTATGCGGGCCTGCTGGTAGCTGCTATCCTGACCGCAATGACCCTGTGGGCGCACAACGGGTCGGGCCCGTGAATGCGCAACGCCCCTGGCCAAGACGGGCACAGGGGCGCTCTCCGCAATGTTGTTCTGGAGCTTCCGGCGTCATACGGCCGGCGGATTTTCTCCCTGACGCTCCTGATTACGCCGACGGAAGTTCTCGACCTTTGCTTTCTGCTCGGCGTTCAGCACCTCCATGGCCTTCGTGCGCGCTTCCTGGCTTATCTCACGTCCCTTCTCACGGCGTTCCTGCGGCGTCAGGGCAGACCGTCTGTTCTGTGCTTCCTGTGCGATAGCAGTCAACTGTTTCTTCTGCTCTTCGGTCAGATTCAGATCTGCGATGATCGCCGGGGGCAGACCGACCGAGTTGAACAGCTGCATGTCGCGCTTCATATCGGGAACCTTCTTGCGCTGTTCCTCGGTCAATATAGCCTCCACATCTTTGTCGTACTGCTCCATTGAGGTACGATAGTTAGCCAGAACCTCGCGCAGTTTCTCGCGGTCCGCGCCTGTGATCTGTGTGCGCAGGTCGTTCAGGAGAGCCCGGGCCTTCTCCTGCACGGGCTTGATCTTCGCAACCTGCTCATCGGTGAGGCGCAGGTAGCCTTTCATTACTTCCAGCGGGATCAGGGCCGTCTGGTTGCGGGCCATCGCCTGAACGCGCGGCTGCCCCTGACGTGCCGGCCGCGGGGTCGTAGCCTCCTGAGCATGCGCGACGCCTCCAACGCCGAGCACAACAGGTGCTACCAGAACCATGAAACCCGGTATCTGTCTTCGCATGGCGATACACTCCTCCTCATCGTCCTTGCTTTGCCAGTAGTGTAGACGGGGAGACAGGACCATTGTTCACTGGTTGTCAGGAAACGGTGCGGAAAAACGCGTGCGGAGTTCACTTCCCTCTGCGCCTGCGCCCCCGGGCAACGCTTCTACATCCCCGGGAGTTTTCCCTGCCGTGGTCCACGCTTTTTTCCGTTCTGGTGGCCCTGCTTCCCGGGTGCACACCACGTCTGGATAGCGCGCGCCTTCGTATGGCTTCGGCAACCGGATACTTTCGCGATGTGACGCGGGAAGTCGGCCTGCAGTTTCGCTACGACAACGACGCGACCCCGCAGCGACGTTTCATAGAGACGACTGGCGGCGGGTGTGCTTTTCTGGACTATGACAATGACGGCTATCTGGATATCTTCGCGGTGCAGGGTGGCCCGGCGCCCGGCAGCCCGCATCGTGCGCGTCTCCCTCATGCACTGTACCGCAACATCGCCGGGCAACGCTTTGAAGACGTAACGGCCCGTGTCGGCCTGGCGGTGGATACTGGCTACGGGCAGGGCGTTGCCGCTGCCGACTATGACAACGATGGCCGTTCGGATTGCCTGATGAGTGGCCCCGCCGAGCCGCTCACGCTGTTCCGGGCCCTCTGGCCAGTGGATCGGCATCCGTCTGGAAGGGACCCGTTCCAATCGCGATGGTGTGGGCGCAGAGGTTCGGGTGACCGCAGGCGGCCGGACACAGGTACGGTACGCCCGGAGCGGGTCCAGCTACCTTGCGCGCAGCGACCCGCGTCTCCTGTTCGGGCTCGGGGCACATCAGAAAGTGGAACGTGTGGAAGTGTTCTGGCCCGGCGGCATACGTCAGACCTTCTGGAGTCTGAAAGCCGGGCAGTACTACTGGATCCGGGAAGATGGTCGGTGTGAACCGGATCCCCGTTCCGCAACGCAACCAGCCCCGTCAACCACGGGTTCGCACGTGACTGCTCGTCCTTGACAGGTTTTTGCCCGGGAGGTATAATCAAGTCTGTTTGGAGACAGAAGCTCTGAACGCGCCCGTAGCTCAGCGGATAGAGCGACAGGTTGCGGACCTGTAGGCCGGGAGTTCAAGTCTCTCCGGGCGCATCACCGGTTTACTCTGGCTGCGGTGACCGACCTACGATGTCCTGCGCACGCCCTCGTAGCTCAGTGGATAGAGCGCTTCCGTCCTAAGGAAGGCGTCGGGAGTTCGATTCTCTCCGGGGGCGTAGATTCCTCACCCTTGTAACTCCCCCGAACGCGGGAAACACCCTCGTCCCGTATGTCCCTCTGTGTCAGAAAAGCGTGGAGGCCCGCAGGCCACAGGCAGAGCCATGAGAGACAACTCTCTTCTGGCAGAAACACAGGGTTGCTTTTGCTCCGTAGCCGGTCTCCATGAAATAGGAGTGCTTCCTGCCCCTCTCTGTTCTCACGTTGCACCGGTCTGCTCCAGAATAGCATCGTTCATTCCCACTCCCGTGCTGCGCGCCAACACTGGCCTGGCGAGCGCCGCTCCACCGAACGGCACCGGTCTGCCCGTTTCTGATCCATCGCACAGATAGCTGCGCGTTCCGTCGCGATGGCGCGCTACCTCATGCTCATCGCCCCGAAAGCGACTGGCTGTTTGACCGCAGTCCGGTCGGTATCCGACGAGACACACAATCAGAGAACCACGTTGCCCGTTCACAGAGCGCACGTGTTCACCCCGATGCATCCTGCCTCCCGACACCCGGGCGGCACTTTTTGAAAAAAGTATTCAGGACCGGGAATTTCATCGCGTATTCAGAGCGAATTCTACAATAATATTTGCCAAATTGGTTGCAAGGAGAAACAAATTTCTTGACAACGCGGTGCATTGACGCTATACTTAACCATATAGTTTAGGTGTTTCTAACTCTGCGGTTATCTGTCATGTCCTTCGCCAAATGGAAACACGTTGCCGACGCTGTTCGCGCCCGCATCGAGAGCGGCGCGCTTCCTCCCGGAACGCCCCTGCCCTCTGAAACGGAGCTTGCCCGGGAGTACGGTGTCTGCCGCGTCACTGCGCACCGGGCAATGGCGGAACTACAACGTCAGGGCCTGGTGGTGCGCCGGCGCAGGCAGGGCACCTTCGTGGCGTACCCTCAATCAGACCGTCCTGTTTTTGTAGCAGCGCTTTTTCCTCTTGCCGGCGATTACCCGCAGGTGGAGTACCTGCGCGGCGTTCGGTGCGCTCTACCTGATCAGTACCACCTGTTGCTGTGCGAGACCCATAACGACCCGCACTGTGAGGCACAGTACCTGCGCCGCATGCAATACGAAGCAGATGGCCTCCTGTGCTACCCCACCTGCCACCCGAAGAACACCCCGCTGTTTCAACGCGTCGTGGAAAGTGGTAAACCTGTCGTCTGCCTCGACCGTCAGATCGCAGAGGTTGCCTGCGACACGGTGATGACGGATAACTACCGCGCCACTCTCACAGGCCTTCAGTACCTGATCGCCACCGGGCACCGTCGGATTGCCCATATCACGCACAACGGGTTCTACGTCTCCTCCATCCGCGAACGCTATGAGGCCTACGTCGACGCGATGTGCACTGCCGGGTGGGACGATGTGCAGGCATTCACGCGCTTGCTCCCTATGCGCAACGACACGGACCTGACCTACCTGCAACAGGCTGTCTACGACGCACTGTTCACCATGACGCACCAGTCCGAGCCGATCACTGCCGTGTTCTGCCTGCACGACTACCAGATGGTCACCGTGCTGGAAGCGTGCGAGCGCATGGGTCTTCATGTTCCCGAAGATCTGGAAATTTTGAGCTTTGCCGATGCCCCTCTGCTGGCCCCGCGCGCCGCACGCTCGGTGCATCGCCTTGTGCAACAGGTACGTGAAATGGGCCGCATTGCTGCAACGCGCCTGCAACAACGCATCCATGGGGCCACCATGCCCCCGGAAGTGATCCGGACACAGGCAGCTTTCTACCCTGCGGAGCACGCATCCAGACGCGCTCTCGACCATGCAACCCTATCGTCACACTCGCATCAACCAAGGGAGGTACTCACATGAAGAGACGAGCTTTTACTCTGATTGAGTTGCTCGTTGTCATCGCAATCATCGCTATCCTGGCCGCCATCCTGTTCCCTGTGTTCGCTCGGGCCCGTGAGCAGGCGCGCAAGACCACCTGTATCAGTAACATGCGGCAGATCGGTCTGGGCATCAACATGTACCTGCAGGACTACGATGAGCACTTCTTCACCTGGCGCCGGGACTGCGCGCACACGGCAGACTGTGATGCAGACATTGTGATGGCGTTCACTCGATGGGCTGTGCTGGTGCAGCCCTATGTGCGGAACAGCCAGATCTTCATCTGCCCTTCCTATCCGCAGAACTTCTGGAAGTGGGGAGGATGGCCCGCCAACGGGTGCCCGGACCTGTGGCCGTTGCTCGGGTTCAACGGGCTCTCGTATGACTTCAAGCTCGCGCTGGCCGTCGGGGCGCGATGCGGCACCCGGTTGTCAGCTGTGGATCGCCCGGCACAGACCATCGCTGTCTATGAGAACAGCCCCGTGCATGCCGAGCGCAGTGTGCCCTTCTGGGCCTGCACCGACCCGGTTGCGTTCACCCGCATGGCGTTCAACGCCACGTTTGTGGACGGCCACGCCAAGTACATTCAGGCGGGCAACCATCGCTTCGTGCGCTTCCGCACCTGGGAGCTGGGTTACCCCTGCCCGAACTTCGACCCGCACTGGTATGTGCGCAACGACCGGAACAATACCTGGAATCCCTCTGAGGGCTGGGATATCGACTAGCAACGCGTAGCATTCTGAGCGCGCAGGTGTGCCATGTACACCTGCGCGCCGGCAGGAGATCAGGTGGTATGGAAGGTAGGAAACAGACCGTGATCGGCATTCTTGCCGCAATCCTGCTGATAGGCGCTCTGGTGTACATCGGGTCGCAGTACAACGCGCAGCGGCAATCCCAGCAGAACGTACTGCCTACCGAACGCCCGGCGTGGTTCGGCGGTGGCGGTGGGGGGAGTAACACTACAGGAGCCCCCGGAATGCCAACCTCTGCGGGTCCTTCTTCTGCAGGTTCCTCTGTGCCGGCTTCTGCTGGCCGGTAGAGAGTGCGGTTTCTTGACAGAGGCGTCAATTCCCGGTACACTGTAGCAACAGCGCGGAGAGATGTCCGAGTGGTCTATGGTGCGGCTCTCGAAAAGCCGTGGGCGTAACAGCCCCGTGGGTTCGAATCCCACTCTCTCCGTGAGAGCGCGACGGAAGCACCGTCGCGCTTTTTTGCGCATATTCCTCTCAGCTTCACGAACGATGAGAGCCCCACCTTCTCGCCCGCGCACCTAACATGTGCTGAAGAGGTCTTTCTGCAGGCAGGATACCCGGCCAATGCCGTGCAATAAATAGTGCACTTGACGGAAGTGATACTTGCACAGCAGGAACCTGCTTATATGAGGACCGTTCGCGATGCCTGTGAGCTGCAGCCCA
>JANWZQ010000186.1 GCA_025054835.1 Chthonomonadaceae bacterium
GAGACATTGTATACGGCCAGAGGCACATCGAATTCATCGCGTGCTTCCCGCAAAATATCCAGATAAGCCAGTCCCGGCTTTACCAGAATAATATCCGCCCCCTCCTCAATGTCCAGCGCGATTTCACGCATCGCCTCACGACGGTTCGCGGGATCCATCTGGTAAGAGCGACGATCGCCAAATTGTGGCGCGCTCCCGGCAGCCTCACGAAAAGGACCATAAAAGCTGCTGGCATACTTGGCGCTGTAGGCCATGATCGCCACATGCGCGAACCCGTTTGCATCCAGAGCGCCTCGGATCGCGTTGACCCGGCCGTCCATCATGTCGGAAGGTGCGACCACGTCGGCGCCTGCCTGTGCATAACACACTGACGCCCTGACCAGCAATGGCACTGTCGCGTCATTGACTATCTCACCATTCTCAACAACACCGCAGTGCCCATGCGTGGTGTACTCACACAGACACACGTCCGCCATCAACAGCAACGCATCGCCAAACTGGCGTCGTAATGTTGACAGAGCACGCGCAACAATTCCATCCTCCGCGTATCCCTGACTGCCGACGGCATCCTTCTCCAGAGGAATCCCGAACAGAATGACCCCGGGGATCCCCAGCTGAACCACTTCCTCTACAGCTCGGCAGAGGTCATCCAGGTTATACCTCCAGATGCCTGGCATGGAGGTGATCTCTCTGCTCTCAGCCTCCTCCGTGACAAACACAGGGTAGATCAGGTCATCTCGAGTCACCTGATGTTCCCTGACAAGGCGCCGGATCGCTTCCCGGGAGCGCAAGCGACGTGGCCGGTACCACGGAAGTTGGATTGCTACTTCTTTCATCACTGTTGTCCGGAGAAATAGGTCTCAACAGCGGCTACCAGGCCGGGAAGCGTATGCTCCACGGCGACTATTGCCGGTGTCAACCCATACTGACGGAGTGTATCTGCCGTCACAGGACCTATCGCTGCGATGGGAATATTGCCTACAATCCCCGAAACGGGCCCACCTTCCCCCTCTGCCAGAGCTTGCACGAAGTTCCTGACAGTCGATGAGGCCGTGAAGGTCAGCAGATCCAGCTCCCGAGCGCGCAGGGATTGCCTCAACGCCTCCGCGTCACCGCGTTCCATACGTGTCTCGTACGCCATCACAACGTCCACCTGAGCCCCCCTCTGGCGCAACCCTTCCGGTAACACATCACGCGCCTCCCGGGCGCGCGGTAGCAGGATGCGTGTATCACGCAAATCGCTCTCTGGCCACTCTGCGAGCACCGCCTCAGCGACGGCTTCTGAAGGCAGAAAGTCTGCGCACACGTTGAGCATACGTTCCATTGCCGCAGCAGTCGCCGGGCCGATCGCGGCGACTTTGCACCCCCCGAAAGCACGACTGTCCAGACCAAGAGAGCGCAGGCGCTCAGCCACCACATCCACCGTGTTAGCACTCGTGAACACGACCCAGGAATACTCCGATAGACGGCGCAACGCCTCGTCCAGCCATGTGTAATCTGCCAGTCGCTCGATGCGTATGGTAGGAAACTCCACAGGCTCGGCCCCACGACGCCGGAGCAAGTTAGACAACGCGCTCAGCTGTTCCCGTGCACGTGTCACCAGAACGCGCTTCCCGAATAGCGGTCGTACCGCAGGATTGTCGAACCACCGGAGGCGCTCGCGCAACCGTACCACATCCCCGATCACGCAAACTGCCGGTGGAGCCAGAGAGGCCTTCTGCGCCTCCGTACAGATCGTGGCCAGCGTGCCGGTCACCACACGCTGGCGTGGCCACGTGCCCCACTGGATCAGAGCAACCGGCGTGTCAGGAGAGCGCCCGTGCTGCTGAAGTCGCTCCACGATTTCTGGTAGATTTTCCACGCCCATCAGGAAAATCAGAGTGTCTGCAGCCTGAGCAATCCTGGCCCAATCACGCTTTTGCTCCGCAGTACCGGGCAGGCGCTTGCCAGAGTCGCGCCCATCATGGCGCTCGTGGCCCGTAATCACTGCGAAGGACGAGGCCGCATCACGATGCGTCACCGGGATCCCCGCGTAAGCCGGTGCCGCAATCGCCGAAGTCACACCGGGCACAATCTCGAAAGGCACTCCATGCGCCCGGCAGTACTCGGCCTCCTCACCGCCCCTTCCAAAGACAAAAGGGTCTCCTCCCTTGAGACGCACAACATTTTTGCCCTGCCGGGCTCGATCGACCAGCAGGGCATTGATGTCCGCCTGTTCCAGAATATGCTGCGCGCTGGCCTTACCCGCGTACACCCGTTCCGCATCCGGGCGGACCTGATCCAGCAGGGATGGATGTGTCAGGCGATCGTAGACGACTGCATCCGCCTGCCTCAGGAGTTCGATCCCGCGCACTGTGATCAACCCGGGGTCCCCCGGGCCTGCGCCGACAAGGTAAACAGTTCCAGTTCGGGTCGCCATGTTCCCGCTACACCAGAGCCTCTTCTCCTTCCATCTGGCCGATATTGATCTCAACGTCCGCCCGCTCCTCGATCTTGGCGATCTTGCCATCCCGGATCCAGACAATACGATCCGAGACGTCCACCATTTTCAGGTCATGCGTTGCGGAAATGACGGTTACCCCCTGCTCCTTGTTCAGGCGCCGTAGCAGAGCGATGATTTCCTCACCCGTCTTGAGATCGAGGTTGCCCGTTGGCTCATCTGCCAGAATGATCGAGGGATGATTGGCCAGTGCCCGGGCAATCGCCACACGTTGCTGTTGCCCACCGGACAGCTGGGCCGGGCGATGATGCAGTCGATGCCCGAGCCCCACGATGTTCAGTAGCTCGATCGCTCGCTCAATCCCCTCGTCAGTCGGTGTCCCCGCAAAAACGGTCGGCAGCATGACGTTCTCCAGTGCCGTCATGACAGGGATCAGGTTGAACGATTGAAAGATATACCCGATGGTGTGACAGCGCAGGTAAGCCAGTTCGCGCGCATCCAGCTGCGCCATATCTACGTCGTTAATGAAAACAGACCCCTCATCGGGTCTGTCCAGACCGCCAATGGCGTTGAACAGCGTGGACTTCCCCGAACCTGACGGCCCCATGATGGAGATGTACTCCCCGCGCCGGATGTCGAGGTCCACCCCGTTCAACGCACGAAGCACCTCGTCACCCATCGTATAAATCTTAACAAGTCCTTTTGTACGCACCACATACTCGTTAGCAGCCATTGACAGGACCTTTCCAACGATGCAGAAGTAGAATACCGAATGAACGTGCTGCCCTCCGGCAGTTCGCCTCTCCGGGACTCAGATCTCAGAGCGCAACGCCGCGGCCGGAGGCATTCTGGCTACCCGACTGGCCGGGGGGATTGCCGCTACCAGAGTGATCAATGTCCCGATACCCACAGCGGTTACCATCTGGATCAACGACCCGGTCAGGAAGTTCGGGCCGAAAGCTCTGACACCGTCCGTGAACAGACGGATTGTCACAGTGATCAGCCACCCGGCGAACCACCCGGCAATGGAGGCAACCACCCCCATCAAGGAGGCCTCGATGAAGAACAGTTTCACGATGAAACTGTCCAGAGCCCCCAGACACTTCATTGTGCCAATTTCCTTGAAGCGCTCTGTAACCGACATCAGCATCGAATTCATGATGCCCACGAAGCAGACCAGCAGGGCCATCACCGCCAACCAGGTCTGTCGGTTGGCCTCAGCGATTGCCTCTGGCCCCTCGCCGATCGGAAACAAGCTGGAGGCCCGCACCGAACTGTAGAAAGCAATCCCGAGGAAAATACCCCCGGCAGTAATGATCGACCGCGCAAGGCGTATCCGGATGCTGCGCACGCTGATCTGCCACGCCTTGCTGAAGGGAAGCTGTATCTGCTTCTGCACCCGCATCGGTGATTGACCGAATTGACTGATCGGTTCCGCACTCATGGTACTCTGGACTCCATCACGCCTTCTTGACCTTCCTGTAAAATCCGATGAAGTTGCGCTCATGTAACATTTGCAGAAACATCGTGACCGAGACTTCCGCCTCGCGACGGTTCATCTTGAATTGCCGGCTCGTCTTCTGAACAATGGCATCAATGGTGTGATTGCCATCACACAGTTCCCACACAAATCCCCCTACCTCATCCAGTTCCACGTATCGCTCGGGAGGCACGTTCATCCAGCGCGCCAGCGTGCGCGTCACAAATCCTGCTCTCTCGTTCTGGGGCACTGTAAGCAATACATCACCGGAGGGACGTTTCTCCCATTTCAGCAAGGAATTGCGACCCGGGCGCAGCACAAACACGGCGCTCCGGTCGATCTCTGGAGGACGTATCCTCAGAAAAGGCAACCAGCGCCCTGCTCTACAGTAAAGCCACATCTTCAGTGGCAAACGCACCGCTGCACGCTCCCTTTCCACACATCCAGATCGCAGGCTCTCAGGAAAGCCTGAATAGCGTAGATACGGTTAGACACATCACAATTCCAGATGCCTCCCGCATAGGCATCCGGGAACCTGCGCAGGGAGCCGCGCGCCTCGTAAAAAGCTCTCAGTTTGCCGGCAGGCGCAAGCACCCCCTCATAATACGCAATTTCGTGTCCGTTCAGGTCATCCCGCAGGGTCCGCGTGTAACGAGACAGATTGACAGCAGCATGGTTCCGGAGCCATTCGTCGCACGTGAACCGCTTGAGCGTCAGATTCGCCAGCCCCCACCGATCCAGAAAGATCCGTTCTCCCCCACGCGCGAACTCCAGATGCAGGTAGCCCGAAAGCAACTTCTGTGTATCGAGACGGAAATCTTCAGGGATCTGTATCTGCAGGTCATACAACGCCCACAGATCGTAACCACTCTCACCATGGCACCGTAGAGAACCCATCAGCTGCGAGGCGACAGCCCCGATTGCCCCTGCTTCCTGTGGCGCTCCTACCACCTGTGCGATCAGAACCCGATGGCAGGTCGCACAGTACCAGATCTTCCCCTGCCCCCGCCCGTTTCCAACCCAAGTGAAGTTAATCGCGGTCCGCTCCCCCTCGGATCTCTCCGGCTTGATGTCGGCACGAAAGTCCGTATGCGACCTGCGCGACTTCCTGGCAGTCTCTTTCAGCAGGTTATCCAGATTCGCCCGCAGGTCCGGGGCAATCACGGGCGGCTCCGGGCGGCGCGACCAGCGGCGGACCACAGCAGCTGCCAGATCGTAAAGTGTGCGTGGCCGGGATCGTGCCACATTCCACCAGCGAACCTGCACGACCAGAGAACCGGTTCCCGGTGCGTCCACTCGCAGATACCCGTTGTCCCGGTCCATGGAAAACCCGGATACGTTCCAATCCGCCGGCAACACACAACGCACGCCCTGCCAGCCCACAACAGTGCGCGCCTCCGCTTCCATCGGGGCAGAACGCTCGGAATGTGACGCTCTCATCGCTTCCCGGGCTCCACGGCTTCCACGTGCCCATCGCAGTACAGCACGTAATTGCGTCCCTCATGACGCCCGGGCGAAGGCAAACTCGCGAATGCATCGTGGGCGTTCTTCTGCAGCGATGTCGAGTCGTAGAGCAGAGGCGTCTTTGCCGCCCCGGGCATTTCGCGCAACGATTTCCCGTTCAGAGACTTCCCGGCAATTTGCGTGTTGTATGCGTAGCCATAGCGATCATCCCGCCGATTGGAAACTGCCGGGCAATGCATCCACTCATCTTTCACGATGCGCGATGCGATCTCTTCGTTGTCCAGCCAGTTCGCCGCCGGGGGAAGCGCGTCGTAGTCCTGTGCGTACATGGAGAAAGCCATGTACAGGCTTTTCAGGTTCTCCGCGCAGTCTTTGTACCGCTCCGGTTCGTACTTCCCCCCCTGACCGATCCCGAGTTCCTTTGCCCCGCGCGCCAGACGTTGCGCCGTCGCATACACCGAGTAGAGCAGGACCATCGTGATCAACAACGCTGGCACGACCGCCCCGTGATGCACGGGACGTCGGGCGCGGACCTGACGCCCGGCCCAGAGACCACCGATGTAGGCAAATGTGATCGCCGCAGCAACCGTAGCCGCCACACTGTCGATCACCGGACCGATACGCGCGGCAATCGGACGCGCTCCCAGAATCAGAGCGAGGTCCAGCAGCAGTACCAGCACACCGGCAACACGCGCTACTGTCGAGCCTCTCTCTGCACGTTGCCCCACCAGTACACCCGCTCCTGCCAGCAACAAAGCCAGCCCGACGGCCGCGTAGCATACGGCGTTGAGTATCGCTTCCAGTGACATGGGTATGTCAGAAGGGCAGGTAGTTGACGGACTTGGCGATCAGCGCCAGCGCAATAGCGGCCATAGCAATCAGACCCGTGCCGCAGGAGAACCCTGCCAGCAGCACCGGGGCATACATCCGCCAGTTATCCAGTCCAAAACGTTTCTCAAAGTATCGCCTGCCCAGCCACGCGCCGAAAAAGGTCGGGATCGTATCCATGGGCCACGCGCCAGCTCCTCCGACAATCCCGTAGAACGTCAACAGAGGCCACTTGAACAATGTGAAAATACCGTACAACCCGAGCCCTGCAAGCACGCCCCCGGCGATCCGGTTGAAGTTGATCGCCTCCTTGACCCAGGTGATCCCCCCGCCTTCCTGACGGTTGATGGTGTTGAACATCGCCTGGAACGTTGCATGGATCGGCCAGATCTTCGAAGCGTAAGGATGTTGCGCGGACGGGATCTGACTGGTGTGCCAGAAAAACGCCCAGAAGATGAAGCTCGCCACCAGAATCACCGGGAGCATAAAAGCCTCTACCTTGACAACGCTTACGAACTTCGTCCCGGTCAATTCCACCTCGCGGAAGCGTTGCGCTACCCAGCCGAAGTCGTTCAACTGAATGGGCGCGTACCAGATGTCGGCATACGGGTAGCCCGACTTCATAATAGACACTTCCTTCAGGTACGGAAACGAGACGCCGGTGCCGGTGATACCGATCATACGGGCCGATACATACGAGTTGATCGGCGACCAGATCAGGCCATAGAAGACCAGCAACCACGTCGGAAACTGCACGGCACCGGGCTTCCCGCTCGGCCCGAGGCTCAACAGGAACCGGGTGAGCAAAATATAGAAAACAGTCACGCAGAGCCAGATGGTGATCGGTATCCAGAGTGGCAGATCCCCTCGTCCCTTCGGCACGCTCGCCTTCAGGCCGCGGAAACGCGCCTCATGCCGCAGTCGCCCGAACGCCTTGAAAACACTGTAGAACCCGATCAAAGCCACCGCAACTTGAAGACCGATCCCGACAGACATCCAGAACTTGATATCTGTCGCCTGCTTCGTAAAGATCGCATCCATGCCGGGCGTCCAGCCACTATCCTCCGAGGATCCGAATGCCCCGAGCCGGTACAGGAACGGGGCCGCAATCACACGGCAGGTTATTGAACCAATAACGGAGCCCAGAACAATCGGATAAGGGATGACAAAGCCAGTCAGGACTTTCGTCAGATCTCCAGAAATGCCTGTCAGAGCGCCCGGCAGTATCGACTCGGTATTGGGCGTCAGATCGAAAAACGGGATCGGGATCAACGTGAACGCTTGATTGAACACCACGCTGGTGAACACTGGAATTGCGATGTAGAAAAATCCAAACACCAGACCGACAACTGTACCGGTCGAAAAAACCCGCCAGCGCCATGACTCTTCCTTGCTTGCTGCCTCTGCCAGTGCCGTCGCGCCCGACGCCGCCACCGGTGCCATCGGAAACGGCAGTCGCTCGATATCCGAGGTCACCCGGAACAGGAAGTAGCCAGCGCTCATCCAGTTGAGACGCCCCAGGATCTCGCCGACAACCAGCAGAACGATGGGCCACGTCCACGCAGCATCAAAAAAGGTACGGTTCTGAAGTGCCGCAGACCCGGCCGGGGGAACAACCCACGAAGGAATATCTTTCGCCACGATGCTCGCTGGAGGTGATTGAATGAAATACTGGTTCCAGATCAGCGTCCCGAACGGCCCTCCGGAAATCCCCCGATCCTGCAGCACAACGTGTGTCAGAGAGGCGGCCACATAATACAGAATGTAAATCTCCTGCCGCTTCATGGGCAGGAAGGAGCGTCGCATAATCTCCGCGAAGAGGACGATGGTCACCCACTCAGCTGCCGGCCCCAGCCCCTGACCTGCCACAAGCCCCAGATAGAGCGCACCGGGAAGCATAATGAACCCCACGAAGAGCGCGCCCACGATGGTTTTGCCACTGAACCCTTCCTCAAAGCGTCGCTCCTGGGTCTCGGCGCCCTCTTCCTGAGATTCGACCTCCACCTGTTCCCGAATACGCTCTATCTCTCTCTGTTCAGACACGCTGCAGTCTCTCCCTCAATCCATACAGTAGAAAGCCCGTCTCACCACTACCGCCTACGTGCCCGTTGCCGGCTGCGCCCCGGACATGGGTGGCACTGTCTGATCGGAACGCCGGTCCGCGTAGTCCGTCTGTCGGAGATAGCGCTCACGATCGGCCTGCTTGAGAGTGCGCCAGATCAGAAATTGCTTGCGCAACGTGTTCAGGAACCGCCGGTTCACACGCTTCCAGTTGGAGATATCCCCGGACTCACGGTCGATCAAAAGTCGGATATCGAAAACGTCCTCTGTATCGGTCGGAGTCGTCTCTATGGTCACTCGCTGCGAAACACCCAGATCAAACGGCGCCAACCATGTCATACACTGGATCCGGTACGCCTTCCCGTTGGGGTGTTCAAACTCCTCTTGCTTCACATTCTGCGTTACGAAGTCGCCGATGCTATATTCCTCGTAAGCCTCAAACCACTCCCCGAGGAAAGAGTTCAAGCCGGAAGCCTGCTCGCCGGTCACTGCAAAAGGCAGTGGGATCACCCAGTGATCTCCATCCGGCTCCGGTACACGCCAGGAGCGCTCAATGGCCGGTGTGGCTACCTCCGCAGCCTTGCGCGCCGGATAGAGAGTTGACAACAACACGACCCCCACAACGATCAACGTCGTCAGTACCGCGCTGACACTGGAGAAGTTCAGATACAGTTCAGGCAACCACCCGGTCCACACCAGAATCTTACTCGTGAACTGCCCCAGGAGGTAACCGGAAACGGACCCCAGAATGGCGTAGACCATCGCCTCCGCGATAAACAGCATGCCAATGTGAGCTGGAGCCAGCCCAATAGAGGAGAAGATATGGATTTCCTTGATCCTCTCGAATACCGACCCGAGCATCGTGTTCAGAACGATGAGCGAAGCGATCAGGATCGGGAAGAACACCATTTCCAGCCCGCGTGATGATGTGGCCGCTATTGCCGAGTAGCGCATGATGGTGCCTCGCTCACGCGGATCACGCGCCTCCGGGCGGGTGATCTGCCCGGCATAGAGGTTCAGCGCGAGCCGATGCATCAACGGATTGAGCCGCTCCATCACCTGCTTCGGATCCTGAAAGTCGATCGCGATGGAGCGCAGCTCGGCCCCAAGGTTCACTGCTGTCTGGTACGGGATGAAGAAGACCATATCTGGCTCGAGATGCGTGTACTCCCGGAACCCCTGATCGCCCCCGCCGGCCCCCTGCCGACTCAACTTGTTCATGGCGATGAAGTCTACCGGGGTGATGATCTCATTGTCCAGATCCGCAAACTCCTTGAGTTTCTGGCTGTCCAGAATGCCGATTACCGTGTACTCCACACCGCTGTAGGTGACTTTCGCCTTCCCAACATCCTCTGGTTCGATCCGCAGGGCCTGCGCGATGACATCGGGCAGGATCATGGTGTAGACGTCCCCCTCCTCGAACCACCGCCCGATCGGCTTGCCGGTCTTCTCATCTGTTAGCAGGGCCTCCTGAGGGCGCAACAGCTTCGCCTCAGCCGGCGACAGACCGGTAAGCGCTTTCGCTTCATACTGCTTATCAGCGCGCCGCAGTGACAGGAAGGACTGCTCGCCCAGTTGCGTCCCGAAGAACCATGCCCGGGGCGCCACTGCGTAGTTACGCCCGAACTCGTCCAGCAGCGTGCGGTACGCCGGTTCCTGAAGCGGCTCCCACATCGCCGTGCGCAACATGATCCCATTGTAACGCGGGCCATAATCGTTCGGTGCCGGCACCTGATTGAATCGCATCACCTGCACCACCGAGGTGAAAGAGAGCACCGTGAACGTCAGCAGGATCAGGGTCACGCAGGTGAGGAAGGTTCGCGCCTTGCGCCGGCGCATGTTGGAAATGCCCAGGTTGAACGCCGCCAGCGCAACCGATACCCGCCCGATATCGGCCCGATGCACCCCACCAATACTCTGGTTCAGTTGCTTCAACTGCTCTTCGAACTTACCTGCGATGAGTGCAATCACGATGCACGACAGCGCCAGCATGATGAACGCCAGAAGCACGATGATCGGATTCATCGTGATATCGAAGGCGGGGTGCACGTAGCGAAACAGCGCGAAGATGATCAGGAAGATAAGTCCGGCCACGCTCAGCTGCCGCTTCAGGTCAAAGAAACCAAAGAGCAAGCGCTCACTGAAATACGCGAAAGGCAACAGCAGTGCCAGGTAGAAAAGCACTCCCTGTACCACGTCGGTCGCAGTGCGTTGCACATCCGGATAAGCGCGCGACTCCAGACCCCACGCCTCCCGGGAAGCCGCATCGAAGGCCTCCCAGTCCTTCGCCTCACGCGCTTTTCTGGCGCGCTCGATGGCCTCCCGGGCCCGGTTGTGCAGCCCGGGAACTCCTTCCTTCCCGTTCATGTCCAGGATCCGGTACCGGGCCAGACGTTGCATGCGGTAGTCATCCAGCTTCCACATGTCCTCCGCCACATGCAACGCGGTATCGTAAATCGCGCCGGAGCGTGCGATCTCAATGGCCGGGTTGTAGTCCTTGATCCTGGCAACGCCCATCAGATCCGCGTTCTGCTGCTCACGCGGATCTCCAGCAACCAGATAGCCAATGCCCTCTGGCGCAAAATTGGGGTCCTGCTTCTTGTTGAACGGATCCGCAGGGTCGTAAATGGAATTGATCAGCAACAGGCGAGTCGCTGCCGGGCCACTCTGCATCACGATCTTGAGCCGTGTACCGGGCTGGGAGAACAGTACGGCTACGTCCTCAACGTAGGAGCCAACGATGCCGGGATCCAGAGGGTCGATGGCGTAACCGTACATGCGGGGCTCGCCGTTGGTCTCTCCATCGTAAACCGCAATCCCGGTCAACGAACGCAACGACTGCTGGTCTACCAGATCGAAAATCGCCGTGGGAACGCACCGGAAGACGATGAGCGGCGTCTCCTTGACAGCAGTCGTCATCATCACATCGAGCGGAATGTACTTTGCTCCGGAAGTACCCAGATCAGGGGCATAGTCGATCTCCCCATTGCGATCCAGGTGATATGCCGCCAGCATAGCCGGTTTGTTGATCCCGTAGGCTGTCAGTGGCGCCACACCATGAAAGGCGAAGAAGTTGGCTGGAGGCACCTCCTCACCTTTCTGATTACGCGCCATGCCATTCTGAACCATCACCTCCCCGTTTGCATCACGCACCAGATCGCGCATCCGGTCCGGAGTCTGCCATTCGGTTCGCTGGATCATGTTGCCCCGCACGCCCATGAAGGACTTGTTCCGGTTACGCACAATCACCAGCGAGTCGGCAAGTCGCGGGTCCGAAGTAGCAATGAACGACTTCTTGGGGTCGAACAACTGCACGCGCCCCTGCAACGTTGCGAAGCCACCCTGCAATGCCATACGCGCAAACCTGGACGGCTCGGTGATGGGCATCCGTTGCGCGTTGATATCTCCGGGCTCGTTCGTATCCGTAACGATATGCCACATCAGGCAGTTGATCAGGCGCACCTGCTGGGCAAGATTGGCAATATTCACCCTGTCCGGCGTGTCAAACGGTGTGTCTACCAGAGCCCGACTGTCATCGGTTGTCGCGAACGTAACGCCGTTGCCACCTGCCATGGTAACCACTTCCGAGTCGAAAGCGGGCTTACCGGGAATGTAGTTGCGCCAGTTCTTGCCGTCAACCGGATTAACCCCGTCGTTGAAATAGCGTTTGGAGTTGAACCCCAGTGTGTTGCCAACCTTTTCCGCGTTCTCCCGACACACGCGGGCAATGTCACTGAAGCGCCCCTGAATGTCCTCGCGATAGTCGTAGAACCACCCCTTGTAGAAGATCCCGAACGAGCGCGTCTGACTGGTCAGGTCCAGGCCGACCCACAGGTAGATCCTGGTCTGTGGCGTAGCCCGTCGCTGGAACCACCCGGGCGCCTGCCACTCCTCCATGTGCCTGTGTACATACTCCCGGATCCCTTTGAGCGCTTGAAAGTGTCCGCTAGTTGCCACGAACATCATAGTGCGCTTCGGCGGGTTCGCTTTGAAGGCGCGCATCATCTCGAACATTGCCGCGATGCCACAGGTCGTGTCCGCCCCGGGAGCCAGGGCAGGCACCACAGAAATGGTGTCGTAGTACGCCTGCACCACGATCACCTGATCGCGCATCTTCGGGTCCGTACCCGGGATCCAACCGGTGATGTTGCGCACCGGCCGGGTCAACCACGGCATGCGGCAGGTCAGTTTAACTTTCGGTGGACGCCCGCTCGCACAGGCAGCCAGCAGAGGAGCTGCCTCTTTTTGCGTCATGTAGAAACGGGGAATGGAAATCGGAATGGAGATGAACTTCGCCTCGGCCTCGCCACGCATTGTGTCGGTCGGCGCCACGAAAATAACCGCTTTTGCACCCAGGCGGGGAGCGTTCAACCACTCGGAGGCACAGTTAAAGTCTACCATCACGATGGAACCGCTCACGTCCTTCCCATTGAAGTTACGGAGACGGCCGTCGCGCACGTAGATAACTGGCGCCGTCAGGCCCTCCTCGGGCAGTGTCGAAGTGCGTACCAGATTCGGCCAGAGGGGGTACATCCGCATTTTGCGCGGTCCTCCGGCCCCCCCCTCCACAAACTCGGCCGTTGCGCCCCTGGAAGGATCCTCCACTCCGGGGTCGAAGGGCACCGAAACGTTGAACTCGTCTACGGTGATGCGTTCCAGGCCGATCGCGCGGAACTGTCTCTCCACATACTCCGCGGCCTTCCGGTCCCCGGGATACCCGGCAATCCGGGAACCAAACCCTGTCAGATCCCGGATGGTCCGGGACAGATTCGCCGGACTGACGCCCGCACTGAACTTCCGGTAGGCTTCCTTCTGCGCCTCGTTTTGCGCATCACAACGGGCGAAACTCTGAACCAGCAGTAGCGCGATGATTGCAAGATGAATGGCAATACCAGAGCAGATTTGAGGTCTTCGCAAGCCACAGTGCGACATGGACGCTTCCCTTCCGCGGGGAAACGAGCGAACGCAGGCCGAAGGGGGAACGGCGTTGTTCTTCGTTTCTTCCGGCACAGCATGCCTGCAGGCTCTGTATTGCTGCAGTAGCTGTGAGAGAAATCTCATGGGGACAGTACGCTTCTCATCTTATCACAGGGAGCTTAAAAAATCAAGAGAACAGCAACCAGATATCCTGCCAGTGCGAGCAGTCTCCCTAACCGATTCTGGCACGCGCCCTAGCAGAAAATCGCGTAATCGGGATAGTTGATCCGTACTGATCAAATCCACACCCGCATCTCGCAACACACGCCAGCAACCCGGTGTCTCTGGCGTTGCCCAGAAACGCAGCTTCACTCCCCGCTCCCGCGCCTTCCGGACCAGCGTAACCAGCCGCATTCGCTCTGCAACGGGCATTTCACCGCTTCCAAACCACCGGAAGTGCCGGAGCCATGCATCGCTCACCAGGGGCATCAGATGGGGATCTACCTGCCGGTCCAGATCTTCCAGACGTCCGTCCACACCGAGGTACCGTACAGGATCCCGGGCAACCATCTCGATAGCACGATTCCCGGACAGGATCACCGTCACCGCTCTTCTGCGCACGCTACCCGGGCGAAATTCGGTCAGAATGTCAGTGTAGCAGCTCAGAACCTGCCTCAAGCGCACGTATGTCGCATGAGCCTCCGACTTGACATCGATCAACAACAGGAACTCCGGACCACCCGGATACACAGTCCCTCTGTTGCGCCGCACGCGCTCCCGGAGCGGGTTGAGGTAAAGGGCCTCCAGGGTGCGGTGTGACTGTACCTGCGCTCGATCGTGTGCGACCAGCAACGCGTCATCTACCAGATGGATATCTGCCTCCACACTGCAGAAACCGTGTGCCAGAGCGTCCAGCAGAGGGTGTCTGTGCTCGTAGTCGTTGTGCGCATGCGCGCCAGGCAGCGGTGTGACTCCAGAGGCGCTCAACTGCCCCGCAACCACCAGAAGGACCAGAAAGGCGGTCCAGAACAGAGCACCCCTTCGTTTCATTGCGCTGGCCTCGCCTCGGGCCAGCTTACGATGCGATCCATCGGCTGGTACAGGTCATCGCTCAGGCGCTCGCGACGCACCTCTCGTCCGTGCCTGCTGAAGACTCGATAGGTGATCACCCGGCACCCCATGGCACCGGGTTGCCGCAGAAATGCCTTACTGTCCGCATAGCCCCCGGCATGTGTGCGTGTTAGACGTTTTGGCGCGGTCCGCGACACGACCTCTGAGATGACTTCTACCTGTTGCTCGGGCCGTCTCTCTCCCACAAGGCGGATCAGCAATAGATCCCCTTCCAGCCCGGTTTCGATGCGCACTGGAAACGGGTATGGGTTCTGAAAGCGCAGATCCACATGGTATTGCGCCACAGCGGCGTCCCTTCCCGGAGGAGCGTAGTGCGTTGCAAACACGTGCGGATGTCGTTCCAGGATCAGCATTCCGGCCAGGAGCGCGGCATTGTACAGGGTGGTGGCGGTCTGGCACACGCCGCCCCCGTAAGCTGGTATCATCTCCCCGTCGTAGCTCACCGGCGCTTTCATGTAACCACGGTCCCAGGTCCACGAACGCACCGTTCGGTTGAATGAGAATACTGCCCCCGGTGCGATCACCGTGCCGTTCACCGTGCGCGCCGCTTTCTCCGCGTTGAAACGCTGTGCGCCGGTACGACCACGCAGGGAGGTGGCGTATCCGGCGAGCACTACTTCCCGCTTCACAGGCAACGCCAGGATCAGGCAGAGACACCCTGCCCCTCCTGCTGCAAGAACAAGCACAGCCAGCTTCTCTCTCATCCCTCCCCTTTCGCGCAGGGCCAGCTTCAAAGCAGAGAAGCGCACATCACGGTGTCGTCATCTGTGTAGGCAGGAACGCAGCAGCAGAGAAACACCAGATCTGTCATACCGGTATTACGGATCTGGTGTCGCGCTCCGGGGGGAATAGCAATTGCATCCCCGGGAACCACTGTCCTGTGTTCGTGTTCTACGGCCATAAGCCCTTCACCGGAAAGCACGTAGTAGATCTCCTCGGTACCCGGATGGAAGTGCGCGTCGGTCTGTGCTCCCGGCGCCAGAGTCGCCTCCGCGAGGCTCTGTCGCTGGATCACGGAATTACGAGGCGCCAGCAACTCGCGGATAGTCGAGGTATCCTTCGTGATGAAAGCCCGGACCTGCCCGCGATTCACCACATCCATCAGCGTCTGCCTCCCGGCTTGCGCTTCCGCGCCAGTGCCTGCTCTACCACCCGGGCCAGATTGGGCCCACGCAGTTCGTCGCCCATGGCCAGTATCCTGCCAGTATCTCCATCTACCAGATAGGCCTGTGGTATTGCCTGCACGCCATACAGCTGTGCGATCTCGGCGTTCCAGTAGCCGCCGTCGTAGATCTGCGGCCACGCCATCCCGTACTCTCGCATGAACGCCCGCAACACCCCGGCAGAGTTCGCGCGATCCAGACTGACCCCCAGCACATCAAAGCCTGCATCCCGATACTGCCGGTAGACCGATACCAGGCCGGGCATCTCCTCTCGACAGGGCGGGCACCATGTGGCCCAGAAATCCAGCAGCACGATCTTGCCCCGGTAGTCATCGGGGAACGCGACGGATCTCCCGTCGATCAGGTCGGCTTCAAACTCAATCGCGCTGCCTCCTACGCGCAGATCTGCGGCGGAGACACTGCTCCTCGCCTGCTGGTCCGACTTCTTCAGGACCATCTGCGTGCCGCGCGCATCGATGTGCGTCACCACATAGGTGCGCGCCCCGATGCGAAACGGCTTTGCCGCATCGTAGGCCTCGCGACGCACATCAAACGTACCATCACCATCGCGGTCCACCAGCACCGTCACGCGTGGAGGCGCATCGGCCTCATGCTTGAAGTTGTCGAAACGGCCAGACAGGTCCTGATCTACCAGCGCGATCCGGTAAGTACGTCCGTTGAGGTTCAGCGTGCCGATCCGATGGTACTCCCGGTTGTACGAGAGCTCGTTATCCCACCAGATGAACTGCAGCGCGCTCTCCACAGCGCCAGCGCGCCCCGGGATGTTGTAACGCACGATCACAGGCACCGTGACCGTCAGTCGCTCTCCTGCCAGCTGCGTCTCGTCACCGGAATTGCCGGGAACGGGGCTCGGCACCGATGGCGTCATCACATACGGCTTTTCATCCGTCAGGTCCCCGTTGCCATTGCTATCCACGTAGAGCCGCACGGTGCCTTTGCCCTCTGGCGCGTCCAGCACCACGACAATCCGATGATCACGCGCCTCGCCCAGAGTGAGAACGCCATATCGTGGCGTATAGCGGTACACGGGCTCGCGCGTCACGTGAGCGGGCCGCATCGTAGAGAGCGCAACAGGGCGCGGAGTCATGGCGCGTATGCCTCCGGACGGTCTCGCTGTCAGCGTCACGACCACCGCTTCATCCGCACGAGCCAGCTCCGGGCTCACTCCGGTCACGCCACCGAGCCCGACCAGCAAGAGCATTGCCAGATCACCTCGTATGCGTTTGCCTCCAGGTCCCGCTACTCTCATCGTGTTTCCCCCGCTTTCTGCAAGCCTTCCAGAGCTTTCACCAGAGTCGTCTCCAGCGCCTCTCCGCGCAGTTCCGGCGTCACGGCAAGGATTTTTCCCGTTGTCCCATCCACCAGATAGGCCTGTGGGATGCTCTCGACTCCGTAGAGCTGCGCGATTTCTGCCTGCCAGAACTTGCCGTCGTAGATCTGCGCCCAGGGCATCCTGCGCTCTTTGAGAAAATTCCGGATTTTCTCTGCCTGACCGGGCTGATCCAGACTGACCCCGAGGATCTCAAACCCCTTGCGACGGTACTTTTCATAGTTCTTCACCAGGCCGGGGATCTCTGCCAGACAGGGCCCACACCATGTGGCCCAGAAGTCCAGCAACACGATCTTGCCCTTGAAATCGCCGGGGAAGTTGACGGTCTTACCATCGAGCGTCTGGCGCGTGAAAGGAATTGCGGGTTTCCCAACGCTCAGGTCCGGCGGGATGGGCACTTCGGCAACACGTACGCTGGAACGTTTGAGCTTGAGCGTTGCTCCGTCCGGACTGACCACGTCGACCTCATAAACATTCCCTGCGATATTGAATGGTCGTGCCAGATCATACTGCTCGTAACGCATGTCGAAGCGCCCGTCGCCATTCCGGTCGACCAGCAGGCTGACACGAGGAGGCTCGTTTTCCGGGTGCATTACTGTGCCAAAGTGCCCCGCAGCGCGCTCGTCGAGCAGCATCACAGTGTACTCTTTCCCCCCCAGCTTCAACGTGCCGGCGCGTGCGTAGTCGCGATAGTACAGCAAAAGATCCTCAGGCAAGCCGCGCGACCGGGCGGTCTCGGGGGCAAACCGGTACAGACCTAACCCGAGTCGGCGCTCTTCCGGGTCTCCCGATCGGGTTGCGATGCGCACACTTCCTTGAAACAGGATCTGGTTCACATCATTGCCAGCACGGTCCTTCAGCTTACTGGCCCGTCGCAACCAGTCTACCTTCTCGTCCTCAGTCACCTCGCCGTCGCCATTGGTGTCCACGTACAATCGGGCCTCGGAAGCATCCGGAGCTTCGTCCAGAACAATCGGTACCCCGTGCTCTCCCTGTCCGAAAGAGATCACTCCATACAGAGGCCTGTGCTTGCAGGCAGGTTCCTTGCGTATACTCTTTGGCCGTTCTCTGGAGAGCGTCAGGCGCTGCGGCAAGTAGTACCCTGCCCTCTGCATGGCGCCTGCGGGCACAAGGGATAGCTCGGCACTCACGCCCTCCTGTCCCGCAGCGCCACTTTCAATGATGAGGGCTCCGATTATGCTCAGAACGAGCGGAAGATATGGCCCCACAACTCTGTTTGACATTGAAACCTCCGTGCGTGCCTGCAGTTGCGCCAGTGCCGCCCTCATGTAGCGAGCGCCTCACGGCGTCATCTACCCGGTCCGCGATACAGTATGTGCATGATCTTCGCACCCACGGAAGCGAATTCCTGCCGAAGCTTGCTACCCCCGGGATCCATTCCGGATAGCATGTCAGCGCAAACAGAACACAACAGGAAAAGCGACACACCGTGTGGAATGGACCTCTGTACCCGCACAGTAGATCCGTCAGATCCGGCGTTGTAAGGAAGTCAGGAGAGGAATTGATGACAAAGCAAGCCGTACACACCGGGGCGCCGGTCGCCAGCGCCCCCTACTCGCCCGGTATCATCACAGGCAACCTGGTTTTTGTCTCCGGTCAGGTTCCCTACGACCCGGAGACCGGGCAGATCGTTCGCCACGATTTCGATGCCGCGGTGCGTCAATGCATCACCAACGTGGAACGCATCCTGAAGGCCGCAGGAACCGATCTGGAACACTGTGTGAAGGTAGTCGTCTTCCTGGCAGATATGGACAACTTCGATCGGCTCAACCAGATATACAACCAGTATTTCGGTGCGGTCAAGCCAGCACGTAGTTGCATTCAGGTTGCGCGCCTGCCACTGGACGTAGACGTGGAAATCGAGGCGATCGCAGTGCTACCGGAACAGGCCTAGATCCCTGCCCTCAGGCCGTCCAGTAATGCCAGTGCGGGAGCCGCTGCCGCATCGGTCCCTGCGAACACCGTGCCGGCGAAGGCACGTGCTCCGGAAGCAGTGATCACCTGGCCAACTACAGTCACCAGCTTGCGCTCCTCCGCCGTGTACTGTTCCAGCACCTCGGTGACGTGCACCCTGTGTCCATGCGGCATCAGACGTCGCAGGGCATCGGCAGTCGCCTCGGCAACGAGTAATGGTACTTCTTCCTCACTGGCGGTCCGTGTGATATCGCTGCAGTAGGTGATGCGCGCGGTGCCACCTGCCAGTGTACCCAGGTGGCCGTCTGCAAGAGGTTCCCCGTGCACGATCCGAATGGGATTGTTGCGCTCCTCGAGCTGTACGCGCACGTTCACCGTGCGTTCCACGCGCACCACGCGCACCTCTTTCAGGCGAACATACCCCAGGGCAGTGGAGAGCTCCGCCGCGCTGTTGATGCTATCCCCTCTGGGAGCACTGCCCTTCTCAGGCTCTGGCCCGTTTCCAGACGGCAGCGTCTCCGCATACACCGCAGCGTTGCTCTTTTCCTCTGCAGTTACTGGGACACGCTTCCGCGATTTCGCTTCCATGCAATCTCGGCTGGCCAGATTGATCAGATTATTCAGCATTGCCACATAGTGTACATGCTCGCGCTCGCGTGTACGCTTGCCACCACGCATGCCGAGTGTCACCAGTATTTGCTGGTTCTGGATCTCCGGCATCTGGATCCGATGGATGGCCTCCACAATCTGCCCACCAAACACGGAAGCCTCGGTCGCGTCACGTAGAGACGCGATGCAGAATTCGTCGCCACCGTACCGACACACTACTTCCCGTGTGGGATCGACGAGGGAGCGCACCGTCTCGGCAACACGACGCAGGACCAGATCACCGAGCACGTGGCCATGCAACTTGTTGAAGGCGCCAAAGTCGTCAATGTCGAGAAACAGCAGTGTAATCTCCCGCCCCGCTTGCAGCTGATCGATCGCCCACTCGCGCAGAGCATCGGACCAGGACAACCCGGTAATCGGGTCTACCGAGAGACGTAACTCTGCCAGCAGATCCCCGTCTGACAGAACCCCCAGCAACGCCCCCGATTCGTCGAGAACGGGCAGTACCTCCCGGCGATCTCGCAACATGACTTCTGCCGCCTCGCGCAGAGTCAGGTTTGCCCCGATGGCAGATACCTGCGCATCCATGACCTCGGACACTGTGGCCGTCTCGTCCGCACCGAGCACACAACGCCACAGTACCATACCCGCCAGGCGGTCACCGTCGAGTACGGGAAGTCCTTCCAGATCATAAGCGCGCATCAGCAGCAGGGCAGTTTCCAGACGATGTGAGGGGTTGAGCCATACGGGAACAGATCGCAGAATGTCGGCTACCGTCTTCATAAGTCACGCATCCTCATGCCCCTGGCCCGGGAGAGGCACAGAGGCCACGCTTCACATAGGAGAACAACAGGAGACTGCTCAGCTAGCAGAGGATTACGGGCTTAAAAGTCCGGTAGACGGATGGTGCCCGCGCCTCATGACAGCGATCAACGATAGCTACTACGGTACCTTCAGCACAACCGCAGCCAGCCGTTGTGCGACAGGGCACACGCACCGGGCGGATCGCGGAAACTGTCACGGACGCATACAGGAGCTTCGAGTGGCTCAGGAATTCTGGAACGTGCCATTGCACGAGGGCGCCCCTCTGCGCCACATTCATAACAGTCCGGATCTGTCGTAACCGAAGATCGAGCGCATGCTGGAGATATTCTGAGCCCGTTAATCCCGGGCAAATAGATCGTTCACGAAGCGTTCCGGGTCAAACGTTTCCAGAGCATCCGGCTTCTCACCGACTCCGACCAGCTTGATTGGTATCCTGAGCTCATCCGCAAGCGTGAACACAACTCCCCCGCGCGCCGTGCCATCCAGCTTGGCCAGTACCAGTCCTGTGAGCGGAAGGGCGTTCATAAACATGCGCGCCTGACTGATACCGTTCTGACCGGTCGTTGCGTCGAGCACCAGTAACGTCTCGTCCGCGGGCCGCCCCAGTTCGCGCTCGGCAACGCGATGGATCTTCTTCAACTCTTCCATGAGGTTGTAACGCGTGTGCAAACGCCCCGCCGTGTCTGCAATCACATAGTCTGCTTGCCGGGCTCGCGCGGCGCGGATTGCGTCGAAGATCACCGCTGAAGGATCCGTGCCTTCCCGGTGCTTCACGATCTCGGCACCGATCCGGCCGGCCCAGATCTCCAGCTGATCGATGGCAGCCGCACGGAACGTATCGCCTGCAGCAAGGATCACACGCTTCCCCTGCTTCTGCAGTCTGTATGCCAGCTTGGCGATCGTGGTTGTCTTCCCGACACCATTCACCCCGACAATCAGATACAGGGTCGGTGGCGTATCCGCAACTGTGAGGCCGCAGGACGCACGGTTTCCAGCCTGATGCAGCAGGGCAATTAATACCGACTTCAACCGGGCGATGACTTCCTCGCTACCGGCCATACGCTCTTCCTGAACGGCCTTTCGCACCTCGTTCAGCACTGTGAGAGTCGTATGGACGTTGACATCTCCCTGTATCAGAAGAGCCTCTAACTCTTCAAAAAGCTCCTCGTCAATCCGCCCACGCCCTGTGAAGATCTGATCGATTTTCTGAATGACTTTTTTGAAGAAGCCGAAACGCATGGCGGGACGGTTCTCCTACCCTGACCGTCGAAATCCTGTGCGGATACGCAGGGGGAATGTGCAGTGCTTTGCATTATAGCATACCATATCTTTCTTTCGAGCATGCGGGGAATACCGGGTTTTTGCCAGGAGAGACCCCGGTCACATGTATTCCGCGGCGCCGATATGACCGCAGCGCGCGCAGTAAACGTCATCCGCAAGGGGACGGCTGGCCACGCCGCTTCCCGCTGCAAAATAGGGCAGCGGGGTGACATACAGGCTACCACAGCGAGCACAGCGAGCAAATGGGGGCAGGGGGGGAAACACACGCGGGACTTGCGGTGGGCTGGCGAGGGGATCTTCTGTGTCCTGCTCCAGCTTCCATGCGGGCTCGTCAGACATGCGGCTCTCCTCTGGATCGGCGCGGCTCCAACCATATGGCGTCTGCAACGCCCGGGCTATGATCGCCGCTCTCGGTGGTGTTCAAACGCAATAGCACAGCCACTTCTCCACAATCAGGAAACTTGGGACAGTACACACACTCCGTCCAGACCTTGCGCGGCAGGAGCGCCTTGTCCACCACAGCAAACCCCGCTTTAACGAACAAATCCGGCACATATGTGAGCGCAAAGATCTGCGACAGTCCGATCTCGCCTCCCTCACGCACACAGGCCCGTATCAGGCGCTTTCCATACCCGCGCCCCTGATAGGACTCGGCAACTGCCAGTGACTTGATCTCTGCAAGGTCCTTCCAGCAGACGTGCAATGCCGCACATCCGATGACTTCTCCCCCCTCTTCCACCACGAAGAAGTCACGGATGTTCTCGTAAAGCTCGCTCAGACTGCGGTGCAGCATGGCCCCGCGATCGGCAAAACGATTGATTAACCTCTGCATGGCAAGCACGTCGGCTGTACGCGCCTTGCGCAACCGCCCGCCCGCCCGCAACTCTGTGTCAATCTCCATCTGACAGGTTCTCCCGGGATCTGCCCTCATTTTACGCTAATCGCAGGATGAATGCAACCACTCCGGATTTGCAACAAGGACTCCCGGGTTTCCCTGGCCAAAGGAAATACAGCAGACAGGGGCACTCCAGTCCCCTGCGCGAACGGCATCAATGCGCATCGAGCGGGATGCCGCAGGTCAACGTCGTGTTCATCAGGAAAGGCATTACCCATGCAGTTCGGTCTCTCAAGCCATCTCATACCTCGCACGCTTCTAATTGCCCTGCTTGCTCTGCCTCTGCCCCTGCGTGCGCAGGATCACCATTCCGGTCGGATCGTCACCTCCCGCCCCGTTGCGCAGGGAGTCGAACTCACACAGGAGATCATCACCGGTGATACCCCTCTCATGGTGCACATCCTGCGCGTTCGATTGAACGTGCCCGGCGTTCGAGTCCGCACCGGTCAGGCCTTCGATAGCATCAGCCTGCAGGGCCCCGGACAGGGGCGCGAGGGAGTGCATACCCTCGCGCGACGTCACGGTGCCGTCGCCGCAATCAATGCGGACTTCTTCCCGTTCACCGGCGACCCGCTGGGCCTCGCCATCCGGGACGGAGAACTGCTCAGCGAGCCCACCCCGCACCGGGTATGTTTCGGCCTCACATCCTCCGGGCAGGTCCGGATGGATGTGCTCTCCTGTGTGGCGACCCTGCGCCTCGCGAACGGAACTGGCCTGCCACTGGCCGGAATTAACCGCCTGCCTGCGGCGGGAGAGATCACTGTCCTCACACCCACATTCACGGCAACACCTGTCCTGCCAGCACCGGTGGTGGTCCTCGCGTTGCGAGGGGTCAATTTGCCCGTCAGGGTCTCCAGAGCGATGCGGGGCATCATTGCAACCATCCACTCTCTGGAAGCCGGAATTCCTCTGCCCCGACGCACCCCGGAGGAGACATGGATTGTAGCGGAGGGAAAGACTGGAGATGCCCTCAGGGAGCATTGCCAGCCGGGTGAGCCGGTGCATTTCCAGTTCGACCTGACTCCCAGCGATCCCCCGGGCACACGTGGACGCTACGCGTCCAGGGCGTCTGCCCTCCGCGCGACTGATTTCACACCGGTCTGGAAAGATGTGGAGCAGGCAGTTGGCGGTGGCCCCTGGTTGGTACGCGATGGACAGATTTTCGTGGATGGAGAAGCGCAGGGTTTCAACCCGACGGCATTCGTGCAGGCACGCCACCCGCGCACCGCGATTGGCATCACAGCAGAACGTCATCTGCTGCTGGTCGCCGTGGATGGACGGCAGGCTGCCAGCAGGGGCATGAGCCTTCCAGAACTGGCCGCACTCATGAAACGATTGGGTGCTGTTCACGCCATCAACCTGGATGGCGGAGGATCCACCACGTTGTACGCTGGTGGCGGAATTGTGAACGCACCTTCCGACGGCCGTGTCCGCCCGGTTGCCAATGCCTTGCTCGTCTTCGGCCGTCCTGTCAGGTCCCGTGCACGTCCTACCTACTCTATTCGCAGGTCAGGAGCGGAAGCCCCTACCTCGGTCGTTGCCGGCGAGACGCTTCCTCTGAAGCTGATCGAGGCATCTGGCAAAGAAGCACCTGCGAACCTCCCGGTCCTCTGGGGTACAGAAGACGGGCTGGGTTTTGTTACACAACAGGGTGTTTTTACCTCTTACCGGGCAGGCAAAGGGCAGATCAACGCTCGTATCGGCGCAGACGTTCCGCTGCACTGCCCTGTTACCGTCTTACCCGGCCCCCTGGCACAGATCAAAGCAACAATCCAGCCCGGTAACGATCCGAACACAGGTGCGCTCACCATCGTCACGCAGGACCGTTTCGGCAACCCGGTGCCCGATCAGAACGTGACGGTTACCTTTTCCACAGGACGCTCTCTCACGCTGCAAACAGATGCCCGGGGACAGGTCTCCTGTGCCTTCCAGTGGCAGGAACAGGACACACAGATCACGCTGTCTTCTGGTAACGCCCCATCGGTCACTCTGCGGCGTTGAAAACGTGACTCTTGTTCAGGTACTTCCGAAACTGTATGCCGGGGCAGAACATATATGCCATTGGTCGATCCTTTCCAGCGACACATTATCTACTTGCGCATCAGTGTCACGGACCGTTGCAACTTCCGCTGCCTCTACTGCATGCCAGAGGAAGGCGCCCCGGTAGCGCCCCGGGATGACCTGCTCACCCGGGATGAGATCCTCCGTCTCGCGCGTATCGCTGCCAGCCTGGGCATATCTCGCATCCGCCTGACCGGAGGCGAGCCCCTGATACGCAAGGACATTGTGGAGATCGTGGCTGGCATTCGCGCCATTCCGGGTATTCAGGAACTGTCCCTCACCACAAACGGTTTTCTCCTGGAACAGTACGCGCTACCTCTGCGCCAGGCAGGCCTGCACCGCGTCAACGTCAGCCTGGACACTCTGCGTCCGGAACGTTTCCGACGCATTGCACGGCGCGGTAACCTGGAAGCGGTGCTCCGGGGTATCGCTGCGGCCCGGCAACAGGAACTGGCTCCGATCAAGATCAACTGTGTCACCCTGCGTGGATGGAACGATGACGAGGTGGTGGACTTTGCCCGCCTCTCGCTGGATCACCCTTTCGGGGTGCGATTCATCGAGCTGATGCCGATCAACTGGACACCGAGCCCCACCGAATCGCCTCGCCGCATCAGTATCCCGCTCATGCCTGTAGAGAACGCAGTGTCTCGCCGGCCCGATATCTCCCCCGTTATAACTCCTGTAACGGGAGGGCAGCTGGATGCGATCTCCCTTCAACGCGCCTTCCTCTCCGTTGCGGAGGTCCGCGCGCGCATCGAAGCTGCACTCGGCCCGCTGTTGCCTGCCACCGAGGTCCACAATGGCCCGGCTCGCTCCTACCGTCTGCCCGGAGCGCGCGGGACCATCGGCTTTATCAGTCAGATCACCGCGCACAACTGCTCCCGATGCAATCGCCTGCGCCTCACTGCAGACGGGCATCTGCGCCCCTGCCTGATGGCAGACGGCGAGATCGATCTCCGCACCCTGCTACGCTCCGGAGCATCTGACCGGCAGATCGCAGAATGCTTCCGAACGGCGGTGCAGCACAAACCTGCAGAGCACCGGGTCAACGAGGGATCGCTGCCAGCAGGTCGCAACATGAGCCAGATCGGCGGGTGAAGGTCGAGTGAGGCACATACGTATGAAAAGAAGACGTCAGGCGGTTGCGCGCCTTTCAGATCTTGAGGCCGATCGGGGCCAGACAGTTCCTCTGGGAGAGGGACACTGCACGCTCTTCCTGCATCAGGGAAAGTGCTTTGCCGTCGGATCCATGTGCCCGCATCAGAACGCGCCGTTGCACGGAGCGATCATCAGGGATGGACAGATCATCTGCCGTCGGCACGGATACCGCTTTGATGCCACCACCGGTAACTGCCTGACAGCAGGCGGGTATGGTTTGCCTGTCTTCGCAACAGAGATTGAGGGTGATATGGTTTACGTTTCCTACTGGGAAGCGGACGGTTGATCCCGGCAGGGATCAGGGAACGGGATGCCATGCTCAGGTACAACGAGGCAACACGAGCGCGCATTCTGGATGGGATCAAAAAGTACAGCCGGATTGTTGCTCAGGCGCGGCAACGAGGGATGAACGAGCGCGACACCGCAGACATCGTGCGTGCGATGCTCGGTGACACGCTCGGCTTCGACCCATTCTTCGAAGTCCTCACAGATATCAGCGTCCGAGGAAATTACGCCGACTTCGCGGTCTTCAGCGGTGGCAAGCTCCTCTATCTGGTTTGCGTCAAGTCCATTCAGGCGCTCCCCAACGCCACACACCTGTTTCGACTGAGCGGGACTTCCACGCCTCCCTATGCCAGCTGGGTGGTTCTGACCAATGCCGACACATGGGCCACGTACCGACTCGGGATCGGTATGGACCGCCACCCGGAGCTGGTATGCCGTGTCAGCCTGCTGGAAACGACCACTCTGGAGGAACGAGCGGCTCTGTTCTACCTGATCAGCAAGGAAGGTGCCGAGCAAAATGCACTGGAACTGTACTGGGAACAGACGCATGTACTGCACCCCGGGCGTCTCGCTACTCTGATCCTCTCTACCGAGAGTCTGGACCTCCTGCGGCGGGAGCTGCAACGCACTCTCAACTACCGGATCGACCCGCAAGCGCTTCATGACCTTCTGGTACATCACGTGCTGCGCCCGGAAGCTGTGGCGTCCCGCTACGGCGCAGACGCATCCAGATGGCTCCCGCATTGCTTCGCCTACGTACGCGATCCGAACCGCCCCACGACCTGGCGACTTCACTACCGGAACCCCGACGGGTCTCCCAACCCGGATCTGTTGACACAGGCCGTTGCCGAGTTGAGCGCAGGATTCAACACGCTCGGTATCCCTGCAGATGATGTGCCACTCGTCGTCCAGCGCCTCCGACAGGCTTACACGGAGCTCGGAATTCCTGCGGAGGAACTACCGCCCATCCTGAGAAATACTTGACGGCTTCCGGATCCCCCGTTACAATGGTAACGGCGCGTGGCGAAAGCGAACCGTCACAGTGCTGGCATGCGGGCCTTCAAGCATCATGCGCACGGACCTTTTCGACTACGAACTTCCTCCTGAGCTCATTGCGCAGACTCCAGCAGAACGTGGTACCTCCCGCCTGCTGGTGATGGATCGTCGCAGTGGCCAGATCGCTCATCGAAAGTTCGTCGACATCGTCGAGTATCTGCATCCCGGCGACTGTCTGGTTCTCAACAACACACGTGTTTCTGCACGGAGGCTTCACGCCACACGCGAGAACGGGCTGCCGGCAGAGATCCTGCTCCTGCACCCGGTCGGAGATACTTGCTGGCATGTTCTGACGCGCCCCGGCAAGTCGCTGCGCCCCGGCAAGCGCCTGCAGATACAGAACCCGTCTGATGGCTCGATCCTGCAGGTTGCCGTGATCGGTCAGACTGCTGAAGGGGGGCGCATTCTGGACTTTGGTAGCCGGGAGGCGCGCGATCAGGTAGCGCGCTGGGGAGAGGTTCCACTACCCCCCTACATCACCTGTCCTCTGCCCCCGGAGCAGGAGGAACGCTACCAGACCGTCTACGCCGCAGAGCCGGGCTCTGTCGCTGCGCCAACAGCAGGCCTGCATTTTACCCAAGACCTTCTGCAAGAACTCCAGCGGCAGCAGGTCATACTGGCGACCGTGACACTGCATGTCGGCATCGGCACATTTCGTCCGGTACGCACCGAAGAAATCGAAGCCCACGAAATGCACGCGGAAGTCTGCTTTCTTTCCGAGGAAACCGCACAGAGGATCAACAACGCTCCCGGGAAGATCATCGCAGTGGGTACCACGTCAGTCCGAACGCTGGAGACAGCGGCGCGGGTTGCCCGGGCCACCCCGCGGCCAGAGTACCCACGTGTCGCGCCTTTCGCAGGAGAGACCAATCTGTTTCTATACCCGGGAACACCTTTTTACGCCACGGACGCGCTGGTCACCAACTTTCACCTGCCGCGATCGACCCTGCTGATGCTAGTCGCCGCTTTCTCGAGCCGCGAACACATCCTGAACGCCTACGCGGAGGCTATCCGGGAACGCTACCGGTTCTTCAGCTTCGGCGATGCCATGCTGATTCTCTGATTCCCCGCACGCCACAGGGAGGGGCAACCGTGCGACTGGAAGAATGGCAACGTTTTATCGAGTCCCAGTTTCTGGATGATGACCCGGCCAAACAGGCGCATGCATCAGCCCGGTCTGCCTCTACCCCTCTGGAGCGCGATCTGGAACGCTCGCCCGATCCCCACGGGCGTCCCGTGTTGTTCCCGGAATTTTTCCTGGAAGAACCGGATCTGCCGGCATTCGAACGTTACCTGCCTCCCTCTCGCCGCGAGGGATCGCCTCTGCAGAAAGACCTGGATGCGCTCCTGTCGCCGGGGAATACCGCGAAAGCATCCCAGCATGGGCCTGCGCGGGCACGCCGGGCACGCAAGGTCCCTATCGCTCCTCCTGCACCCGGCGTGAGCCTCGAAGAGCTCTGGGCCCGGGTGCCCCGTCACATTCAAACCCTGCTGGCCATGGAGACGCCAGGGGCCCCGGAAATCGCACAGAACTCCTACAAGCGGCCCTTTGCGGAGCAGAGAAGGGAGCTCATCGAACGCTTGCTTGACCCGATCCTGACACTGGAACAGGTCGCACGCCTGCTGAACGTCTGCCCGGCAACGGTCCGGCGTTACACCAATCAGGGCTTGCTCAACTGTTTTCGGAAAGAACCGGAGTGCACAACGGAGGTAAAATCCCGACCAACCAGAGAAACCCGCCAGCGGCGGTTTCGCCTGTCCGATGTAGTCGCTTTTCTGGAGACGCAGCAGAACGCATCTTCTGGAAAATCGCCCGGCACCGCACCGAGGGAGGGATCCACTCCTGGCGGAACACCTCCTGAGCACAGAGAGTAAGTCCGATGCTCCCCTCATCATCAGCATCCGATGTGCACATCCCGCCGCTCCGGATCGGTATTTTCTCGGAGAGCTTTGCCCCGGTGCAGAACGGGGTCACTACCTCCATACTGACCCTGGTTCATGGATTGCGTGCCAGACACCACCACGTGTCGGTGTTTGCCCCGGCTCACCAGCAGCAACACAGTAACGAATTCAATGTGTTTCGCTTCCCCTCTTTCGTCACAGTTTTCAACCGGGACTACCCTGTCGCCTACCCTTTCCTCCCACGGATCACGCTGGCGAACCACTTTCATCGGCTCAAACTCAACATTGTGCACACTCATACGCCCTTCGTGCTGGGACTGACCGGAGCGAATCTGGCCCTTGCATCTCACATACCGCTGGTCTCCACGTTCCACACGCTCTACACCCGGTACGCGCACTACGTGCCTCTCCTGCCCGAACAGATTACAACGACGTTGCTGGAGCACTACGTCCCGTGGTACTACAGCCGGTGCTCTGTGGTCATCTGCCCCTCGGAAGTCGCCGCGCACTACCTGCGTAGCCGGGGAGTAACCACCCCCATCGCAGTCATTCCGACGGGTATTCCCCTGCCCCCGGAAAGCATCCGCACCGCGGAGTCCCGGCGACGTGTCCGGGAGCAATATCATCTCCCTCTCGACGCACCGCTCCTGCTCTACGCCGGTCGGCTGGCGCGTGAGAAAAATCTGGAATGGCTTCTGGAGGTCTTTCAACGCGTCCTCATCGCGTTGCCTGCAGCGCTCCTGGTGATGGCCGGTGGCGGTCCCCATGCTGCCGAGCTACAGTCCCGGGTTGCCGCACTCGGCCTCGAAGAGCGCGTGCGCTTCCTCGGACCAATCGACCATCGGGAAATGCCTGCCCTTTTCGCAGCATGCGACGTGTTCTGTTTCCCGTCGCCATCAGAAACGCAGGGGCTGGTCGTTGGTGAGGCCAGAGCAGCAGGAACCCCCTGTGTGGTTGTCGACGCAGGCGGAGCTCCCGAAACGGTCGTGCATGGCGTCGACGGCTTTCGTGTTCCTCCAGATGCCCCGGACATTTTCGCCGCACGCGTCATCGAGATCATCCAGAACCCGCAACTGCGCCTGTTCCTGCAACAGAACGCCCTGCGCAACGCCCTCCACTTCACCCCCGAACATATGATCGAGCGCACGGTTCAGGTCTACCGGCAGGCGTGTGCTCTGGAGCGTCGCTCACAGGATCATCTGTCCGCGCTGTCAACAGAGAAGCAGAACCGCTTCGAGGACCTGTTGCTGCGCAACACCACAGGTACGTTGAGCACCGAAGAACACGAGGAATTGAGCGCCATCGCCTCCGAGTTTGAGGCACTCCGTCGCGCGACCCCTGTTCATGACCCGGCAGAGTCGGAACGGGGTTAAGACAGGGCCTCTTCTGACCGACAGTATTAGGAGGCCACCCGGATCACTTCACAGGAGCCAGAAGCATATGGATTTCAAGTTCATAGCCGATCTCTTCCTTCATCTTGACAGAACGCTGGGAGAGGTAATCAGGCAGTACGACACATGGACATATCTCATTCTCTTTCTGATCGTTTTCGCGGAGACCGGTCTGGTAGTAACGCCGTTCCTCCCCGGTGACTCGCTCCTGTTTGCTGCAGGCACCTTCGCCGCAACCGGTCAGCTGCAAATCGCTCTGGTCTTCTTCCTGCTTGTGGTGGCTGCCATACTCGGAGACACGATCAACTACGCGATCGGCAAGTACCTCGGCCCGAAGATCTTTCATAGCGACGGAGGACGTTTCCTCAGGAAGGAATACCTCGACCGTACGCATGAGTTCTACGAGAAACACGGCGCCAGGACCATTATCCTGGCGCGCTTCGTGCCGATTGTCCGCACTTTTGCTCCCTTTGTGGCAGGTATCGGCCGCATGTCCTATGGACTGTTTGTTACCTACAACGTGGTGGGCGCGTTCCTGTGGGTGACCATCTGCACGTTCGCCGGCTATTTCTTCGGCCGGATTCCTGTGGTGCAGAAGCACTTCAGTCTGGCGATCCTTGCTATCGTGGCCCTGTCCGTCGTTCCCATGCTTCTGGAGATTGTCAGGCACCGCGCAGCGCGCCGTGCGACCGAAGGCCGGGCCCTGCAGCAGGAGGCCAGATCCTGATCGGGTCTTACCGCTTTTCCGGTTGAAGTACGGTCTGTAAACTCGTAAGAATACACACGGAACGGGAGAAACAGAGAGGAACAACAGAAATAGATCGTCGCTCAATGCGATCCGGACAGGGAGGGTTCGCATGATAGGATTGTCTGGAAGCAAGGAATTGTTCGTGATACAGTCGTTGCAGGCCGCTACCAGAGAGCGCGACTATTCTCTGCAATCTCTGGCCTCTGGCCGTCGTGCGCGCCTGGCCCCGGCTGAGCTGGTGCTGGCCACACAACTGCAAACGCAGGTAGACAGTATTGAGCAAGCGATCGACAACGTGGAAAGTGCGGAGAACCTCTCGCAGGTCGCTCAGGGCTCCCTGCAACAGGCCCAGGACAACATCCGGGAAGCGCGTCGCCTGGCGGTTGCCGCGGCCAACACCGGCGTTTACGATGTAGAGGCACGGGAAGCGTTGCAAGCACAGGTACAGGCCGGAGTGCAGGCTGCCGAGCGTTTCATGCAATCTGCAGCACTCAACAACGGCCAGTTCCAGATTGGCCCGGATCCCGGTCAGGCTATTCCAGCCATACTGACCGATCCTGCTTCGGTCACCACGCCACTGCAGGGCATCACCGTACTTACCGAGCAGGGGAGTTACAACGCCATGCAGGCCACGGATGCCGCACGCGTGGAGATCTCCCGACAATCCGCCCGTATCGGCTCCCTGCAGGCCGATACCCTGCGCCCCGCCGCCAGGTCTCTGCGCATCCGTCAGGAAGCGTTGATGCGGTCGCACTCCACGATTGCGGACACCGACTTTGCCCGCGAGACTACCCGTTATATCCAGAAAAAGATCCTGGTGGAAAGCGGGATCACCGTGATCAGCCGCGCGGTCATCGCCCGACAACGCGCTCTCGCAACGTTGCCCTGATCCAGTCTGTTCTGCCACGGCTACGCTTCCGCTCCGAACGGGTCCTGTCCTGCGCTTCCAGCACGCTACTGCCCTCTCCCTGCCTCCTTGAGGTATAATGAGACCCGGAGCACGCACGAGAGGAGCAGTGAAGATGAGCGATTTCGAGGCGCAGAAGTCCACATGGCGCACCAAGGTTGGCCTTGCGGAAATGCTGAAAGGTGGCGTCATTATGGACGTGGTCACACCGGAGCAGGCGATCATTGCAGAGGAAGCAGGCGCAGTAGCGGTTATGGCCCTCGAACGTGTGCCTGCGGACATCCGCAAGGAGGGTGGAGTCGCACGGATGTCGGATCCGGCCATGATCCGCGAAATCATGAACGCGGTCACCATTCCGGTCATGGCCAAGTGTCGCATCGGGCACTTCGTCGAGGCTCAGATCCTTGAAGCGCTCGGCGTGGACTTCATCGACGAGAGCGAAGTGCTCACGCCAGCTGACGAAGAAAATCACGTCAACAAGCACGCATTCAAAGTGCCCTTCGTGTGCGGGTGCCGCGATCTCGGGGAAGCGCTGCGACGGATCGCGGAGGGTGCTGCCATGATCCGCACCAAAGGAGAAGCAGGTACCGGCAATATCGTGGAGGCGGTGCGTCATATGCGCACTGTGATGAAGGAAATCCGCCGCATTCAATCCATGCGCGAAGATGAACTGATGGTCGCGGCAAAAGAACTGCGCGCTCCCTATGAACTGGTTGTTGAAGTCCATCAGACCGGCAAGTTGCCCGTGCCCAATTTCTCCGCGGGAGGTGTGGCAACTCCTGCCGATGCCGCGCTCATGATGCAACTGGGTGCAGAGGCTGTGTTCGTTGGCTCCGGTATCTTCAAGTCCTCCAATCCCAAGGCGCGTGCACGCGCCATCGTGGATGCTGTCACGCACTACAACAACCCGGAGGTCCTGAAGGAAGTCTCCATGGGTCTCGGCGACTGCATGCCCGGTCTGGACGTGCGCACCCTTTCTGAGGCCGAGCGCATGGCAGTACGCGGGTGGTGACGCGGCTCCTGCTCCCTTCTACTCGATGGAAGCTCCCGGCGCAGCGGAGGTAGTACATTCTGTCTACCTCCGCCTATTCCAGAGAGCCCTGTTGTAACTCCCACAACCGGTCCAGGTACTGCACCGTCGTGGACACAAATTCGGCATGGCTCCACGTCAACGGGGATACAGAAAGATGTTCGCCGGTGAAAGGGTGCACTTGCTCGGGCAGGATCCCGCTCTCTGTCGCACGGGCAGCGGCCCAGAGTAACAGCCCCAGAGGTGTGTCCAGATCACGTTTCTCCCGCGCATGCGCGATGTAAAACTGCGCGGCCCAGAGCGTGCAGATGATCCACGGGTTGCCCGGTACACGCCCCACGTCCTCACTGCGCCGGAAGTAGTAGTCGTTCTCGTAGCGAGCCATCCCACCGATCTCGGTCTGCACCCACAACCGGGACAGCGTCTGCCGCATCGTCTGCTCCACGCGCGGGTCACTGGCGGAAAAGGCGCCAAATGCGAACAGAGCATACAACGCCGAGTCCAGTGTCAGGTCTCGTTCGATACTTCCGTCCTGTTGTAACAGGATCCGTCGCGCAAATCGCCCGGCTTCCTGGTCCCAGAGGTGCTGTTCCATGCCCTGTCGCACTTCCTGAGCCGCCTGCGCGTAGGTCGCCGCCCGCTCGTCGTGAAACACCCGGGCAAACTGCGCCGCAGCCTCCAGCGCGCCAAACACGGTGCCACAGGTATAGGCGTTGATCCCCCGGCGCTCTTCCCAGAGGTCGTAAGACGGTAGCGGGAGCCCGGTGTGCGGATCGCGATAACGCGCCATGAAATCGGCAGTCGGTATGATGAAATCCTCGTAGAGGCCCTCGATGAACTCCAGATCCCGGTAACGCTCATAGTGCCGCCACAGGGCCCAGAGCACCAGCGCCGTACTATCCTGCTGGAACGGCACCTCCTTCGCGCCGTCCACTACCCAGGGGTGCCATGTAGCTCCCCAGGAACCGTCCGCGCTGTACTTGTGCATGAAGACGGCCTGTTCTCTGGAACGGTCCTCCAGAAGTAGCCTCCGGCAGAAGCGGAAGAACTGACGGGTGATGTGCTGATAACCCAGGCGATCCAGCGCAAACGCCACCAATGCCCCATCACGCGGCCACATGTAGGCGTAATGAGCCCGCGCCGTGACCATGATATCCGAGTCATTGGCTGCAATCACCGCGCCCCGATTGTCTATCTGCGTTCGAATGATCAGCAGACTGCGCCGAAAAAGCTCCGCTATCTGCGGGGGCAGCGTGCGTATGCGTTCTTCCTCGGCCTCATTGCGCGACCATGCCATCCAGTAGGTGCGCGTCTGCTCCTGAATGACCTCGAACCCCCGATCCAGTACCTGCCGGTGCAACTGTGCTACCTCGGCCAGCGTGCGTCCCGCGCACAACCACACCTGAATGCACTGCTTTTTACCGGCAGGAACACGCGTCTGAAAACTCACCGTGGAGTCGACCGAGCCCTGCTCCACAGGATGCATGGACAACCATCCGTCTTCCGCATCACGCCAGGTGCCCTCTGCGCCATTGAACCCTTTGACACCTGTTGTGTATTGAAAGATCCCCTCGCTCCCGGAACGTCCGCTGATCAGAAAGTAGTTATCGCGCTTGTAGTGCACCACCGCGTCCAGAAAAGGATGGTAAAAAGCGGTGTCCCCGATATCGGTCTCGGCAATGTGAAAGTTATGGCTGAGGAAAAGACGAACCTCACGCTCATGATCCGAGCGGTTTTCGACCTCGAAGGCGCGCAGCAGGATATTGTCCCGATGAGACACGCAATCCGAGACAATCAGTCGCACTTTCATCCCCGGGTGCACGCATTCCGACCGCGTTACCAGCGTGTCTGGCTCGTACCGCGGCTCTATCCGCCAGGCAGGTGCATCCAACCACGCGAACTGCCCGGACACCCACAATCCGATCCGGATCGGATGCCCGCTCAGATGATTCAGCAGACCAATGTAGGGAAAAGTCAGGTCCCGGATGTACAGGTGCTTATCACAGGCGACCAGCAGATTTCCGTTGGCAATCACAAGGGGTCGTGGCATCGTTCTTCTTCCTGTAGAGAGTCGCAGCACACTATTTTCGGTTTCTACATGCCCGATCCTGTGCGTTTTCGGGCCTCTTTCCTTCTCATCCTGTGTTTCATAACGCGCCTGTGTGGTACATTATTCGTCATCATTCTTCATCTCAGTGATCCGGTGTCATGCGCATGAGAAGTCTGTTGCTTGTCCTGATGTTGTGCCTGCCGGCCCCTGGCGTACTGTCCCGGGCTCCTGCACACCGTCCGATTCGATTTCCCAGACATCCTGCCCTCTCTCCGGATGGAACCTTGATTGCCTTCTCTTATCACGGAGACCTCTGGATTGTGCCTTCCGATGGGGGTACAGCCCGCCGCCTGACCATACATGAGGCGCACGATCAATTGCCCTCATGGTCTCCGGACGGTCGATGGATCGCCTTCTCCTCCCGGCGAGACGGCAACTACGACGTCTTCCTCATTCCAGCGGAAAGTGGGCGAGCACGTCAGCTCACCTTTCACTCGGCTGACGACCTGGTTGGCGGATGGTCGCCGGACGGCAAAGAGGTTCTTTTCACTTCAAGTCGCGAAACAACGCGCACCTCCAGTATCTACGCTGTCAATGTTGTCACGGGTAGCACACGACGAATCGCCACAGATGATTTTGCTCTGGCCCACCCCGTCTTCACTCCGAACGGAACCGCTGTCGCAGCAACACGCGGCGGTTCGTGGACCCGACGCGGCTACCGCGGCAGCGGCAACGCCAATCTTGTCCAGTACCCGGCCACAGGCGGACCGGGCACCTGGCTCGCGCGGGAACCAGAGAACGAACGCTATCCTCTCTTCTCACCGGATGGCCAGACGCTTTACTTTGTCTGCGACCGCGGGGATGCAGCGAACATCTGGCGCAAGCCCGCTGGTGGCAAAGCAACCCCTTTGACCCGGTTTCAAAATGGCAATATCTTCTATCCAACCATCGATCGCAGCGGGACCCGGATCGTTTTTGAACGGGAGTTCGCCCTCTGGTCACTGGACATTCGCAGGGAACAGGCAAAACGTATCGATATCTTTGCGCCTACCGACGAACGAACCAATAATCTGCGACGCGAGACGTACCGCAACAATGTGCAGGAAGTCGCTCTGTCGCCGGATGGTAAGACGCTTGCTCTCGTGGTGCACGGTGAGATCTTTCTCCAGCCAGTTAGTGGCGGAGAGACCACTCGCCTTACAGAAACGCCCCAGCGAGAACAGGACGTAGCGTGGTCGCCAGATGGCACCCGGCTCGCTTTCGCCTCTGATCGTACTGGCGACTCCGACCTGTATGTCGCTGATGTGAAAACACGGCAGGCCCGCGCTCTAACCACCACAGCTGGCATCGCCGAGCATAGTCCGGCTTTCTCCCCTGACGGCCAGTTGATCGCCTTTCTGCGTGGCTACAACGGTGCGGAACTCTGCGTGATGCCTGCAGCGGGCGGAGCCTTCCGATGCTTGTTGAAAGATCCCTCGTTGCGCAACATCGCATGGTCACCGGATTC
The DNA here is from genome assembly GCA_025054835.1 of Chthonomonadaceae bacterium. Lineage (GTDB taxonomy): Bacteria > Armatimonadota > Chthonomonadetes > Chthonomonadales > Chthonomonadaceae > JANWZQ01. The sequence continues at coordinate 36,476 of JANWZQ010000186.1, forward strand.
GCGCTGGATTGCCTGTGAGCGGCTCAAGTCCCACTCTGCCGGATCACTCTCGGACCTCTTTCTCATATCGGTCGACACAGGCACCGTGCACAACCTGACCCGATACCCGGTCCTCAACAGCAGTCCCGTCTGGTCCAGCGATGCGACTCGCATTTTCTTCCTGTCCGACCGGACCGGTAACACCAACCTCTACAGCATCAGTCTGCAGGAGGAGAAGGATCAGGAAGACACGGAACGCAATGAGTCCGGAACTGCACACCCCTCCCCGAAGAAGCCCGTGCAGGTTGCGCTCGATCTGCCGGACATCCATCGCCGCGCCCGACAGGTCACACGCGTGGAGGGCAATATCTCTGGATTTGCGCTCTCCCCCGACGCAAAAACTCTTGTCTTTGCCCTGTCGCAGGCAGGAAGAACGGACCTCTGGCGTATTGCGGCAGATGGCGAAACTCCTCCGGTACGCCTGACCCAGAGCGGCGCCGAGTCCGGCACTGCGTTGCAATTCACTCAGGATGGCGCTCGTGTTCTCTACCTCGCTGAGGGTAGCGTGCGCAGCCTGACGCTCAATGCCAGTGCAGTAACTCCTATCACCGTGATCGCGCGCATGGACGTGGATACACGTCTCGAGATGTTACAGCTCTTCGACGAGGCATGGCGCAAGATGCGCGACGGCTTCTACGACCCACAAATGCATGGTGTGGACTGGAATGCCGTAAAGGCTCGCTACCGACCGGTTGTGGAAGACATTGCTGCCCGAGAGGATTTCTATGTGCTTTTCAATCTAGCTCTGGGTGAGTTGAACGCCTCACACACAGGCATTGCGCCCCCTGCCTCACGCGCACCGGAAGGCCCGGCTACTGCCTCTCTTGGCGTTGAGTTCGACGACACCTATCATGGCCGGGGAGTGCGCATCCGCTCGGTGATGCCGAAAGGCCCCGCAGATCGCGAGGAGAGCCGTCTGAAGCCCGGCGACATCATTCTCAAGATCGACGGCAAGCCAGTCGAAGGCAATGAAAGGGTCTACTTGCAACTCGCGGATCGAGCTGGAAAACGTCTGGAACTTCTGGTCAATACAGAAGCCCGTGAGGAAGGAGCGCGCACCGTCAGGATCCGTGCGATCACGCAGGCAGCCTATCGTCAGCTAGAATACGAAAGGTGGCAGAAAGAGCGTGCGACCACGGTCGAGCGCCTTTCCACCGGTCGTGTCGGCTACCTGCACCTGAACGCGATGGGCCCGGAGCAGTTGGAGAAGTTCCGGCGCGAGGTTTTCGGCGATCTGCAATCCTGTGAGGGCCTGATACTGGACCTCCGCTTCAACAGCGGGGGGAGTATCGCCGACGAGATCCTTGCCATTCTGCAGGACCGGGTGTTCGCCTACCGGACTCTGCGCGACGATCCTGTCCGTTCTACTGCTCCATTGAAGGCGTGGAACAAGCCTGTCGTGGTTCTTATTAACGAAGCCTCCTTCAGCAATGCCGAGGTGTTCCCATGGGGCGTGAAGGAGTTGAAGCTGGGCAGAGTGGTGGGTACACCCACTTTCGGAGGCGTTATCGGCACAGGTAGCACCACCCTGATTGATGGAAGCACCCTGCGTATTCCTGCGGTAGGCACCTACACGCTCGGTGGCATCAATCAGGAAAACAATGGCTGCCCTCCGGACATCCTGGTCGAGAACACCCTGGAAGACTGCTACAATTCCCGGGATCGGCAGCTGGAACGCGCTGTTGAGGAGATCCTGAAGGTCATCCCGCGTTCTGCAGCAGTCTCCTCCAATCGTTCATTGCACTGTACACCGGACAAAGAAGAATCCCCTGCCCCATCCGGGGCAGGGGGGTCAATGACCTGCATCTACTCCGAGAGTCGCTCCGGCGCAGTGCCGATCTGGGTGATGATGTACTCTCCGTCCATTTTCTCCAACACGTAGGAGACCAGAACCGTCCGTGACTCCCCTTCCCGGTCCCGGTACACATGCTTGCCCGAGACAGTGTAGATGTTCGCCTCTTTACGCTCGATCCGGTCCAGCGTAAACTTCACCGTGTTCGCCACATTCAGGGCATCGCGCGTGATGTCCAGATAGTCGGTAGCATCCAGAGAGTACTGGTACTTGCCCCGTAGATAAACGGCAATCCGCACATCACGGCGCACATGCTTTGCCAGCAGTTGAATATTCTTGTCCGTCCAGGTCCGGCAGATATCGTCCACAGCAATGCGCAGATCACGATCCGGGCGACTGGCATTCTCCTCACGTTGCCGCAATTCGCGCTCTCGTCTGTCCAGTTCCTGCTCGCGTTGCCGGAGACGTTCTTCTTTCTGTCGCAGGCGCTCGATCTCCCGATTCAGGTAGTAGTCGTCCACATCATCCCGGCGCCACCCGCTGTACACTCCGTTGACATAGACCGGGATCGGCACATAAGTGTACGGTGGGGGCGCGTAGTCTCCCACATTCACACTCATGAAGGTTGGAAACAGGCCCACATAGAAAGCGTAAGGCGAGAGCGTCGTCACTCCCTGCACAAATCGCGGATAGTAGTACGGGAAGAAGGCCATGCCACTCGGGAAGAACAGTTCGCCCCATCCCAGATAGTAACAGATCTGATTGCGTCCGAATAGACCGTTCTGGTATCGGAACTGAAAGCCCTCTTGCGTCTGATTGAAACGATTGAAACCAGACGGGTAGTTGAAGCGATCCACCTGTGGTGGTTGATACGTCATGAACGGCGAAAGAGGCCCGGTATAAGGCCCGGATACTCCGTTCCGTGCCCGCCGCTGGTAGTCCTGAGGGCGATAGGCGAAAGGCGACATGGGTCCGGTGTAACTGTGCACCTCATTGTCGAACGGGTACCTGCTGCGCGTTGTCAACGACTGTGTGCGCCCTCCCGTTGCAGTCCCTCCATCGCGCCGCGCCGAACCGGCACTCTGCGACGCGCTGGAACTGCCCGCGCTCTGACCGGAAGCTGGAGGCGCCGGAGGACGCGAGCGATTGATCTGGGCGCCTGCACACACAGGCAGCAGAACCAGTGCCAGACCTCCGCACAGAAACATGGACCGGAAGCCGGGCGTACCATCTTTCCGTAAATTGATTGCGTGCTTGCACATTGTGTGAACCTCCTCATGCGCCGGAACGCATGACATCGGTAACGCGCTACCTGCTGTTTGGACGCTGTGGTTTTTCCACAGGTTACGCAGTTGCAGGGCCAGTCTGTGCCTGATTACTACCAGAGCCCTCTCAAACTGTCCATGATCACAGCCGAGAGGAGATGCCTGCCGTGCCGACAGGCGGTCCCTGCTTGAATTACGATCCCGGACGCCGTATGTGACACAGAGCGCGCGCGCGCTCACACCTGCTTCTGCCTCACTCGGGAGCCGTCACAACGACATATCCCCTGCGTCACAGGATTGCAGGGAGCTACTTCCCCGTTTTGCGTGCACGCCCGATTATGGTATAATGACGTACAGAGGGGAAGAAGATATTCCCAACACGAAGACGCCCATAGCGTTCCGTGTTGCCGCCGCCCTCGCACGGGCTTACGATCTCGCACGGAGTCACGTGCTGCGGCACGGAGGATTACAACGGGATGAAGACTGGTCTGTTGTGTCGTTGCGGCCAGCGGATCACGCGGCGTGACGTCATGCAGCAAGGCATCTACATGCGGCAATCCGGGCCAAACTATGTCTACATCAAATACCGTTGCTCCCGATGTAAGAAACTGGGCGAACTCTACATCAAACATGAGGACTGGAAAGAAAGCCTTCTCCTGGATAACGCCAGCGAGCAATCTCCCAGAGAGCGGCGCCGGTTCGCCCGCATGGGCGTGATCACACTGGAAGAAATGCGCCGCTTCCACCATCAGCTGGAAGCGCTCAAAACCTTCCCTGATCTGTCGGTAGAGGAAAGCGAGTAGGCGCGGTCGCATACAGGGGTTCTGCCGATGCACCTCTTCCTCCTGCGCCACGGGGATGCAGAAGAACGCTCTCATTCCGGGCGAGACTTCGATCGCTGCCTCACCCCGGAAGGCGTTGAGCGCCTCCGCGCGGAAGCGCTGGGCATGCAACGCCTCGCCCTGAGAATCGATCGGATCTACACCAGTCCTCTTGTGCGTGCCCGACAGACGGCAGAGATTGTTGCCGAGATCCTGCAACTCCCCGCACCTGCTATCGACTCCCGTCTTGCCTCAGGCCGGCTGGATCATGATACGCTCCAGAGCCTTCTGCTCGAGCTGCAGGCCGACGATCGGGTGCTCCTGGTAGGACACCAACCCGACATGAGCGAAGTCATCCAGCAGGTCACGGGAGGCTCCGTTGAGATGAAGCGGGGTGCTCTGGCAGCCATTGAGCTGGACTGCATCGCGCCCCCGGCAGGCACGTTGCGCTTTCTTCTACCACCCCGTTGCCTGATCCAGATAGCCCATTGACCCACCCTGCCCGGCGTTTTGAAAGCCTCTGCGCACGCCACAACGACTGCCAATCTGCGTGACCAGTCTGAAAAAAAAACCTGTTTTTCCGATTTTTAATATGCAGGAACATAGAGTAGAACACCCGGGTTCCCGCGTGCTGCCTGCCAGAGAAACAGTACTGGTCAGTACTGCTGTCCTGCTACGTGATGCAGGTTTCGAAGCACATCGATGGAGCAGGTGGAGACATCCACCGGAATGGAAGTATCACTATGAAACAATGCCCGGTGGCGAGTGGTCCTCTGGAAATCGGTCATATCCGGCAGCACCGGGATTCGTATCCATACCCTCTGTCCTGCCCGCTTCCGCCGACACACGCCGGCGGAACCACCTACTATCTGGACTTTGCCACAGGCAAGCACTACCATCAGGATAGCACCATCGCGGATCTCATCGGTATCCCCTGCGACCGCATTACGGAAGCGATCTGGTGCCGTCTGGTGGAACGCGTGGAACTTCAGGGCCCTCTGGCCACACTCTCTCTGGATGAGGCCATCGCCCGCCGTCGTTCAGGGATCGAACCTTTCTGGAATGCGCACTACCTGATCTACAGTGTCGACGGCGATCCCCGATGGATCTCCGATATTTCCATCGTAGTCTCCAATGCGTCCGGGGAGCCGGCAGGCTCTTTCGGCGTCCTACGCGACATCACGCAGGAGAAGAAACACCTGCAATCCATGTACCGGATACAGAAGCTGGAGAGCATCGGCAAAATCGCCAGCAGCATCGCACATGACTTCAACAACGTGCTCACCGCTGTGATTGGCTACGCGGACCTGATCCGCCACCACATCAGCGAGGGACACCCTGCTCACCACTACCTCGACTGCCTGCAGATGGCCACCCAGAAAGCCTCCACCCTCACGCGCCAGCTGCTGGCTTTCGCCCGACAGCAGACCGCGCAACCCCGTGTGCTGGACATCAACCACCTGATCCAGGCCAACGCCTGCATGCTCCGCACCGTGCTCGGAGAACGCGCCCACATGACTCTCACCCTGCACCCGGAACCCCTCTACGTCCATCTGGATGCGGATCAGTTTGAACACGTCCTGATCAACATGGCAGTGAACGCCCGTGATGCCATGCCGGATGGTGGAGAATTCGCGATCGCCACAGCACCGTACCTCCTTGACGCCCAGCAACAGGAATATGGCCCCGAACTGCAACCCGGGGAGTACGTCCGCTTGACCCTGAGCGACACCGGCATCGGCATGTCTGATCACGTGCTGCGACACCTGTTCGAGCCCTTTTTCACCACAAAGCCCAACGGCGCGGGCACAGGCCTGGGACTGGCAACCTGCTACAGCGTCGTCAAGCAGGCAGGGGGCCACATCACAGTAGAAAGTCAGCTGGGTGCCGGCACCTGCTTCTCGATCTTTCTGCCCCGCACGCACGCGCCTGCCTGCGAGGCTCCAGAAACTGAAGTGCCCATGCACACCAACGGCACCGAGACGATCCTGCTGGTCGAGGATGAGCCACAGGTGCGTGAGATCACGGTGCGCGCCCTGCAACGCCGGGGCTACCATGTTCTGGCGGCAGGCAACGGCCCGGAGGCTCTGCGAACAGCGATCGAGTTCCCGCGTAACATCCATCTGATCGTATCGGACGTCGTGATGCCCGGTATGGACGGGCCAGAGTTGATCTACCGTCTGAGCGCCGTCCACCCGGAGGCACGTGTTCTGCTCGTCTCCGGCAACCTGGACGAGCTGAATACTCTGGCACGCCCGGAGGGTCGCATCGCACTCCTGTGCAAGCCATACACCATGGATACACTGGCCCTGAAAATCCGGCAGGTTCTGAGTGAGCCCGCATCGGTTCCTGCTCCTGCCAGCGTGCGGGGATAATACAGTTTCTCCTCCTCTCCAATCCAGACCGGGCAGACTGCAAAGGACTTCCACCAGGATCGTTGACAACTGTGCCAGAGAATGCTATGATTTCACTGGAGCGTTGCATCTTTTCTGCATAAGAAAACTTCACGTAAACGCCCGGTACCTGGAAAGGAGTTCGTAATCATGCTGCCAAGAGCTTCATCGTTGTTCGGATCGTTCTGTCTGCTTCTTCTCCCCCCCCAATAGCAAGTGCCCATGTGCCTTCTGCTGGTTTCATCAGTGATCCTCCCCTCACGGCAACGGGACCAGCCAGCCTGATCACCGTTAAGAAAAACACTTTTTCTCCTACAGTGTTTCTGCGACTGACGCCGACTCCCTGCTCATTGGCGGTGTGATCGCCGGCAGCTTCTTCGACACACCCACTGCAGTGGAAATCTTTCAGGGATTTCTCCGTAGTATGGTTGCCGGATATACTTACACACGGGCAGGAACATCAGGCAATACGGTAACTTTCCTCATCAGTGGTACTGCCCCGAACGTTGCAGTGGATACCACATTCGTTGACTGGTATCAGGCCTTCAACCAGCTTCCCAATGGCCATGCCAGGCGCGATACACCACAGGGTTTCATGGTGCAGGTTCGCGTCACGGCGCAGTGAAATGGCCTGTACTCCCGGGGCAGGCAGGTGTCGTACGCCTGCCCCTCTGTTGCGGTATTCAGGAGTTCACCATGGCGTTTCCAGTGCATGTTCTCTGTGCGTTTCTGATCCTCTGTCATCTGATCAGCGTGCCCCCGGCAAGTGCGCGTTCTCCGCAGTCTCCCTCGAAAGGATCTGTCCTGCCCCCTGTTGAGATCGAAAATGCGACACTTGCAGAGGCGCTGGCTGCTATCAGTAAGGCGTGGAAGATCAATATCCTGTCCGACGTGTACGTCGGGGAGCTAAAAATCCTCAAACTCTCCTTGCGCGAGATACCGGAAAAAGACATCCTTGCGACCCTGCAGGGGCTGGGCAAAGGCTCCCAGAGAGAGGTGTATCAGGTCAACGGGGTTTTTATCCTGCGATACCGCCACTGGCCTGTTCGACTCGAGCAGGACAGGACACTCCAGCGCGAGTTCGGGTTGCGATGGGAAGATATGGGGGTATCCCTGCGGATCCTTCGGCTCGATGAGAAGAAAGAAGAGAACATCCTCCAGTTTCGCGCGGACGCCACTGGAAATCGGGTCACTTTCCCGGCACGTTCACTCTCACTGGATGTGCGCAACGCCTCCATGGAAAGTGTATTACGCCAGTTCTCTGCCGTGAGCGGGTGGAAAGTTGCCATCAGCAGGCAGCTGAGCGAACGGCGCATTATTGCGCAGATGCCCGAGGCATCCCCCGGGCAGGTGATGGAGGCCCTGACGTTTTTGATGAACGCCAGCCAGCGTTTAACGATTGAGCAGACGGATACGCAGCAGGCAATCGAAACCGAAATCATGGATCAACGGCCACTGCGGGGCAAGATGTCGGATGAGTTGATGAAGAAACTGCTTCCTCTCCTGACCCCGGAGCAACGCGCAAAGCTCGGCCGACAGGAGATATCGATCCCTGTGAAATCTCTGCCCCGTGACATTCAGAAGCTGGCCCTGCGCTACGTCGACGTCGCCAGAGCAGGCCTGCCGGTAGACACCACGCGGCTCCTGGAGAGTTCTATCGTCTTTCTGCCTGCGCCTGCTACCGGGCTTGGGATTGACGCTTTCATGCCGGACGGTTCGCCCATCAAGTTCTGACCAACCCACAGTGCGCCATTGCGCTCACCATGGCGCACACCACGGTGCCAGAGAACGTGCATAACGCCTTCCGGCTCCTATCCGGTCAGGTTACTGGCTGGAGGGGTGGTCTGTCCGGTCCATCTGAGTGGCGTCTGTCGACGGCATCAGATCCTGTGCCACTGGATCGCCCGATGGGATTGCTCTGGTCATGCAGCAATCAGTTCCTCTGCCGGTGTGTAGGGGTAGCCGAACTGCTCCGCAATGTCGCGCAGTGTCACCCGGCCATGCGCCACGTTCAACCCCTGCAACAGCGCATGGTTCTCCCGCATGGCCTGTTTCCATCCCTTATCCGCCAGCAATCGAGCGTACCGGAGCGTTTCATTGGTCAGGGCATAGGTTGAGGTCCCGGCCACCGCCCCGGGCATGTTGGCCACGCAGTAGTGCACCACGCCCTCCACGATGTACGTGGGCGCGCTGTGCGTTGTCGGGTAGGTGGTCTCAAAGCATCCCCCCTGATCTACTGCCACATCCACGACCACAGCCCCACGCTTCATGGTCTTGAGCATCTCGCGCGTCACCAGAGTCGGCGCTTTCGCCCCGCGCCGCAAGACCCCACCGATGACCAGATCGGCCTGTGGCAGCAGTTGCGCGATGTTGCGCCGGTTCGAAAAGATCGTCGTCACGTTGGGGGGCATGACATCATCCAGATAGCGCAATCGCTCCAGATTGATATCCAGGATGTAGACGTTGGCTCCAAAGCCAGCCGCGATTTTCGCCGCATTGGATCCTACAACGCCTCCTCCCAGTATCACCACATTGGCGGGAGGCACCCCCGGAACGCCTGCCAGCAGGATCCCTCGCCCTTCCATGGGCCGCTCCAGATACTTGGCTCCTTCCTGCACCGCCATGCGCCCGGCTACTTCGCTCATGGGCGTCAGCAACGGTAACGTCCCGTCAGGCATCTGAATGGTTTCGTAGGCAACGCAGACCACACCGCGATCTACCATGGCGCGGGTCAGCATTTCGCTGGCAGCGAAGTGGAAGTAGGTGAAGAGGATCTGCCCCTCGCGCAAAAGGTCGTATTCGGAAGGTTGTGGCTCCTTGACCTTGACGACCATCTCGGCTCGTCGGAACACTTCCGGACCGGAGGACACGATCTCCGCACCCGCCGTCCGGTATTCCTCGTCTTCGATCCCTGTTCCCAGTCCCGCGCCTGTTTCGATCAGAACCGTATGTCCCGCTTCAACCAGCGTTTCCACCCCGGAGGGCACCATCGCAACCCGGTACTCATTGTCTTTGATCTCTCTGGGTACTCCGACGATCATCCTCGCGCTCCTTCCCGAAGACAAAACTTCCACGCCTCCTCCACAATATGGTTCCGCTCAGTCCGGTTCTTTCAACAGGGAGACGCGCACCGAGGCTTCGACAAATGCTGTGATCTCTTCTTCCTGCCGTAAGATGGCGATCTGTTGTTCCAGCTCAGCGAGCTTTTTCTCCAGAGCCTCCCGCTCCTGCGCATTGCGACAACGGTCGCGCTCACGGGTCATGGCGTCTTTCCGCTGTTCCAGCACAGACCGCATCTGTCGCAACTCGCGCGCACGAGGATGCTCCCCGAGGATTTCCTCTATTACTGCTTCTGCGTCCACACCCTGTGCTCTGTTCTGACCCTGCATGCGCCCACCTTCCCAAAAGGCCATAAAGTCTTGCGCTCTGTCCCGACGTCGACGAGACAGAGCGCATTGCCAGAGCAATCCCGGCCGGCGATCTAGTGGCACGGGATCTGATGCCGTCGACAGACGCCACTCAGAATGTTCCAGACCGCGTCCAGCGCGCGCGAGGCAGCGTCAACAGCCGCTTCCGCCTCTGTTGTGTTCGTCACCAGGCGTTGCAACAGCTCGCGCTCCTGCGTCCGGTGGACCTCGTCGGCTTCCACATGCACTACGAAGTAGCGGAGCGTCTTTTCGTCGGTTATCCCGTAGTGCTGCTT
>JANWZQ010000048.1 GCA_025054835.1 Chthonomonadaceae bacterium
CATATGCCTCCAGTGCGGTAAGAGCTTCTGTGTGGATGCCTGCCCTCTGCCCGAGATCATCCCTTTGCCCGACGCCGACCAGCAGTTCCGGGTGGTCAGCCACGCATTCGAGATCTACGGCTACTGCTCCTTCTGTCAGGATAGAGGAGTAATATCCCGGTAACAGGTAACGCGGTCCTGCCTCCCATCCCGCTGTGCGCGACGTAGATCCCGCACTCCCCATATCTCAATCGTAAAATTCTTAATGTTAAGAATTTAGCGTCGAAAAGGTTTCACGTGAAACGGTGCAGGAGTTCCCGGCCCCGGTGCCGAACCCTTCCGCATCCACATGAACCACGAGGTACATCCGGTGGCACTGTGCCGTTACATGACCTACCTGCCCCACGCGGGCCGACAGAAGCGCTGGGGATGGGTGCGAGAGGGACAGGTCTTCCCTCTGGAAGATCAGGTGGTGGCCCGCGCATTCGTTGCGCCCGACCGGGACCTGACTGCGATGCTGGAGGGTGCGATTGCCGGGGAGGCTCTACCGTACGACGCACTGGACGTGTTGCCCGGACGCTACGGTCACCCCTCTCTGGTCGCGCCGATCGTGGCCGGGCAGGAGGTCTGGGCCGCGGGAGTCACCTACGAGAGCAGCAAGCTGGCGCGCATGGCCGAGTCGGAGGCTGGAGGGGACTTTTACGCCCGCGTCTACGTTGCGGACCGCCCGGAGTTGTTCCTGAAAGCGACCCCGCATCGTGTCGTCGGCCCCAACGACACGATCCGCATTCGAGCAGACTCCCGGTGGAACGTGCCGGAGCCGGAGCTGGCCGTCGCGCTTGCCGCGAACGGGCGCATTCTGGGCTACACCATCGGGAACGATATGTCTTCCCGGGACATTGAGGGGGCCAACCCGCTCTACCTGCCGCAGGCCAAGGTCTATCGTGCCAGCTGCGCGCTCGGCCCGGTGATCGTGCCGGCAGATGGTCTGAACCCGCACACACTGACCATCCAGATGACGGTTCTGCGGGGTCAGGAGGTAGTATTTGCCGGCAGCACGTCCACAGCACAGATGCGGCGTACTGTGGCGGAGCTGGTCGGCTGGCTCTTCCGTGAGAATGATTTTCCGCAGGGGGTGTTCCTGCTCACCGGCACCGGGATCATCCCTCCGGACGATTTCACGTTGCAATCTGGCGATGAGATCCGGATTGAGATCGAAGGGATCGGTACGTTGCGCAACAGCGTGGCCTGATCCGAACAGGGAGCCCGGAAAGGAGTGCGTTCCATGCGTGTGCTTATCATTGGAGGAACCGGCCTGATCAGCAGTGCGATCACGCCGCGTCTGCTGGAGCGGGGCGATGCGGTTACGCTGTACAATCGGGGCCAGAGCGAGGTCCGTTTCCCGGGCACGCCTGTGTTCCTCCACGGGGACCGCCGGGACTACGCGACCTTCGAGGCACAGATGGCGGAGGCCGGCACGTTCGATTGCGTGATCGACATGGTGGGCTACGTTCCAGAGGACGCGGAGAGCGTGGTGCGGGCGTTTCGCGGGCGCATCGGGCAGTTCCTCTTCTGCAGCACCGCCTGCGTCTACGGCGGGCCAGCGCAGCGCTACCCGATCCGGGAGGATGAGCCCCGTCGTCCGACCGGGACCTACGGCGCCAACAAGGCGCGCATAGAGGACATCCTGATGCAGGCGCACGAGCGGGGCGATTTTGCGGTCACGATCCTGCGTCCCTCACAGACGTATGGCGAGGGGGGCACGATTGTGCACTCGCTCGGGTGGAGCACCACGTATATCGATCGTATCCGCAAGGGCAAGCCCGTGATCGTGCATGGAGACGGGCAGAGTCTCTGGGCGGCCTGCCATATCGATGATGTGGCGCAGGGTTTCATTGGCGCGATGGGCAATCCGAAGGCGTACGGGCGGTGTTACAATCTCACTGGCGAGGAGTGGATGACCTGGAATCAGTACCATGAGGGTGTTGCTGCCGCGCTGAACGCGCCTCCCCCCGGACTGGTGCACATTCCAACCGATCTGCTCGGCCGGCTGGCGCCGCGACGGGCCAGCATCAGTGTGGAGATCTTCCAGTACCCGGGCATTTTCGACAATCAGGCGGCCATGCAGGATCTGGGGTTCCGTTACACGGTTCCGTGGGTGGAAGGAGTGCGCCGCACGGTGGCGTGGCTCGATGCCCGGGGCCGGATCGCCAGCAGTGATGAGGATCCGTTCGATGATCGGATCCTTGCCGCATGGGAGCACATGACCTCCCGCATGGCCGAGGATCTGCGAGACCTGGAGTCCTGAGCCCGCGTGGATCTGGCGAGGCAGGTCAGTCCCTGCTACCGGGCTGCGATATTGTTGCGGAGTATTGCAATCTACATTGCGCATATCGGGTATGCATACATATATGCAAAAGCGTCAACCCCGTACCCTTTCCATCTATTCTGTCGTTCCGGATGCAGCAGAGACAGGTTGCGCAGAGGTCGACACCGAACCGGAAGCTCTATCGGTGGCTGCACTGCTGCCTGTGAGCCCCTCTTTCGCTGGCCATCAGACGTTCGCAATGCGGTCCGGGTGGCTGAAGAAGGGACTGGATGCTCTGCAATCTCCGGAGGCAGGAGCCGGTGCATTATTTACGCGTGCGGATGCTCTGGTCACTCTGGGTGTTGGTAAGAACATGGCGCAGAGCATCCGTCACTGGCTTCTGACGACGCGCATGGCCCGCGAGCGCATCACGCCTGCCGGGCGTCTTCTGGAACCGACGGTTCTGGGGAAGGCTCTGTTTGGAACTCCGCAATCGCCCGGATGGGATCCGTTTCTGGAGGATGATGCCACTCTCTGGTTACTGCACTGGATGCTGACGGGACCGGGGAGTCTGGCTTTCTCCTGGGCCTGGACTTTTCACTACTTTCGTGAATATGAGTTCACACGGGAGACATTGACCGAGGCGGTGTTCCGTGCTGCGACTCATCGTGTGGCCAAGCCTCTATCCCGTGAAACTGTTGGGCGGGATGTGCAGTGTCTTTTACATACCTATGTGGCACCGGAGAGTGGGGGCGTGGCCAATGAAGACAGTCTCGACTGTCCGTTGCATGCTCTGGGCCTGATCCGTCCGGGATACTCCACATATTACCGTTTTCAGATCGGCTCCAGGCCGACCCTGCCTCCAGCAATCTTCTGTTATGCTCTGTCGGAGTTCTGGGAGTGGAAGTATCCTCGCGGGCAGGCGCTTTCTCTGTGGGATATCGCG
>JANWZQ010000035.1 GCA_025054835.1 Chthonomonadaceae bacterium
CGCCCCCCCGGCCCCCGCACGACAGGACACGGCGTCCGCAGTACCGGCCACAGACGCGCTGTCTGCACCCTCTACCACAACAACGCCTCCACACCCGCCGGTGACCGCGCAACAGTCAACCCCTGCCCGTCCGGAACCGCAGGAACTGGATATCCCGGCTTTCCTCCGCCGACACCGCACCTGAGATGCCGAACTGCCGGATGAGCTAGCTCATCCGGCAGTTCCATGAGCCTGCCCTCTCCGGGCCCTGGAAATCAGGCTCTTCTGAACTGCTCCATGACCCGCCCGACACCTTCCACAGCGCGTGCGATACCGGCAGCGTCCACATCCAGATGTGTCACCATCCGGATCTGCTGCGCACCTACAGGCAGGCAGAGAACCCCATGCTCCTCCGCAAGACGACGCGCGAACATCCCGGCATCCACAGGTATCTGGAAGTAGACCATGTTCGTCGGGATCTCTGGCATCTGCAGGACGATGCCCGGGATCTCCCGGATCCCCTCGGCCAGACGCATGGCGTTTGCATGGTCCTCATGCAGGCGTCCTACATGGTGTTGCAACGCATAGAGGCCCGCCGCTGCCAGTATCCCGACCTGCCGCATCGCGCCCCCGAGCATTTTCCGCACCCTGCGTGCGCGCTCGATGAACGCCCGGGTACCGCACAGCACCGAACCAGCCGGGCACCCGAGCCCTTTAGAGAGTGCGATCGTCACGCTATCCGCATACTGCGCGTACTCGGCCACGGTTCTGCCGGTCGCTATCGCCGCATGAAACAATCGGGCCCCGTCCAGATGCACCCGTACGTCCCGGCCCTGAGCAATCTCATAAACGGCCCGATGTATCTCCAGAGGGGTCACAGCCCCTCCTGCCCGGTTGTGCGTGTTTTCCAGAACAATGAGCGCAGTACCGGGAGTGTGCAGGGTTTCGGCACGGATGCAGGCCGCGATCTCCCGGGGATCCGGAACGCCTTGATGGCTGCGAAATTGCCGTGTCATCACCTGCGCAATGGTTGCTGGCATGCCGACCTCATAGTGCAACGAGTGCGCGTCCTGATCCATCAGCACTTCGTCGCCAGGTCGCGTGTGCACTTTGAGAGCGATGGCGTTACTCATTGTGCCTGTCGGCACCAGCAGTCCGGCCTCTTTGCCCAGCAACGCGGCCACATGCTCCTGCAGACGACAGGCAGTCGGGTCCCCGTCCAGCACATCATCGCCGACCCTGGCTTCTGCCATGGCCCGGCGCATCCCTGCCGTCGGGCGCGTTACTGTATCGCTGCGCAGATCCACACAGGCATCCATGACGATATCCCGGCGTGATCCAGATCGGGGAGCATCCTGCGGCCGCGCATACGTTCACGGCTTTCCGGAAGCCACAGGAGCAGACGGAAGCAAGAGGCGGGTCTCTCCGGGCAGGACCCACCCGTACCGGCGAGCCGCACGGATCACGCCTTCTCGCGTCGACAGCGCCTCTACTTCGCGCTGCAGGCGCTGGTTCTGCAGGCGGTACCGGTGCACCTCCCGCTCGATGGCGTCATTCTCCTGCCGGAGTTGCGCCGCCAGCCGGAATGGGTACGCAGCCTGTACCCCGAGCCAGACAAACAGGGAACAGATCAGCGCTCCGCTGCTCGCATGGAGCACTCCCCGTAGCCACCGGCGGCGCCGGCCAGCAATTCTGAAAGCAGAACGAACGATTGCGTGCTCTCCGTTATGACGATACACCTGCTGACGAGGCGGGCGCTGCCCTCCCGGTTTCCGATCACTCCGGGTGGCTCTTCAAGGGTTGTCCGATGACATGTACCTTGATCAGGTTTGTGGTGCCAGGATTGTTGACCGGCACGCCAGCTGTGAGCACCACACGATCCCCGACCCGCACATATCCTCCCTGCTCTGCGGCCGTAATGGTCCTCTCGATCAGCGTGTCCGTGTCTCCTACAGGATCAATCAGTAGCGGCGTAACCCCCCATGTTAGCGCCAGCTGGTAGTAGGTTGCCGGGTTGGTCGTTACGCCCAGTATCGGTACTCTGGGCCGACACTGTGCCACCCGGCGTGCTGTGCTGCCACTGGTAGTCGCGCAGAGAATAGCCGCGGCCCCCACCCGTTCCGCAATCTCCGCCGTGGCCCGGGCTACCGCCTCGGTCACATTCCGTGCAGGTGGCAGACGCATCTGGAACTGACTGTCCTGGTAGAGCACGCTCTCGGCCCGGCGTGCAATCAGGGCCATCGTGCGCACCGCGGGCACCGGATAGTGCCCCACAGCTGTCTCTCCAGATAGCATCACAGCGTCCGTACCGTCCAGAATTGCGTTGGCCACATCCGATGCTTCCGCACGAGTCGGTCGAGGATTGGTCAACATGCTCTCCAGCATCTGCGTCGCCGTGATCACTGGCTTGCCTGCGCGATTGCAGAGCCGGATGATCCGCTTCTGCACCAGAGGTACCTCGTCGAAATCCATCTCCACGCCCATATCCCCGCGGGCAATCATGATCCCGTCGGCAGCGTCGAGGATCTCCTCCAGGTTACGTACAGCCTCTGCATTCTCGATTTTGGCGATCACAGGCACCTGCGTACCCGTCTCGTCCATCACCCGGCGCAGCGGCTGCAGGTCTGCTGCCGAGCGGACGTAGGAGGCAGCCACCCAGTCGATCCCCTGTGATAGCCCGAATCGCAGGTCACACAGATCTTTCTCGGTCACTGCCGGAATGCGGATCGCAACTCCCGGCGCCGTTACCCCCTTGCGCGGCCGGATCTCCCCCCCGGTCACACAGCGCGCACGCACCTGCAACCGCCCGGCACCAGTCCCCACGCCCACAACACGCAGAGTGACCTTCCCATCGTCTACCAGAAGCGTATCGCCGGGTTTCAACGCAGACAGGAGTTCTGGCACTGGTAGAGGCAGAGTAGCCTCCCCGGCAGTTGCTCCCTCGGAAGGCAGTTCGGCGCAGAAACAGACCTCCTGCCCGCGCCGCACCTGCAATACTGGAGCAAAGTCACCCAGGCGGATTTTCGGACCGGAAAGGTCCTGCAGCAGGGCCAGAGGGCGTCCCAACCGCCCGGCGATCTCGCGCAACAGGGCAATCGCAGCGGCGTGCGCCTCATGCGTACCGTGCGAGAAGTTGAGCCGGGCCACGTTCATACCGGCGCGGAGCATCTGCTCCATGACTCTTCGCCGGGCGCTGGCCGGCCCGATGGTGCAGACGATCTTCGTACGGCGCACCTGCTCCCCCCATCACCCGGTGATTTCCGAAACCGAACCCGTTTCGACCATGCCTACCAGAATAGCCCGCAGGAATGGGTCGTGTTTCGCCCGGAGGCGCATCCGCTCCCGTTGCACCGGGTCGATGTCCTGCACTGTCCCCGACGCCTCTGCAGCCTTCAGTTGCTCGGCAAACGCCTCGTACTCCCGCCAGAGAGCGAGAAACTGCTCCCGGTTAACCGGCTCCTGCGCCAGACGCTGACACCCGATACAGTACCACTCGTACGCGCGCTCAGGCTCGCTCATTGTCTCCAGAGCAGAAACAGTTACTGCGCCGGGCGGCGCACGTTGTAGAAGGCCTGCCGACCGGCATACTGTGCCGTATCCTCCAGGATCTCTTCGATGCGCAACAACTGGTTGTACTTGGCGACCCGGTCGGAGCGGTTGGGTGCACCGGTCTTAATCTGCCCGGCATTGGTAGCGACCACAATATCCGCGATCGTTGCATCCTCGGTCTCTCCGGAACGGTGCGATACCACAGCAGTATATCCGGCGCGTTTGGCCATCTCGATCGCATCCAGCGTTTCAGAGAGCGTGCCGATCTGATTGACCTTGATCAGAATGGAGTTAGCAACGCCCATCTGGATACCCCGTCCGAGGCGTTCGGTGTTAGTCACGAACAGGTCATCACCTACCAGTTGCACGTGCCCCCCGAGCCGCTCGGTCAGGAGCTTCCATGTCTCCCAGTCATCCTCTGCGCAACCATCCTCCAGTGTGAGGATCGGATACTTATCCACCCAGCGCGCATACATATCCACAATCTCTGACCCGGACAGCACCTTCCCCTCCCCCTTGAGGTTGTAGCGACCGTCCTCGTAGAACTCGGTCGCCGCACAGTCCAGTCCCAGACTGATATCACCCCCGGGCTCGTAGCCTGCTTTTTCGATCGCCTCGATGATCACACTCAAGGCCTCTTCGTTGCTACTCAGGTTCGGTGCGAAGCCCCCCTCATCACCATACCCGGTTGCCAGACCGCGCCCTCTGAGCACCTTGCGCAGACTGTGGAAGACCTCCGACCCCATCCGCAACGCGTCGCTGAAGGTCTGTGCGCCGACCGGCAGGATCATGAACTCCTGCAGGTCCACGTTGCTATCAGCATGCTTGCCACCGTTCAGAATGTTGAGCATCGGTACGGGCAGGGTGTACGCGTTCACCCCTCCGAGATACTGGAACAGAGGCAATCCGAGCGATTCTGCCGCGGCCTTGGCTACCGCCAGCGACACACCCAGAATGGCGTTCGCGCCAAGCTTGCTCTTGTTGGGCGTCCCATCCATGTCGATCATCTTCAGATCGATTGCCCGCTGCTGCACCGCGTCCATACCGGTGATCTCGGGCGCCAGCGTCTCGTTGACGTTCTCCACAGCCTGCAGGACCCCCTTGCCCTGATACCGGCTGCTGTCTCCGTCACGCAATTCCACGGCCTCGTACGCCCCTGTTGAGGCGCCCGAGGGCACGGCCGCACGCCCCATCGTTCCATCTTCCAGGTACACCTCGACTTCCACCGTCGGGTTGCCTCGCGAGTCCAGTATCTCGCGCCCGATAATCTCTTCAATGATCGTGCTCATAACATTCTGGCTCCTTCACCTGATGTCTCGGTCCTCGCCCCGCATTATAACATATTCTCGAATCCTGCGTAAACACACAGGTGGACACCTCCCGGAAGGAGGGATACCTCTCCGGGTGCTGTTTCTCCGCGTGCCGCGATGCGACATGAAATAATGTGCACCCGCCCTGCGTCAGAGTGTACACTATAGACGCTACATCGCACCACGAACACAAACGGAGAAAAACCTGATGAAACGGTTTCCACGCCTGCGTCCGCACCACGGCATGGTGGTTGTTGCACTCCTGGCCGGTATCTACGGAATGCGTGACATCGGAGCGAAAGGCTTCCCGGTACGGTACGCTCCGCCGGGTGCTGTGCTCACCGGAGAAGCAGCGCTCGGGGACTGGACGACCGACGCGCCCGGGGTACGCCGCAGGATCACCCCTGCCGATCTGCCCCCTCCCTACGCCACCCCGTCGGTAGATAATGGCCCACAGCTCATTCCACGTCCCGAGGGTGCCTGGCCGCGAGTGCCAGAGGGCTTCACTGTGGAGCTGTTCGCAACAGGCCTCACGAATCCCCGCCAGATTGTAACCGCGCCCAACGGGGACCTGTTTATTGCCGAAAGCGGACCGAACCGTATTCGCGTGCTGCGCGATGCGGACCGTGATGGCCGTCCGGAAGTCAACGTGATCTTCGCGGAGGGTCTGGTCAAGCCTTTCGGGATCGCTTTCTACCCCCCGGGCCCGCGCCCACGCTACGTCTATGTGGCCAACACCGACTCGGTCGTGCGCTTTCCCTACCAGAACGGCGACCTGAGAGCCCGGAGTGCGCCGCAGGTGGTCGTCAGCGATATCCCCGGCGGAGGTCGATTACGAGGGGGCGGGCACTGGACCCGGGACATCGCGTTCTCTCCCGACGGCAAGCGGATGTTCGTTTCCGTCGGGTCTCTCACGAACGTCTGGGAGAACCCGCTTGCGGACGAGAGCCGGCGCGCCGCTATTCTCTCCTACACGCCGGAAGGCGGGGACTATCGGCTGTACGCCTCGGGCATCCGTAATCCGGTCAGCATTGCGTTCCACCCCCGCACACGCGAGCTCTGGACCTCGGTCAACGAGCGGGACGGGCTGGGCGATCATCTGGTACCGGACTACATCACCCGCGTGCGGGAGGGAGGGTTCTACGGCTGGCCCTGGTACTACATCGGCCCGAACGAGGACCCGGTTCACAGGGGCAAACACCCGGAACTGCGCGATCGCGTGATCGTGCCCGATGTGCTGCTCCAATCCCACTCAGCCTCGCTCGGCATGACCTTCTACACGGGAAACGCGTTCCCCCGGGAGTATCGCCACGATATCTTTGCCGCCGAGCACGGTTCCTGGAATCGGGCACGGCGCACCGGCTACAAGGTGATCCGCGTGCCGCTCCACAATGGCAAGCCCACTGGCGAGTATGAGGACTTCATGGTCGGCTTTGTCACGCCGGCAGGCCAGGTGTGGGGCCGTCCGGTCGGTGTAACAACAGGCAAGGACGGCGCCCTCTACGTCTCGGACGACGGGGGCAATGTCATCTGGCGGGTTGTGTACCGTGGTCAGAGGGGTGCGGCCCGCAGATAACCGGGTACAGGATGCCCGGCCCCGTAGCATTATTCTCTCTGCAAAACCCCGTGCAAACTGCCAGAATTCAGGACAGAGGGCTTCCTGCCCGCAACGCATCGATCGGGAAGCCCTTCCTCAATTCCAGGTTACCGATGGCGACCGCGCGCCTATCACCTCATAAGGAGTGTCCGTCGAGTGTCCGTCACCGCAAATCCCGAATCTGTAGCCGATACTGAAGCACGGCAGGCCCCTGCGACAACGCCACTACCCGGTCATGAGGAGCAGACCTTGATTGCGGACGGGAGCATGACCGAGATTGTGGTGCCCGAGCAGGCACGCACGTCTGGCCGACGTCGGCGCAAGACAGACCTCGAGCACGCCGACAACTCTGCGCAGGCAGCACTGCAACAGGAGTTGCAGGAAGCCCGGAAGCAGATCGCCGTTCAGAAGGCCATCGCCGAACAGGCACGCCGCGTCTCGGAGTGCCAGCTTGCCTTCCAGCAGGCACTGCTGGAACAGATTCCCCAGCCCTGCTTCGTCCTTGATGAAAACGGCACAATCCTGTTCTGGAACCCTGCAATGGCAGCGTGGTCGGGCCATCCGGGTTCCGCAGTACATTCCTTGCCCCTGACACAGATCGCGGACCCGCAGAGCGCGTCCATGCTCCTGAATGCCTGTCGCATCGCGCGCTTTGCTCTGGAGCACGGAGAGCCCTCTCCACGCAGGGAAGCTTTCACGCTCCCGCAACCCCTGACACTGGACGGGAAACTTCAGGCCGAGATCACTGTGATCCCCCGATGCCGCATCCCGGGTCATGTGGAGTCCTTCGTTGTTCTGGCATTTCCCATACCACAGGAGTAGCGATCCCGGTCCCGGATAGCCACGTACTACCGGAGAAGACAGAAAGGCGATATGGGCAAAGTGCTTCGAATCCTGCTGGTGCTCGGCATACCGGTAATCGCCCTGCCCGTGCTCTGGGGGTTGGCCAGGTTCAATGTGATCCCGGTGCGGCGCATGGCCGGGCAGAACCCCGCACTCCGGCCCGTGCTGAGAGCTCTCGCCCTTGACACTCCTGCGTTACCTGCCCCGCCAGGTCAGGCACCTGTCCGACCGGATCCTCTGGAGGGGGAACGCAAAGCCCTGCAGGCCCAGCGCGAGGCTCTGGCCGAGGAACGCCGTCAGTGGGAGGCCCAGCGCCAGCGGCAACTGCGTGAGGCCGCAGCTGCGCGCGCGGCAGCACTCCGCGCCGAGCCAGACCCGAAGAGCCTGTCCCGCCTGGCCGCCATCTACGAGCAGATGCCTGCAGCGGCAGTCACGCGCATCCTCTCCCGGATGCGCGACGACTATGTGGTCGCCCTGCTACAGCGCATGGACGAGAAACAGGTCGCACAGGTGCTAGCGGCCATTCCACCAGAACGCGCCGTCCGATTGACAGTCGCGCTTTCACGCCCGCCCGTTCGTACCGCCAGCACAGATACGCCGTAGCCTGATTCCCGGAAAGCACCCGCAACGTTAGCGGAAGGCCTCTGGAACCTGCTTTTGCGGCACCGCCAGCGCGCGCACCAGAGCGGCCAGCATCTGCTCTTTGTACACAGACCGGAGTGCAAGCACAGCCTGCGTCTGCGCGTACCCGAACGGGATCCCGATGTCATGGCGATCGCCCACGGCCTCAAACGCCAGGTAGCGCTCTCCCGAGGCCCGGAGACGTTCCTGCGCGCTGGTGAGCTGGAACTCCCCTTTCTCCCGCAGATCCCGGTCAATCGCGTACTGCAATGCATCAAAAATGCCCGGGGTAAGCACATGCATACCGAAGAAACAGAGGTACATGCCGTGCAGCAACCCGGCCTGACGCAGGTGCGCCTCCGCATATTCTGGAGATGGCTTCTCGTAGATGGCATCCAGCTCGTACACCGGCGGGTTCTCCGCGATGCGCGTGCCCCGCACCGTTCCGAACAGGTGCAGCAACTCCTCCGGGGTCTGCTGTACCGCGGAGACACAGGCGCCAAAACGTTCGAACACGTCCAGCACCTGCCGGGCGCACCGCTTCGCATGCTGCGAAGTGTAGATGTGATCCCCGAGCATTAACAGGAACGGCTCGTCGCCAACGAAGTCCCGGGCGCACCAGACAGCGTGGCCGTATCCCTCCGGAGTAGGTTGCACTACGAAATGCAGACGCGAGGCGATGTACTGGATCTTTGCCGACTGCAACAGGGCCCAATCTTTCCCCCTGAACTGCTTGAGCTCCTCAGGGGGAAGGGGCTTGAAGTGCTGTTCGATCTGCCCCCGGTTGTGCGGGTTGACCACCAGACAGACCTCTTCAATGCCACTCTCCAGCGCTTCTTCAATGATAATCTGGATCGCAGGCTTGCAGATGCCGTCTGTGTCCATCACGGGCAGCATCTCTTTCTGGATCGTCGTCGTCGCAGGATACATCCGGGTTCCGCGCCCCGCTGCCGTGATCACAGCCTTACGTGCTCTCATGTTCCTCCTCCTTTTCTCGTCCCGGGCTTCTGTTACCCCCGATCGATATAGCGCGCCCCGAAGGCCACCGCGCCCGGCGAGCTCCCCAGAATGGGCCGTGGAGCGATCCCGGTACGCTGTTCATACTCTCTGCAGACCTCCTCCAAGGCGAGCTCTGCCTCCTCGCCCTCGGTACACAGAACCGCCACAGTGCCCCCTGCGCCCCCACCGGTAATCTTGGCGCCGAACAGCCCGCGCGCGGGTCCCCTTTCCCGGATCAACTCCACCAGAAGATCTGTTTCCGCACTTCCCAGATCCACTCGCTCACTGTAGGAGGCGTGTGCCTCATACATGAGTTGCCCGGCCCGCTGCATCAATTCTCGATCGGGTCCGGGGCTTCCGTGGAGGCCTCCTTGCGAGCTCTGCTCGGTCGCTCGCAGGACGGCAATCTGCATGAGACCGAAGAACTGTCGTACACGATCGTTCTCCAGGATCGGGTGCTCGGCGCACGCGCGCGGATGATACGTCTCCTCTGGATCCACCCGTGTTACCCGATCAGGCAGCTGGCCGTAGAGCCTGCGGTACTCGGCGCCGGTCAGAGTCTCCGGGATCAGGTCACGGTACTCTGCGAACTCCTTCGGGTCCATACGGCAGAGGTAGTTCTCTAGCAGCTTGCCGCCGCTCTCCAGCTGGATGATTTTCAGGCCCATAAACGCCCCGACCCGGGCACGGGTGTAGGCGCGCCCGCCCACCGAATGTTTGACCCGAGAGTCCAGCCCCAGGAAGCGCCACCCGGGGGGTACGGGTTGATGCCCCAGAAGCGTATGCGGTTGGCACTGCAACACCACCAGTGCGTTCTCCTGCCCCAGTGCCGAGGTGACCTGATCCATGATGCCACAGGGAGCTCCTACGATCAGGTTCTCGGCACGCTGGCACCAGGCCGCCAGCGTCAGGTCACTCGGGTGAATGCCCGCCGCCTCACTGAGCGCATGCATGGTCGCCACCTCCAGCGCTGCCGAGGAAGAGACACCGGCCCCCAGTGGAACGTCGCTACGGATCAGGATATTGGCCCCACGATCCCCGAGACGCGCGTCGACTACCCCGTGCGTCATCTTGGAGTAGGCCGCGAGCATCACATAGAAACAACCGGCCACGTAGCTGGCCCAGTGCGCGCCCGGCACCGATCTGAGGCGCTCCTGCACCTCCTCCGCAGGCCGTACCCGCCCCTGCGTGTCCACCAGATCGTCCAGCGACACGTTGACCTCGGGCAGGAGCCCTTCCCTGTCGATCCCGATACTGCGGATCCGGAGCAGCCGATCTTCACGCCACTGCCACGCCACGAACGTCGCCGCAGCAATAGGCATCTCCAGGACCATGCTCCCGGAGTAATCCGCAATGCCGCCCAGCACGTCGAGGCGTCCGGGCGCACGCGCCCCCACGATGGGGCCCGGTCCATCGAAGAAACCGCTCTCCGATGTCTGCACCAGCTCCGCAAACGCCTTCCACTGTGCCTCTGCGTCCGGAAGTGGTTGGAACCGTGTGGTGGATGCCATTCTATCGTTCCTCCTGACTACACTGCCGGGATCCGTTGCAGTTCCTGCCACAACCCGCGGTAGCACTGCATGAACGGCACTCCACTCTCCGGGCAGATCGAACGTCCGACCTCGCACAGGGTGAACCGATCGTACCCGGTGGCGTGTAACAGGGCAAAAAGCTCACGATACGGGTATCGATCGTTCCAGAGGTCATTGATATGACATGATTTCAGATAGGGGCGTAACAGGTCGAAGTAGGTCCTGACAGAACCGTCCAGCACATCCTGCGGGTTGGAGTTCCAGCAAACGCCCACCTGCGGGTGCGCACACTGCGCGAGAATGTCCCGGATCACCGGCGGGTGCGCGGTGCCGGTCCCATGGACCTCCAGCCAGATCTCCACGCCATGGTCGCGGGCAGCCTGCCCGCAGATGCGCAGGGCCTGAGCGATCCGCTCGACTGTTTTCTCCACAGGCTCACCCGGCGGCAGGGCGTTCGGGCGCACTTTCACACCGGTAGCTCCCACATCGGCAGCGAGCGCGCACCAGCGCCTGCAGGCCTCCACGTTCTGCGCCACCTGAGCGGCATCCGGAGAGTGGAACTCACAGACAGTACCCAGCCCCCAGAGCGTGACCCCGGCATCCGCAAAATGTTGTCGTACTTCTCTGCGGTGCTCCTTGCTGATATCCGGTTCCACGCCATGCCGATGGGTAGTACGCAATTCAACTCCCTGAAAGCCACTGGCCCTGCAGTGTGCGATTAGAGTCGGCAGATCCCAGTCACGAGCGATGTTGTAGGTGACGGTGCCGAGTCGGAAGCGCGGCTTTTCTGCTCCCGGCCTCTGTGCTCCTCCGACAGACGGCATGACCGTTGCAGCCGCTCCGGTTACCACGGCTCCGATTAGCTCACGACGTGTCATTTCTGCTTTTCTCCCGGGCCGCTCACGCGCGATGATGGTGCCTCCGGCCTTCCTGTCTTCGCATCCTGTGAGGCACTGTTCTTCTTCGCGGCAGTACGCAGTGTTTTCGTCACGCAGAGTGCGATATCCCTCCGGAAAAGAGGCGTTTCCAGCCAGACAGTCTGTGCCCTGCGAGGCACTTCTACCTCCGTACTACGCAGAGGCACTCCAGCCCACGTGTCCCACCATGCGATCCGGTAACGCCCGGATTGCAACTCCGGTAACGCAACACGCCCTTTGACCTCCGGCAACGCGGCCACTGCCTCGCGGGAAAGGTCGATGCGATCCCGATGATAAATCCATGCGACGCAGAAGTCACGCCCTGACCGTGCCAGGGTTGCCAGTACCGGCGCATAGTTGACCAGCGCAATCTCCCTGAGCAGCACCCAGTCCTCTCCCTCGCCACGCAACGTGATGGTGTGCGTCCCCGCAGGGACTTCCGCACGCAGCGTCGCGTTCTCCGGTTCCGGCTCGTAATCCTTCTCGGCCGGGGGGTAAGAGCGCTCGACGCGCTGGCCATCTACCTGCAACACCACCCGGGCCCCGCGCTTTGCCACCTGCCCGATGGTGACCACCACGGATCCCGGTTGCGCGAAATGTACCCGCAACGTCAGCGGCTCGGGCATCATTTCTCGCTTGGAGCGCCCCTGCAGATAGGAAGGAAAGTGTTCGAAGCCCTCAGGAAAACCATCGGGCTCCACTACAAAGGTATGCGCCCCGGCCTTCTTCCAGCCGCCCGCAGGGGCCAGCCGTAACGCAGCCCTCCCGGAAGCCTCCACCTGCAACACCCCTGTGGTGAGGCTCCCCTGACTGGCCAGCCCCGAGGCTTTCACGAAGGTGGCAGCCGCCCGCAACCGGTCATACAGCCGGTTGCGCTCGATGTTCACCCAGTCCCAGTATTGCGCAGCCCCGGAAGGACTGTACATCAGACTTGCCCACAATCCCCTGTGCAGCGTGACGCCCTCCGGGTCCTTCAGGTCGGCAGAACCGAATTCCCCGATGAAGTGCGGCCGGGTGCTCTTCTTCTGCGCAGCCGGAACAGGAATGCGCATGGCCGTGACCGTATCCGGGGCGTAGGTGTGGGTCTGGAGAAAGTCCACGGTCTCCCAGATCGGGTTGTCCTCCGCAAGGGCAGGGTGTGCGCTGGTCGTGAGCAGATGACGATAGAGATCATGCTGCCGCAGAAAGAGAGCCATTTCCCGGTGCCACAGAGCAATCTCCTCCCAGCGCCGGGCCCGACCGGCGTCGGTACTCTCTACCTCATTGAACAGCTCGAAGGCCATGATGCTCGGAGAGTACCCCCAGCGAGCCAGAATGTAGTAGAGCTTGCGCTTCGTGAGGGCACGGGCCTGTGAGTCTGTAAAGAATCCCATCGGATTCCTGAGGAAGCCTCCCTGTGCCGCATTGTAGGGGTTCTCTGCCCAGTTGGGGTTCACCTCTGTGGAATACTGCCCGTGGTGCTGCAACACCATCTGGAAGTAGATCCCGTGTTTCTCCGCGGCCTCCACAATGGCGTCCCAGCGGCGCGCAACCTCCAGATCGATCTGTCCGACAGGCCGCTTCGGGTCCCGTGCGCCCGCACGCCAGTCGAGGTTCTTACCATCCCAGTGGGTCGTCCAGACTCGGGACCAGTTCTCCCCGGCCTCCTGCATGCGCGCAAAGATCTCCGGTATCCTCGGAACCTCATTGCTCTCCCATGCGACATTGTGCCCGAGCGGATAGAAGCGTTCCCCGTTATCGAACACAAACCGCGACCTGTCGCCCGGATCAATGCGGACGAAGCCCGGTGCCGGCGTGCCGCGGACGTCCCACTCGCGCGGCTCCGGGTCGGAGGCCATACCCGTTTCCTGATTGAGCCTGATGTTCACCACACTGTATTTGCCGGGCGCGGAAGGCGTGTAGCGCATGCGCCATGTCGTATCCCCGTCGAAGAAGGCCGGCACGTCCACGGTACTCCCGTCCGGCTTACGCAGGGTGACTATCACACGGACACGCTCATAGTCGAACGGGTCACCGGGCAGCTTCTCAATCCGGAACGCGGTCTCGATCCGGGGATAGGTGCCCCTGACAACTCCGGTGCCTGCGCGATTGCCGTCCCCTCCGTAACGCGCGCTCAGAGACGTGCTGTACCCGGCACCGATGTCCCCCCCGAGACTGCGCTGGAAGTTGCCAAAGTCCTGTCCTCCTCCGCATCCGGGCAGCACACCGGCCGCTCCTGCGAGCCACGTTGCAAGTAGCATGCGCTGGCATTTCATGCGAACTATGGCACTCCTCTCCATACCTGTCGCTCCCGGAATGATCTCTGACATGCGAGCCTCCCGCATCCGTTGCACGCAGCCGCGCGCCACGTCATGCACGCATGCTTCTGTGGCAGTGCATGCTCCCTACCTAGATGATACCAGACCATCCCCGCAAGACGCCCTGTACAGGGAGCTTCTCGCTCCATCTGTAAACGATCACACGACCGGCGTGTAAAATATTAGGGCAGAACGTAGCGGGAGACCTCTTCATGGGAGCAAACCGGCGTGTGCGCAGAGCTCTGGTGCGTGCAAGAACCCTCTGGTATCATCCACACCGACAGACCCGGTGGACCCTCCGGATACTGGCTGGCGGTCTGCTGGCAGGAGCGCTCTCCCTGCCATGGACCCGTGCCGGTCTGGTGGCAACCCTGGCTCTCGTCGACATCGGTCTGATCGGCTGTGCGGCCTACTGGGGAGTCACCCGGGCACGCCAGTTGCGCGAGGCATGGGCTCTGGCACTCCGGTGGAGTCTCGGTCTGGCGATCCTGGGAACGCTCACGACCAGCTCGTTGATCCTGAGACAGCTGGCCAGCCAGCTGGATCTGACCATCCCCCTCAGTTTCTCGCTCTCGCTCGCTGTACTGCTGTTGTTCCCTCTGTTCTTGCTGATCTGCATGGCGTTCTCCGCGTTCGGAGCCGCACTCTGCGCGTTTGTCGCGCGTCGCTCACCGGACCCAGAACGCCGCCGGCAGGCCGCCCTGGAAGGAGTCCCGTGCATCTGGCTGTCTCTTCTGATCGCAGGCGTCATTGCGACCCTGCTGGAGGACCGTGCCCCTGTCCACCTGTCGCTGCTCCCGGTTCTCGCGGCGCCACTCGTCACGCTCTACTGCCTCGCCCTGTTGCAGCGTTTTGACCTGCAGGAGATCGCGAGCAACATCCTGCGCCTGCTGGGTGATCGATTGATCTGGCGGCGACAGCGGAACGGGCGCACGCGCACAACCGATTTTCGCGGGACGGCGCTCGGCGGGATTGCAGCACTGCTCGTGGTGCTTGCGGGGCAACTCGGCGCCTTCACCGGCTTGCAGGCCGACACGCTGGCCTTCCTGATGCAAGTCTCCAATGCCACAGTCCGCTTCGCAGACCTTCTGGCCGAGGGCGATGCCCCACCGGAATCCTCAACGGTGCAGCGCATCCTTGAGAGCCGGGAACGGATCGTGCTGTTGCGCATGGACAATGCCACCCTGCACCGGGCGCTCACCACCGGATCAGAGGCTGCAGTGCAGGCAGAGATCCTCCAGAAGCTCCGCGCCTTCCGCCCCATGGCCATTGTCCTACCAGCTCCCCTGCTGCCAGGACAGAGGATTCCACGCACTCCGGCTGCTGTACCAGCGATCACACCGGAAACTCTGGTGCGCACACAACGGGACCTGCCCCGACTGGTCCATGCAGTGCGTGCTGCTGGCAACGCGCTGATCTACGCCAGTCAGAATGCAGAGCACGCACAGGAACAAACGGCAGCAACGCCATCGAGTGCCCCCACGGAAGCACCGGTACCGGATCCCCTGCGCGATGCCGCATACCTGTTCTGCGAAGACGGTCTGGGCAACTACAGCAGCGGACATCTGCCTGTGTTGCATCTATCACCACACGCTTCCCGTCCCACTCTGCCAGTCGCATTGTTCGCTCTGGACCGCTCCTGCTCGCCCCGAATTGCGGCACAGACCCCCCTTGAAGTCACGCTCTGTGGCCAGCAGATCCCGCTCATCGGTCCTCACAGCCTGCCTGTATTCTTCCACTATGTGGAACCGGGCTACGACTTCAAAGTGGCCTCGTACAGTGACGTTCTACGAGGGCAACGGCTCTACGCTGGCCGCGCGCAGCAGAACGCTGGCATGGCCGAGCAGGAGAACCTGTGGCAATCCCCGGAGCAATTTTTCCGGGGTCGGATTGTCTTTCTGGACACGCTGGTGCCAGCCACACGCGAGACGCCTGTGGGAACCATGGGGCGCACAGAGCTTCTGGCCCACGCCACCACCATGCTGCTCAGCGGTATCTATCTGATACGCGCTCCCTTCTGGGGTATCACCCTGTTCACATTGCTGACCGGCCTTCTGGTCGGTGCCGCCTGCACACGTCGTTCGCCGTTGCAGGCCACCGGACGCGTGGGAGTCGCGCTCATTACCATCGTGGTGATCTCCACACTCAGTATCGTCTGGGCCTGGTGGTTCGACCCGATCGTGCCGGCTTTCGGTACCATGGCCGCGTTTCTTCTCTCCACACAATTCACGTACGGTCTGGAACGGGCCGAGCAGGAACGCAATCGCACGCTGCTGCAACGCCTGGTAGCGCCAGAGCTGGTGGAGGAGCTTCTGGAAGATCCGGAGGGCAAACTGGGCCTGCACGGCAGACGTCAGAACATCTGCGTCCTGTTCGCCGACGTGCGGGGCTTCACTCCCTTCGCGGAGGCCAACACGCCGGAAACCGTGGTGGAAGTAATCAACGCATATCTGGCTCCCATGACCCGGGCTCTGCTGAACAAGGGAGGAATTCTCGATAAGTACACCGGTGATGGACTGATGGCCCTTTTCCGCGTCACGCGCACCCCCCGGGAGAGCGCACGCATGGCGATTGAAGCGGCACTGGAAATGCAGCACCGGGCCGCTGAGATCTCACGAAGACTTCAGGAGCAGGGCAGAACCCCGTTGCGGATGGGGATCGGGATCCACTACGGCGATGCAGTCGTCGGGTTGATCGGCAACCCGCCCCATCAGATGAACTACACGGCGCTCGGTGTGACAGTTGTTGTGAGTCAGCGCCTGCAGGCTCTGGCCGATGGCGGCGAGATCGTCGTCAGCGAGACCGTGTTCGAGATACTCCGGGAAGATCCGGGACAGGGGTTCCACCTGCTCCCCGGGGAACCGGTCACCATCAAAGGCCTGACCCGGCCTGTCCGCCCCTATCGCGTGGTGCCCGACACGGATGCGCATCCAGACTCACCGACACCTGCAGGCACCGGGACATGACAGCGGAGGCCGCTCCCGGCAGGAAATGCCGGATCTGCCGGTGAATGGAGCGCTATGAAGGCGCACGCAGGTAGTACCCCGCTGCACACACGGATCTTCCTCGGTCTCCTCGTCGGGGCAGTTGCCGGCGCGCTGGCTCAGGTCACACTGGGCCCGGATCACGCAGGCCTGCAGCACTTTGTGAAGAACGTCGCGCAGCCGGTAGGGCAGATCTTCCTTCGCATGATCTTCATGATCGTGGTCCCCCTGCTGTTCTCGGCTCTGGTGCTGGGCGTGTCCGAGATCGGCGACGCGCGCCGGGTAGGACGTGTGGGATTGCGCTCCCTGCTGATGACCGTCCTGCTCAGTGGCACAGCGGTTGGACTGGGGTTGATCGCGGTCAATGCGGTACGACCGGGAGCAGGTATTGATCCCGCACGCCGCGACCGCCTGATCGCACTTTACGCAGACACCGGCGCAGCACGCAAGAACATCGAAACTGCGCAGGAGGCAAAGTCCGCGGCACAGACCCTCGTGGAGATCGTCCCGCAGAACCCGCTCAAAGAAGCCGTGGAGGCTCTGACCGGCGGTCTGCTCCCGTTCATGTTCTTCGCCCTTGTCTTCGGGCTGGCACTGTCGTCCATTGAGACAGAAAAGGCGGCCCCGATCAAAGCGCTTCTGGAGGGGCTACTGGCTGTCTCGTTGAAGGTGATCGAGTACGCCATGCGCCTGGCCCCGTTCGGTGTGTGCGGGTTGATCTTCTCCACCACGGCGCTGCTGGGCGTGGATGCATTGCTTGCGCTGGGCAGATACGTGGTGCTGGTGCTGGCCGCACTGGCGCTGCACCTGTTCGGGACCTACAGCATCGTACTGCGTCTGATCGCCCGGCGCGACCCGCTCACGTTCTTCCGACAGATCCAGACGGTGATGCTGACTGCATTCGCTACCAGCTCCAGCAACGCCACCCTGCCCACTGCGTTGCAGGCAGCTCATGAAGAGGTCAAACTGCCCCGCGACATCAGCACATTTGTGCTGACCGTCGGCGCGACAGCCAATCAGAACGGCACGGCGCTTTTTGAAGGGATCACCATCATCTTTCTGGCCCAGTTCTTCGGCGTAGAACTCACAGTAGCGCAGCAGTTTCTGGTGATGCTGCTGGCGATCGTCGCGGGCATCGGCACTGCCGGAGTGCCCGGAGGCGCCTGGCCGATGATCGCCATCCTGCTGGTACGTCTGGGCGTGCCCGCCGAATCCATCGGGATCGTGCTGGGCATCGATCGGATCCTGGACATGAGCCGCACCGTGCTGAACGTGACCGGCGACCTGACGATCGCGGCCTGCGTGTCCGCCATGGAGCAGAGCCCCGCCGAAGCCCATCAGCAGGCTCTGGCATAATGGAACAACTCGCACGCGCATCAGGAGGGAACGTCCCGATGGATCCGCACACAGTGCCCGGCCCACATATCGATCCCCCCCTGCGGCAGATACCGGGTATCCTGGAGGCGCACGGCTGGCATGTCTTTCAGACTGTGCTGCGCGACCCCATGCGCCTCTCAAAAACCGGGGTTCCGGACGTTTCCGACCAGACGGATTTCCAGACCGGCGCAGAGAGCGTGAACGCGCTGTGGGGCATCGCGCATGCTTCCCTGATCACGAACCTGGCGTCTCCGGACCCGCGCATCCGGCACGGCTCGGCAGGGGCTCTGGTCGCAGATGCCAATCTGGCCACCACGCTCGGGATGTCCGGCGTCTGTTTCCATGCAGGCTACCAGAAAGGACATGCAACCGCTCAGATCGCTCTGGACGTGGTTGTGCAGACCATTCAGGGCCTGCTGCCCCGTCTGGCTCCCGGCGCGCGCCTCCTGCTGGAAAACGGTTGCGAAGGCACCGAACTCTGCCAGACGATCGCGGAGCTGGGGCAGGTGATCCGGGTTGTCGGGGACAGTCCGACGCGCATCGGCATTGTGCTGGACACCTGCCACCTGCATGTCGCAGGCTTCGACATGAGCGCCCCGGAAGCCCCGGACCGTCTCGCAGAAGAGATCACCGCAGCAGGTCTGGAGCCCTATCTGGCTGCCCTGCACCTGAACGACGCGCAGGCCCCCTGTGGCAGTCACCGCGACCGGCATGCGCCTCCCGGACAGGGGACAATCGGGCAGGGATTGCGGGCCCTGCGCCGTCACCCGTTATTCGCCCCGCTGCCCGCCATCTTGGAGATGAGCCTGCCGCAGGCCGAGCAGGGCATTGCCTACCTTCTGGAAGACGCCTGAACGCCCCCGGAAATGCAGGCTTATGCCGGACTGAAGTGTAGCTGCCGCCGGTGCACCGCGATCGACTGCAACACGCCAACGCTCAACAATGTGAGCACGATATTGCTGCCGCCGTAGGAGAGCAGGAGCAGCGGCACCCCGGCTACCGGCAGGATCCCGACATTCATTCCCACGTTCACAACCACATGAAACGCCAGCATGGAGACGATCCCCGCCGCGACGAACTTACCGAACGGGTCGTCGCCCACAGAAGCGATCAGCTGAACTCCCCGTAACAACAGCAGCAGGTAGAGCACCAGCACTGTGACCGCCCCAACGAATCCCAGCTCCTCGCTGAGGTTGGTGAAAATAAAGTCCGTGTGATGTTCGGGAACAAATCCTCCCTGCACCTGCGTGCCATGCTTCAACCCCTTTCCCCACATGCCTCCGGATCCTATCGCGATCCGGGCCTGCCGGATGTGATATCCGGAGCCCTTTGGATCTGCATCGGGACGGATCAGCACCAGGATGCGCGTCTTCTGATAGTCCTTCAGAATACCGCTGTGCCAGAAACCGGCAAAAAGGAGCAGGCCGCACACAGCCAGGCCGACCAGATGTCGGATCCGCGCGCCCGCCATGAACACCATGCCCGTCCAGATCGCAATCAGGACCAGCGAGGTAGCCAGATCCGGCTGCTTGAAAATCAACGCCATGGGCACGGCCACATGCACCAGCGAGCGCACCAGCGTTCCAATCTGTGTGATTGTCTCCCGGTGCTTCGTCAGGAAAACACCCAGCGTGAAGATGACAAACAGTTTGGCGAACTCGGAGGGTTGAAAAGGAAATCCGGCGATGCTGATCCAGCGAGACGCCCCCTTGACCTCATCGCCTACCTTGAGCACCAGCAACAACAGCAGCAGGTTCAGCAGATACAGATGCCGGGCAAATCGCGCCAGCAGATGATAGTCGATCAGCGTGGCGCTGACCAGTGCGACCGTTCCAAGCACGATCCGGATGAACTGCTTCTGATGATACGCTACCGGTTCGGTGTGTGCCGCGCTGTACAGTACAACCAGCCCGATTGTGGCCAGCAGATA
>JANWZQ010000069.1 GCA_025054835.1 Chthonomonadaceae bacterium
AAACGGGGGTCTATGTCGGAGAAATCCAGGATTGAAACAGGCGCATCCGTTTCACGTGAAACGGCGTCCCTGTACGTTGCCGGTATGCCCCGCAACGCAGTCGGGGATGCTCGGGAATGGACGCAACCGTTTCACGTGAAACATGGGCCCATCCTCGGAAGCATTGGCAACAGGAGCGATCCGGTCCGTTTCACGTGAAACGCGCCGTGTCATGGAAAAATCCGATCCTGTAGAGCCTGTAAAGAAGGAACACGCCTGCAGCACATGCCAGAGAACATCATGCGTTCACGGATTGCCGGGCCACGCGAATGGCCTACTCTGCTTCTGGTTGTTCTGGTCTCCGCGGGCATGGCCCTCGCCTATCCGGCCTTCCGCACAGCCGCCAATCTGACCACCGTCGGGCAGAACGCGGCGTTCATCGGCATCATGGCGTGTGGCCAATCGCTGGTGGTGCTGAGCGCCGGTCTGGATCTTTCGGTGGGTTCCGTGCTCGCTCTCTCGGGGTGTGCCACTGCCGAGGCGTTGCAGAGAGGGATCGCCTGGCCTGTTGCTGCCCTGATCGGCCTCATGGCCGGCGCGCTGGCCGGGGGGGTGAATGGCGCCCTGATCACCTACCGCCGTCTTCCCCCCATTCTGACGACTCTGGCCACCCTTCTGCTCTTCCGATACGGTACGCACATCCTGACCGGTGCACGGAACTACGGCCCTTTCCCGGAGGCATTCAACACGATTGGTAATGGATGGACTCCCCTGTTTCTGCTGCTCATTGTCACCGCGCTGTGCACTCTGATGACTCTGCGCACGCGCTTTGGCCGGCAGGTGATCGCCATCGGGGGCAACGAGCAGGCCGTACGCCTCTCCGGAGTGGATGTGGACCGGATCAAGCGCCGGGTCTACACCCTGTCGGGCCTGTGCGCGGCTCTCGGGGGGCTGATCGTCATGGCGTTCAACAACAACACGCAATCCAATGTGGGGCAGGGATATGAGCTGGACGTGATTGCGGCCTGTGTGGTGGGCGGCATCCGGATCACCGGTGGCGAGGGGTCCTTGCCCGGCGCGGCGCTGGGCGCCCTGCTGATCGCCCTGTTGCGCGACGCTCTGATCCTCACAGGCCGCCCGACTGAACAGTACGGTCTGTTCACCGGCGCGGTGATCCTGCTGGCCGCGGGCCTCGAGCGATGGCGGGCCCGGCAACAGGAACGCGCCCGACGGGTGAACGGGTGAGAGGATCGCCCTCGTTTCCCTGCTCTCTTCCCGGGAGGTTCACGCTGGACACGCTCTCTTCCTCACGTAACGCACCCGATCCTGTGGCACTCCGGCGTACCGCGCCTCTGGAAGCCGGCGTGGCCGTGGTGCTCTGTGCTGTACTCCTGTTCTTTGCATGGAAACTGCCGGAGTTCCGCTCCGAGAGCAACGTGCGCCTGATCCTGAAGCAGTCGGCGCAGCTGGCCGTTGTGGCTACCGGCATGACACTGGTGATCGCAACCGGAGGGATTGACATCTCGGTCGGGTCGCTGGTGGGGCTCTGTGCCATGACCCTGGGGTGGCTGTCGGCCATGCGTGGGTGGCCGATTGAGCTGGCCTGCATGGGCGCGGTGGGGGCTGGCGGGCTCTGTGGCCTGTGCAACGGGTTGCTGATCACCCGGGGGCAATTGCCTCCGATCCTCGTCACCCTGGCGACGTTCGCGATGGCGCGCGCCGGTGCGTCGCTGTTCAACGAGGGGGGAAGCATCTCGGATCTGCCCCGGGGGCTTAACGAGACGTTCGACCGGACCAATTTCCTGAGCCTGCCAGTCCTGTTCTGGATCGGGTTACTGGCACTGGCCGGAGGTGCCATCCTGCTGCGTTGCACGACCTTTGGCCGGCAGCTGCTCGCGCTGGGCGGCAATCGGACGGCGGCCACGCTCTCCGGATTGCCCGTGCAGCGCACGGAGGCGCTGGTTTACACGCTGAGCGGCACGCTGGCCGGATTTGCCGCCGTGCTGAACACGGCGTACAAGGCCACCGCCACGCCGGATGCCGGGCAGTTCCTGGAGTTGAACGCGATCACGGCGGTGGTGCTGGGTGGCACGCTGATCACCGGCGGGCGGGCCACAGTGGTCGGGACCGGGCTGGGGGTGCTGACCATCAGCGCGCTTCTGAGCGGGGTTCGCCTCTCGGGATGGCAGGATCAGGTGGCCTGGTTTCTGGTGGGCGCGGCGCTCCTGCTGGCCGTTGAGGTGCAGAAGTGGCGCGGTCGGGAGTGACCGTTCAGGCCCCTTCCTGCGCCTCCAGGTTGAACAGCCGCATGGCGTTGTCGTACAGGATGCGACGCTGGTCCGCCGGTGAGATCTCTGCGTCCAGGATCAGGCCGAACGCGGCCGCCGGGTCCGGGTCCGGGCACCCGCTGCCGAACAGGATGCGCTGCGGTCCGATCGTCTCGATGGCGGCGGTGAGCTTCATGCGATCCATCGCGCCGGACGTTTCCAGATAGATGTTGACCGACTCGTGCGCGGCGCGCACGGCGGCGTTCCACTCGTTTCCTCCCATTCCCAGAAAGACGAACCGGTGCATGGCGTAGGTCCGGGCCAGATGCAGGCCTGCCTCCACACAATCCGCATTGGGCGTGCGGAGGAAGATCGGTTTCTGGTAACGGCGGCAGGCGTTGAGCACCTCGTCCGCGATCAAGGGATTGAGCGGGTGTTCCGGGTCCGTGGCCGTCAGGTACACGCCGAGGAACTTCCGGTTGGAGAGCAGTTCGCGGATCACCTGCACGGAGGCGTTCACCCGATTGAGGTGCGCGACCAGGCATCCGTACACGCCCGGCACCGGGTCGATCATAGCCTTGAGGATGCGGTTTCCGGCGATCGGGTCCACCTGCATGGCCCGGCGCGCCATCACCAGGGCGCGTTCGATGCCCCGGGCACGTAGCAGATTGTGGAGCTGGGTGATGTTCTGGTTGATGCCGGGCAGGAGGTATCCCTCCAGATAGGTATGCGTGTCGAATACGGGCATGCGTCCACTCCAGAGAAGTTACAGGCCGAGCACCTGACGGGCGTTCTGGCCCAGCAGTTGCGCGATCTCAGGCTCCGAGAGGCCCGAGTAGCGCACCGTCTGTAGCGCGCTGGCGATGGGGCGGTAGGCGGCGCTGGTACCGAACAGCAGGCGGCCGAGCCCGATGGCATCTGCGGCGGCTTTGAGGCATCCGGCGCCCAGCAGGCGCGAGGTCTCCAGATACCACCCGGTGTTGCGGCGCAGGCAGGCAATGACCTCGGCAAACGTGGTGCTATCCGTTCCGGCAAGGATGACGGGCGCCGGGTAGTCGGCGAGGGCGCGTTGTAGCGCGGTCGCATCTCCCGGGCGCTCTGCTTCGATCATGAGCGGTAGCCCGACGGCGCGCAGGCGTTCCACGAGTGTCAGGAACGGCGCGAAGTCGATCGGCCATCCCTGTGTTGCCGGGAAGAAGCGGATCATGCGGAAGCCATCGGACCGCAGCGATGCGATCGGGGCTTCGTCTCCCAGATATAACGTGGGGTTGAGCGTGGCAACCGGAAGCAGTTCGGGATGTTCGTTGCATGCGGCCAGGGTGGCCGCGTTGCCCACGCCCGGGTCCAGCATGAGCCCGAGTGTGGAGAGCGTGCAGGCGGATTTCACCTGATGTTTCTGCATCTGCCCCAGCAACATTTCCACGGAGAGATCCGCGCTTGCGATGGGCAGCGGGCCAAACAGTGTGTTCACGTCCAGTATTTCCATGCGTGATCGCTCCTGTCCCAACGGCGTCCGTACGTCCAGCCGGCTCCACGGGGAGCACCGCGTATTTTCAGGATGCTATTCCCCCTTCGCAGGGATTTCTCCTCTTGCGATCACGTTTCCGGTGTTACCGGGGATCGGGGCGCATGGCCCGGCCGCACCGGATCTGGTACAATGAGGGTATTGCACCCGGGCGTATCGCGGGTTGCCAGCCCACGGGAAGAGCCCGGCAGTGCAGCAGGAGGTCGCATGGGGTTTGTGAAGGCACTTGCGGTGGAGGACCTGCCGGAGGGACAGGGTACAACCCTCTGCGTGGAGGGGCGTGAGCTGGCTCTGTTCCACGTGGATGGCGCGTTTTACTGCATTGATAACACCTGCCCGCATCGGGACGGCCCCCTGGGTGAGGGCGAGCTGGAGGGTGAGGTGGTCTACTGTCCGTGGCATGCCTGGCAGGTGAACGTGAAGACCGGTGAGGTCCTGTATCGGCCGGGTCTGTGTGTGCGTACGTATGCCTGCAAGGTGGAGGGCGGCACGGTCTGGGTGGAGATATGAGGCCGGGTTGTGCGCCGGGTGGACGCGTTCGGGTTGCTCTGTGCGGGACTGGCGTTGCTGTTGTGGGCTCTGGCGCTGCCGCTGGGGTGTGCCGGTCAGGCGGCTCTGATCGGCGGGGTCTCGCTGGGGAGCGGGGCGTTGCTGGGCCTGATGCTGGCGCTGATCACGCGGACGCTGCGTCCTGCAGTTATCTATCTTTGCCTGTGCGTGGCGGTGGCGGCGTGCGTGCCTCTGTTGCGGGAGTGGCCCCCGGGCGATATGCGGGACGTGCGCCTCGCTCCGGGAATGCCGGGTTTTCTGGCGTACTATCTGGATCTGTTGCGCGTGGCGCTGTTTGTGCTGGGCATTCCGTATCCGTTCGCCCGTCTGGGGCATCATGCGCCGGATCCGGTTGCGCGCCGTGAGGATCGTTAGATCGTATCACGCGGCGTGGTGTGTTGCGTTTTCTGAATGTGACGGCAGAGGGCAGCCTCCGATGCGGCCTGGCCCTGCGGGCACAGGCGGCCATCACTCTGGAAGGAGAACGATCTGATGAAACCGAGGGAGCGCTTTTTCTCCCGCCTGCGTGGCGCGTTCCTGCTGATGCTGGCGTTTGCGCTGGGCGGGTTCATCCTTCCCAATCTGGAGATTCGCTGGAGACCAGCGATCAGTCAGGCACAGTCGGGCGATGGCGGGCTGGGTGTTTCACCGGGCGCGCCTGTCCCGCTTTCGGAGAGTGAGGTCTACGCGCGAGCCGCGCAGGCGGTGCGTCCTTCTGTGGTGAACATCGATACGCTGGAGCGCGTGCGGGGCAACCCGTTCTTCGATGAGTGGTTGTTTGGTGGCCCGCGTGTTAACGCACGCGGGGGGTCCGGGGTGATTATTGACCGGCAGGGCCATATTCTGACCAACACGCACGTGGTGGGCACGGCGGATCAGGAGGAGAAGCAGATCATTGTGACGTTGATGGATGGTCGGAAGTACCCGGCAACGATTGTGGGTGCCGACCGTTCCTCGGATATCGCACTGCTGCAGATCCGGGCTCCTAACCTGACTCCGGCGAAGATGGGCACGGTGCGCGGTCTGGTTCCGGGGCAGATGGCTGTGGCTATCGGGAACCCGATGGGGTTTCCGTTCACGGTGACCAACGGCGTGATCAGCGCGCTGGGGCGACCGATCGGGGAGTTTGAGAACCTGATCCAGACGGACTGCGCGATCAACCCGGGCAATTCCGGGGGTGCGCTGGCCAATCTGCAGGGTCAGGTGATCGGGATCAACACGCTGGTTCTGAACGGCGCGCAGGGCATTGGCTTTGCCATTCCGATCGATACGGCTCTGCGTGTGGCGGATGAGCTGAAGCGCTTTGGCAAGGTGAAGCGCCCGTGGCTGGGCCTTGCCGTGATCACGAACACGCGCCAGATGGCACGTTACTACGATCTGCCGGACGTGGCTGGCGTGGTGGTGGGGCGCAACTACCGCCGCCCGCGGGGCAGCGAGGGGCTGGAGCCGGGGGATGTGATTGTGGAGGTGGCCGGCCGGCCGGTGCGTTCGGAGGAGGAGTTTCGTGCTGTGGAGAAGCGCTTGCGGATCGGGGAGCGCGTGGAGGTCGTGTTCCTGCGGGGGGATCAGCGGATGACCGTGATGCTGACGGTAGGGGAGGCGCCCTGACATTCGGGCTGGCCTATCGGGCGTTCCCGGGAGTGCCCCGTTGCGGGGCACTCCTTTTCTGCTACGGGCTATCGCTGCTCGATGGGAATGTAGGGCAGGTCGTGCGGCCCGATGTACTCCAGACGAGGTCGGATGATGCGCGCGCCGGGTTTCATCTGCTCCATCATGTGGGCGCACCATCCGGAGGTGCGGGCGATGGCGAAGAGCGGTGTGAAGAGTCGCAGATCCAGGCCCATCATGTAGTAGCAGGAGGCCGAGAAGCAATCGACGTTGGGGTAGATGGCCTGCTTGCCTGCGGCAAGTCGCTCCGGGGTGTTGCTGAGTTCATCGACCACTTTTTCGATGGCCGCGGTGATCTCGTACCATCGGGTGTCGCCGTTGAGTTCGCCGAGCTTGCGGCTCATTTCACGCAACCGGCGGGACCTCGGGTCCGGCTGGCGATAGACGGCATGCCCGAAGCCGGGGATGGGGATGCGTTTTTCGCCGGTGAGTTTCGGACGGACCCAGTCGTCCACCCTGTCGACACTGCCGATCTCCAGCAGCATCTGCATGGTCTCCAGCGCGGCCCCTCCGTGTTTGGGTCCCGAGAGGGTGCCGATGCCGGAGACGATGCCGGAGTAGAGGTCCGCTCCCGAGGAGACGGTGACGCGCGCGGCAAAGGTTGAGGCGTTGGATTCGTGCTCGGCGTGCAGGATGAAATCGATGTCCAGCGTTTTGCTGTAGAGGGGGTCGGCTTCCCGCCCGTTGAGCATGTAGAGGAAGTTGGCGGCGAGCCCGAGGTCGGTGCGTGGCGGCACGGGTTCCTGCCCCCGGTGGAGTCTCTCGATGGCGGCCACGATCGTGGGGATTTTGGCCTGAATGCGGAGCGCTTTGCGCAGGTTGGCTTCGGCGGAGTTGTCTCCGGCGTCCGGGTCGTACATTCCCAGCGCGGAGACGCCGGTGCGGAGGGCGTCCATGGAGTCCGCATGGCCGGGAAAGCCTTTGAGGATGGCCAGGAGTCCCTCGGGGATGGCGTACTCCTGCCGCAGCTGGTGCACGAAGGTCTCGAGCTCCGCTTTTCGGGGCAGCCTGCCCATCCATAACAAATAGACCACTTCCTCGAAGGTGGAGTGGTCCGCCAGATCATTGATGTTGTATCCCCGGTAGTACAGATTGCCCTCGGCCTGCACATCGCAGATATCGGACTCTCCGATGACAACGCCTCTCAAACCACCGGCTTGCGTGGACATGTGCGAACACCTCGTTCTCTATGAGTATGTCAAGGCCCGAAGCCCTGATGTGCAGTGATGTGCGCCTCGATCCAGCGTCTCGGTTTCTTCCGGGTATTGTAGCACCTAACGACGCGGGTTTGCAATCCTGACCGGCCGTCGCGGGCTACGGCGCGTGGTTGCCTCGCGCGGGCGCATCAGGTAGTACAACGCACAGGAGTGCGGGATGGTTCGCATTCTGCCCTGTTGCTCTGGAAGGCAGGTATAATGATCGTATGCCGGGGCGTTGTGTGCGCTATGTGGTGGGCCGCAGGCAGGCGGGGTTGCCGGGGTGTTTCCGGAGGTGCATGGCCCTGTCTGTGTTGATAGGAGTGCTGTTGTGCGCGGCCGGGGCTGGCGCTTCGCGATCGGTTACACAACGGCAGATGAATGTGTGGGCGGCTGAACTGGATCGCGGGGTCCGGGAGATCCTTGTGGTTCCGGGGATCCGCGCTCCGGGGGAGCCGCTGGCTCCGTATCTGCTGCGGATTGCCGGCCTGTTGCCGGGTGAGCTTCCGGAGCAGCGTCAGCAGCGTGTTGCGGGGTACGTGCGCGCTCTGGAGCGTGCCGGTCAGTCGCTGGTGTCGTTACGCCGTACTCCGGACCTGCAGGACCGCAGTCCGGCCAATCTGGCGTTGTGGCAAGGGATTGTGCGCGGTGCTGGCGCTCTGCCCCTGTGTGCGCGTCTGACACGGCAGGCATGGTTGCGCGCGCGTGACACGACCGATCCGGTGGCAACCCGGCGTCTGGCGGAAGAGCTGGAGCGCACACTGCGTACGCTGCTTGCTACCCGGGATGGCCTGCGTGACGCGCGTCCGTAGGTCCTGTGTCCTTGCTGGAAGTCATTCGTCCATGAAATTGTCTGTAGCGCTGGAACGCTGCTGCTGTTGCGCGATGAAAACGCGTGAACCTCTGGTTCTGCTATCCCGACAAAACCATTGGAACCGGCGGGTGCCCGGTCTGATGCGATCGGTCGTGGCGCTTCTGGTTCTGCTGCTGACGGCGCCCGCAGGTGCGCGCATGACGTCTCTGGTTCGTGCCGAGGTGGCGCTGATGCGCCTGGCGAGTGGCGATTTTGCAGAGGCGGCGCGGGCCTGTCGCGCGGGCCTTCTGGAGGCACCGGATAGCGTGATCCTGAACACGCTGGCCGGGGCGATCCTGATCAACACGGGAGAAGCGTCCCGGGCGGAGGGGGCGTTCCGACAGGCTCTGGCGGTGGCCCCGGATGACTCGCTGGCTCTTTTTGGCCGCGGATTGGCGCAACTGGCGATGGGCAACCGGGAGGCCGCTCTGCAGAGCTTTCAACGTTCGGAGCAGAAGGGCGGCGATCGGATGCATGTGTGGATCGCGCGGCGGTACGCGCAGTGGCTGGGTGGGGCGCAGATCGCGGTCAGCAACGCGGGCGCACCGGATGCCTTTGTCGCTGCTCAACATGCTCTGGAGGGTATGGCCGCTTTCCGTCGGAGGGATCTGCGGCGAACGATCACGGAGCTGGAGGCGGCGTGGGGCGCTCTGGCGGGCAACGCGGTGCTGCAGCCCGGCGGGTTGTTGATGCGCTTCGATCGGTCGAGCCCCCTGCGCTCTGCGGCACCCCGCATCCCTGCGGATCGTGGCCCGGTGCCTCCCGCGCCACAGGAGCGCGCACTCTCCGGGACGATTCAGATAGTGCCGGCGCGCACACCGGAGCGGGCAGTGTACGCGGCGTTCGAGTGCGATGGTCACACGCTCGGGCTGGTGAACCAGCGCCCCTTTGTGTATCCGTGGGATTCTCGCACTGCCCCTAACGGGTGGCATACGCTGACGGTGACCCTGTACGATGCGGAGGGCACGGAGATCACGCGCACGGCACGGCGCGTTCGCACGCTGAATCCGGGGGTGGATGAAGCGAGCGACGGGAATGCGGAGCGCGTGCAACTGTTGCGCGCCGCGATCTGGGAAGCGCTGACACTGCGCCCGGATCGCTGTGTGTGTGCTTACACGCTGGGAGCCGCGTATCGTTCGCTGGGCAACCTGCCGCAGGCGCGCCGGTGGTTTCTGCATGCGGCCGCTCTGCAGCCGGATTACCGGGACGTGCGTCAGCAACTGGCTGCCACGGGCGGGTTGTCCGCGCCCATGGAGGCTCTCTGGGGAGGACTGCCCACGGAGCGCGTGGTTGCCCTGACGTTTGACGATGGCCCGAAGCCGGGGTTGACCGAGACTTTGCTGAGGGTCCTGCGGCAGGAGCAGGTGGTTGCGACGTTCTTCGTGATCGGGCGCCACGTGAGCGACTACCCGGATCTGGCCCGTCAGATTGTGGAGGCGGGTCATGAGCTGGCCAACCACAGTTACACGCACTCGAACCTGACCCGTCTCTCTCCCGAGGTCATTGCGCGGGAACTTCTGCAGACGCAGGTGGCGATCCAGTCGGCAACGGGCCGGGTGCCGCGTTTTGTGCGGCCTCCCGGGGGCAACTGGAACCCGAAGGTGGCGCAGGTAGCCCGGGACTGGGGTCTGACGCCCTGCATGTGGACGGTGGATGTGTATGGCTCGGAGGTTGTTGGCGCACAGCAGGTGGCCGATGCGGTGCTGCAGCAGGTGCGTCCGGGCTCGATTATCCTGATGCA
This sequence comes from Chthonomonadaceae bacterium, assembly GCA_025054835.1. Taxonomy (GTDB): domain Bacteria; phylum Armatimonadota; class Chthonomonadetes; order Chthonomonadales; family Chthonomonadaceae; genus JANWZQ01. The sequence continues at coordinate 9,779 of JANWZQ010000069.1, forward strand.
CAACGGGAAGATGAGCACGTTGCAGGCCCTGCCGACAGTGATCCGCGAGCTGAAGAGGCGCGGGTACGGGTTTGTCACTGTGGATACGATGGCTCGCCGGTTGAGCGCGGCCCGGGCGGCGGAGCAGGCGGCCGCACGCCGAGCCATTCCCGTGAACCGGCGTCTATCGGAGTGAGTCATGGCCTCTATAACGGGCAACGAGTCTCCTGCCCTGACTGGCAGGTTCATATTGCGTGCGAAGGGAGCGTTTGCCATGTGTCATCGGTTGTACGGCGCGGCCAGTGTGCTGGCTCTGAGCGTTCTGGGGTTGCAGACGGTGTCTCCGGCGTTTGCGGCTCCTCCCCTGCCCGCTCCAGAGCCGTCATTTATGGGGATACGCTTGCTCGCTTCGTTTCGTGAGGTGCTGAAGCGGTTCGGACAACCGCAGGAGATCCAGATTGGCGAACCCTACATCCCGGGCACAGGCGCTCCCCAGGTGACGACTCCCGGGAGCGGCGGTCTGGCGATGGGCGGCCCTGCCATGGGCGGTTCTCCGTACGGGGTTGTTTCCGGTGGCGGTCCTCGCATGGGCATGGGGATGGGGATGCCGGCCAGTGGAGGTCTGCCGACCTTCCCCACCGGTCGCATGGGAGGCGGCCTGCGTCAGGATGACGATGAGTCGGAGCGGGGGATGATGGGGGGTCCTCCACGCGGCATGGGGATGCCGGGCAGTGCGGGGGGTCTGAGTGGCGCTCCTGCGGGTCTGGGGGGTTCTCCGTTTCCGGGGTTGCCGATGGCGGGGGGTTCTGCGTTGAGCGGGTTGATGGGCATGGGGGCTCCGGGCAGTGGGGGTCCCATGGCGGCAGGAGCCTCCGGACCCATGGGCATGCCGGGTTTCCCCGGCGCTACCGCTGGCACGCAGGCGCAGGAGCCTCCGGGCGAGACCACCTGGTGGTACTATGATAAGAAAACCGGCACGTACCGTGCTTTTCTGTTCAACAAGGAAGGCCGGGTGATACAGATACAGTTGTTCGGCTACAAGGGGAAGGATCGGACGCGCCGCGGCATTGGCCTCGGATCCTCGCTCGATCAGGTGATCCGCCGGTATGGTTGGAGCAGCGATGGATATCGCACCGGCGATGCCATGATGCTGAAGTACGGTGGCCGGGAGCAACTGGCGTTTCAGTTGAGCAAGAACCGGGTTGTAGGAATTACGCTGGCCTACGTCAAGCAGTGAGAGGCCATACTCTGCATCGTCTTATGCGGCGGTCATCGCGAGAGGAGATACGGCAGTGGAGAGAGAGAACAGGGGCACTCAGACCGTGGCAGTTCTGCTGTGCGGGTTGCTGCTGTCCACAGGTGCTGGGGGAGCCATGGCGCAGTCGCGCAGCGCGGTTGCCATGGAGAACAGTTTGCTTGGCGTGCGGCTGTTGCAGAGCTACCGGGTGGTGTTGCAGAAATATGGCCAGCCGACCCGTGTGTACGCTTTTGATCAACCCTGCGGTCTGGACTATGCGTTGAACTCCCGGGGCCTTCCTACCGGCGGGATCAAGAACGTGTATGACCTCGGTGGTGCCGGGGGCGGTACCGGTCCCAGTCTGGCAGCATCCAGCGGTTCTCCGTACGGGGTTGTTTCCGGTGGCGGTCCTCGCATGGGCATGGGGATGGGGATGCCGGCCAGTGGAGGTCTGCCGACCTTCCCCACCGGTC
>JANWZQ010000130.1 GCA_025054835.1 Chthonomonadaceae bacterium
TGCGTCTACCCATCGTGGAGAAGGGGACCGGGTAATCGAATGCCAGGAAGAAAGGTGTCAGGAAGTTGCGGCGCACGCCGATGTAGATGCTGCGCCGACCGTTGCCATCCAGCGGTCCGGAGGTTTTGGGCCGCCCGCGCCCTTCCATGAACTCGGTCAGGTGAGGCATCACGCTCGGTCCGTAGAGGGTGCGGTCCAGCCGTCCGGAAATTGCGAGCACCGCGTCACGTATCGCCTCGGCTTCCAGTCGGCGCAGATTTGCTCGATGCCACAGGCGGTTCTGAGGGTCCACCTGTGCCGCCCGGGCGCTGGAGCGACTCTGCATCCGGTAGGTGCTGGACAGCAGCATCATGCGGTGCATACGCTTGAGCGACCATCCCTGCTGAATAAACCTGGCAGCCAGGTAATCCAGCAATTCAGGGTGCGTCGGACGTTCGCCCATCAGGCCAAAGTCGTCGGTCGTGCGGACGATGCCTGCGCCGAAGTGATGGTGCCACAGCCGGTTGACCATCACCCGTGCCAGCAGAGGCGCGGCGCCGGTGAGCAGGCGCTCGGCCAGCTCCAGGCGCCCGCAGTCGGAAGTCACTGTGTGCGGGACAGACCGTTCCGATGTGGTGAAGACCTGCAGGAAGCGGCGCGGCACCACCGCACCCAGAGTTTTCGGATTGCCTCGCAGGTGTACCCGATCGTTCTCTCCGGTGCCGTCCGCAGCGGCGATCACCGGTCGGGCCGGTGGGATGCGCGCCTCCAGTCTATGGTAGCGTTCCAGCAGTCCTGTGAGATTTACCGGGGCCGTTTTCCCGTTGTTTGGAGCTCCAGAAAGCCATTTCAGAGCCGCATGGATCAGCTCGAGACGCGCAGGTGCACCGGGATCACCGGAACCGGTGCGCCACTGCTGCAACGCCTGTTCCAGCAATCGGGCGTACTGTTGCGCCAGTGCTGTGGCCGAGTCGGGCATCGTATCGGCCAGCATGCGTACGACCAGCGGGTTCGGCGTTCCGGGCAGTCGCGGGACGTCGGCAAACACGATCTCATCCACGCAGAGATGGCCGGGACCGGAGTCGAGCAGTTCGATGTAGGCGCGATGCCCGACCCACTTGCTCACGTCCATCGCGAACCACGTCATCCGTTCCGGCGTGTTGACCTCCATGGCGAGACCACCGTAGATGGGCGCCATGATCCGCTGGAAGTTGTCAATGATGAGTCGGATCTGACCGCCCTTGCCTGCGGCCCGGTACAGCACGAAGTTCCTTCGAATACGGAAGGTTCGGGATCGCAACGCGCCCCGTAGAGGGGCTGCCAGATGCCCGCTATCAGCCAGACCGTTACCGAACACGGCCAGCAGATGTCCCTCCCGGCTCCAGCGCAGAGCGGAGGCGACTGGCCTCTCACCGAACGCCTGACCGCTGACATACCACCGATCGAACCGTGACCCGTTGAAGGTCTCGAAGACAGTGACGCCTGCCCGGGCCCTGCGCGCTTCCTCCGTGCGGGCGTGCATCTGCTGGATCAGGGCATCTCTGCGTGTGGCGAAGGCCTGCGGGGAACGGCGCGCTTCCTCGGTCGAGAGGATCGCAAGCGCGTGGAACGGATCCTCCGGATCCTGCTCTGCGCCCCGGAGCCCCTGCAACCCTTGCAGCTCCGCGGGGAGCGATGCGGTGCGTGGTCCATCACCGGCAGCAATCAGGGTGGGCAACGCGGCCTGCAAGCGCGCGGTGGCATCCTGCAGGAACTCCTTCCGGAGCGCGTCGGTTGCGGCCGAGAGCTCCTGCACGATAGGTTGCAACCGCTCCGGAGGCGTCAGGTCCGCTACCTGGTAGCGAGAGCCCTTGAGGAAGCCAGAGAGCGCGTAGTAGTCCTGCGTGGAGATCGCGTCGAATTTATGGTCATGACACCGGGCGCAGGCGATGGTCTGAGCCAGAAAAGCCTTGCCGAACACATCGATCTGGTTGTCCACACGCTCCGCTTCGTCGACCCGCAGATCTACTGGAGAGTGTTTGCCCTCACCGAGCCACCAGAACGCCGTACCGATGAGCGACTCATTGAACTTCTCCTGTGGGTGCAGACGCGGGCGGGGCAGCAGATCACCGGCAATGTGTTCGCGGACGAATTGATCGTAAGGGACGTCGGCATTGAAAGCGCGGATCACATAGTCCCGGTATTCAAACGCGCCGGGCTTCTCGAAATCGAACTCATGGCCGTCGGTCTCCGCGTAGCGCACGAGATCGAGCCAGTGCCGGGCCCACCGCTCCCCGTAGTGCGGAGACGCCAGCAACCGATCCACCACCCGCTCCCACGCATCCGCCGCACGATCCCGCACAAAACCCTCCACCTCCTCCGGAGTTGGAGGCAGACCGAGCAGATCATAGTACGCCCGACGGATCAGGGTGCGCCGGTCGGCTTCCGGGGCCGGGCGCAGGCCTTTTGCTTCCAGACGGGCCAGAATGAACGCGTCGATCGGCGT
>JANWZQ010000138.1 GCA_025054835.1 Chthonomonadaceae bacterium
ATCCGGCAATCAGCGGCAAGGCCACTGTGTTCATCCGCCAGCTGTACAATGCGTATCTGGCTGCAGACGCGCTTCTGGCTGAAATCAACCCGCTGGCGGTCACGGACGACGGGCGTGTTCTGGCTGCAGATGCCAAACTGGACATCGACGATAGCGCTCTGTTCCGTCACCCGGACCTGGAAGCTCTGGAGGAAGAGAGTTACGAGGACCCGCTCGAGGCCCGGGCCAGTCTGGCAGGCATTGCCTACGTGCGGCTCGGTGGTAACATCGGGATCCTGTGCAACGGCGCTGGCCTGACCATGGCGACCATGGATGTAGTCAAGAGCGCAGGTGGATCCCCCGCGAACTTTCTGGATGTTGGCGGTGGCGCATCCGCCGAACGCGTCAAGGCCTGTCTCGAACTGGTGCTCTCCGATCCGAACGTGCGGGGCATCCTGATTAACATCTTCGGCGGGATTACCCGGGGGGACGAAGTAGCCCGCGGTATCATCGCGGCCACAGAGAGCATGACAATCACGGTACCGATTGTGGTGCGTCTGGCCGGCACCCGCGCAGAGGCCGGAGCGGAGATCCTGGCGCAGTCCCGCCTGATCCCGGCGCACACCATGCAGGAAGCCGCCATGAAGATTGTCGAGCTGGTCGGTCGTACCTCCTGAACGCGCATGCTGCTCCTGCTGGTCCACCTGGCTGCAACGCTCTTCATGACGGGTGTGATCTGGTTTGTTCAGATCGTGCACTACCCGCTCTTCGGCAAGGTAGGCACTGCCGGCTACACGGAGTACGCTGCCGCGCACAGCCGGCAGACGACGTGGGTTGTCGCCCCCCCGATGCTCATAGAACTGATCACAGCTGGCCTGCTGGCCGTGCATCCACCGGAGCCGATCGCTCTCTGGCAGGCCCGGTTCGGCCTCGTGCTGGTGGGCATTGTCTGGATTTCCACGCTCTTCCTGCAGGTCCCACAACATAACGTGCTGGGCCACGGGTACGACCCGCGGGCACACACACGCCTCGTCCAATCCAACTGGGTACGCACTGTCTGCTGGACGGTGCGCTCCCTGCTCGTCCTCTGGATGGTTGCTTCCTGCTTTCCCCGGGGCAACACGTAGAATCCTTGCAACATTTGTCTCTCTGCGCTATCATACGTTAGCATGACATACTCGTCTTCGGCAATGTAGCCCCGGCACCGTGGTCCGCCCCGGAGGTTGTGCGCAATGGCACCAATCAGATGGAACAGGATAACGCACGCACCCCTGTCGCCCATACGCAGAGCAACGCTGGCGCTGCTCTGCGTGCTGGCTCACTCCGGGCCCGGAGTGAGCGCTGCACCTCCCCCCGGTCGGGGAACCACCGCCGGCAATCCCGTGATGCTCCCGGCACTGAGGGCCATCACGGTGACCCCGGTAAAGATCGTCCTCTCCGGCCCTTACGACGAAGCGCGCGTGCTGGTTGACGGCGCTTTCGTAGACGGCACAGTCCGCGACCTGAGCGCCGAGACCTCCATGACAGTGGCCGACTCCAGAGTCGCTACTGTGGACGACAAAGGGATTGTCCGGGCGAAAAGTGACGGCCATACGGTGCTCTCGGTCCGGGTGCGCGGGCGTTCCGCATCGATCCCCGTCACAGTGCAGGGCGTCAGGAACGCGCGTCCCCCCCGATTTGTCACCGACGTGATCCCTGTACTCACCCGTGCGGGATGCACCGGCGGCGCCTGTCACGGTGCGAATTCCGGCAAAGGGGGCTTCCGGCTCTCTCTACTGGGATACGACCCGGACTGGGACTACCTCTCGCTCACCCGGCTTGGCGGAGCCCGCCGGATCACGCCCTCGGCGCCAGAAAACAGTTTGATCCTGCGCAAGCCCACTCTGGCTGCCCCCCATAAAGGGGGCAAGATCTTCACACCGGAATCCCCGCTGTATCGGATCCTGCGCGACTGGATCGCCGGTGGCATGCCCGCGCCGGACGCCAGGGAGCCCCGGGTCGTTCGTCTGGAAGTGACGCCTGCGGTGCGCACCATGGCGCCCGGGCAGACGCAACGCATCCGCGTGCGCGCACACTACTCGGACGGAACTATCCGGGATGTGACAGGACAGACTCTCTTCTCTGCCAGCGACGAGACTGTCGCCCGGGTCACGCCGAGTGGGGAGGCGCGTGTGGTTGGTCCCGGTGAAGGCGCAGTGATTATCCGATATCAGGGTCTGGTAGCCACAGCACGCCTGCGCGCTCCCTTTGCACCGCCGAAGAACGTCGCCGCGCAGCGCAGGTTCCGCAATCCGATCGATCTGCTGGTACAACGCAAACTCGATGCGCTCGGGCTGGAGACCTCCCCCCGTTGCACGGACGCCGAGTTCCTGCGTCGCGCCATGCTGGACATCACGGGCATACTCCCCACTCCTGAGGAGGTCCGGGCCTTCCTCGCCGATAAAGACCCGGCGAAGCGAGAGAAACTGGTGGATGCTCTTCTGGAACGCCCCGAGTACGTGGATTTCTGGGCTCTCAAGTGGGGCGATATCCTGCGCGCATCCCGGAATGTGCTGGGCGAACGGGGCATGTACGCGCTCAATCACTGGATCCGACAGAGCGTTGCCGAGAACAAGCCGTGGGATCGTTTCGCCCGCGAGATCCTGCTGGCGCAGGGTAGTCCGTTTGAGACAGGTCCGGTCAACTTCTACCGGTCTGCGACTACCCCGGAGGCCCTGGCCGAAACCACAGCACAGGTGTTCCTCGGAGTGCGTATGCAGTGTGCCCGTTGCCATAATCACCCCTTCGAGAAGTGGACTCAGAACCAGTACTACCAGATGGCGGCATTTTTCGCACGCGTCCGTTCGAAAGACGGTGACCGTCCGGGGGAACGCACCATTTTTCTGGCCCGCAACGGAGAAGTACATCACCCGCGCACCGGTCAGCCAGCTCCCCCGACACCTCTGGACGCCCGACCGATTCCGGCAGACTATGATGGAGATCGTCGTGAGAAGCTGGCGGAGTGGTTAACATCGAAGCATAATCCTTTCTTCGCGCACGTACTGGTCAACCGTGTCTGGCGCCACATGATGGGGCGCGGCCTTGTGGAACCAGTAGACGACCTGCGCGCGACCAATCCGGCAAGCAACGAGGAGCTCTTCAACTACCTGGCCAGCGATTTCGCTGCCAGCGGATTCAACGTCAAGCGTCTGATCCGTAACATCGCGCTTTCCGAGACGTACCAGAGGTCCTCCATCCCGACCCCGGGCAACGCACGCGACACGAAATACCATTCGCACTACGCCTTCAAGCGCCTCGGCGCGGAACAACTGCTGGATGCCATCGCAGCGGCAACCGGCGTTCCTGAGAAGTTCAATGGCTATCCCTCCGGAACCCGCGCGGCGCAGCTGCCCGACTCCACAGTCGCCTCCTACTTTCTGGACCTGTTCGGACGGCCTGCCCGCAATATCCCCTGTGAGTGCGAGCGGACTGATGAGCCGAACCTCGGCCAGATTCTGCACCTGATGAACAGCAAGGGGATCAACACACGTCTGTCTTCTCGCGAGGGTCGCGTGGCAAAGTTGATTGCTGCGAAGGCGCCTGATGACCGGTTGATCGAGGAGCTCTATCTCGCTTCCGTGTCCCGTCCGCCATCGAAGGAGGAACGTCAGAGAGCCACGAAGGCACTCGCAACCGCGAAAGATCGGCAGAAGGCGGCGGAAGACATCCTGTGGGCGCTGCTCAACTCTACAGAGTTCCTGTTCAATCACTGACGGCCTGCAAGCAGGGTAGCGCGTATGTGGATCCGTATATCGCAACGGTTGCAAAGGGCGTTCTGTCTGCCCGGGTTGCTCCTGTGCCTCGCGCCCGTTTCCGCCCGAACCCCTGTGCAGCAACCGGCTGAAGCCCGCCAAACTGCGCCCTCTGTGCCTCGTAAATCCCCTGCTCCTGTGACCGCGCTGGCGTTTGCGCCGGACGGGAAGACGCTTGCGGTCGGTGTTTTCCGGGAAGTACAGTTCTGGGACACAGAGACCTGGCAGAAGAAGGGGGTGTGGAAAGGACACAGCGATGCCGTGCGATCGCTGGTCTTCTCCCGGGATGGCAAATGGCTTGCAGCGGGGGGTGGCCTGCCGGGTGTCTCGGGCGATGTGCGCCTGTGGGACACCGCAGGCAGGCGTGAGGCCCGGTTACTTGGCGGGCACACCGATAGCGTCAATGCAGTCGCCTTCAGCCCGGACGGTAGCATGCTCGCCTCGGCAAGCGCGGATCGCACAGTACGCCTCTGGGATGTAGCCTCCGGGAAAGTGGTACGCACGTTGAGCGAGCATGCGGACGCGGTCTGGGGTGTGGCTTTTAATGCCGATGGGAAGCACCTCGTCACTGCGGGAGCGGATCGCAGTATCAAAGCATGGGAGGTTGCTACCGGCAAGCGGCTCTACTCCGTGGAAGCGCACACGGAACCTGTTCACGATGTGGAATTCGGGCCAGACGGCAGGCAGCTGATCACAGCCGGCGCAGACCGGCAGGCGAAGATGTGGAATTTCAGCGCGACCGGTTGCAACCATGTGCGCACACTCGGGGGACACGGGCAGGTCGTGTACGCCGTGGCCGTTTCTCCCGACGGCAGCCTGCTCGCCACCGCCTCCGGTGACAGGTCGGTGCGCCTCTGGCGTACGGGCAACGGTGAGCTTCTGGCTACTTTCACGGGCGCCCGGGACTGGCTCTACTCGGTCGGCTTCAGTCCGGACGGCAAGCAGGTCGCTGCCGGAACTTACGACGGCATGGTGCTGATCTGGAGCACGGGTGACCGGAAGCAGGTTGCCGCGCTTACCACAGGCCGTTGAGGCACACCTTCCCCGTTGTGTGCAAGGATATCACAACCCGCGCAGATTTGTTGCCCGTGCGACCCGGGAGACTGCCAGCGCGAACGCGGCTGTTCGGAGGTCACACTGGTATTGCTTCTGTGTGGCACGCAGGTCCGCATAGGCCTGACGCATGGTCTCCCGCAGTTCCGCGTTTACCTTCTGCTCACTCCAGCGGTACTGCTGGACGTTCTGCGTCCACTCAAAGTAGCTGACGGTGACGCCCCCTGCGTTGGCGTAGATATCCGGCAGAACGGTGACGCCGTGCCGGGCGAAAATCTCGTCGGCTTCTGGATCGCTGGGATGATTGGCCGCTTCCAGGATGTATCGAGCGCGCACGCCGGGCGCTGTGTCCCGGTTGAGCACCCCACCCAGCGCGGCAGGGATCAGCACGTCGCAGGGCTCTGCCAGCAACATGTCCGGCGCAAAGGCTTCACCACCGGCAAATCCGGCGACCCCGCCGCTCTGCGCAACATGCTGTACCAGCGCCGGAATATCGAGGCCCTCCGGGTTGCGCACTGCCCCTGTGATGTCGCTCACGGCCACGATCCGGGCTCCTTGCTCTGCAAACAGCCGGGCAGCCCACGATCCGACATTGCCAAATCCCTGGATCGCATAGGTGAAGTCACTCACACGACGTCCCTCATCGGCGAACAGGCACTCTGCCGCATAGAGCAGGCCACGCCCGGTTGCCGACTCACGCCCCAGAGAGCCCCCGAGCTCAACGGGCTTCCCGGTGACCACGCCGGGCGCGTAACCGTGGAATTTGGAGTACTCATCCATGATCCACGCCATGGTCTGTGCATTGGTTCCCATATCCGGCGCCGGGATATCGGTATGAACGCCAATGATATCGTGGATCTTTTCCACAAATGTCCGGGTCAACCGTTGCAGCTCGCTGGTGCTCAGCGCCCGGGGATCGCAGTTGATCCCTCCCTTGGCTCCGCCGTAGGGCAGGTTCACGACAGCCGTTTTCCATGTCATCAGCGCTGCGAGCGTATTGACCTCGTCTGGATCGACCTGCGGGTGGTAACGCAGGCCGCCTTTCATAGGGCCACGCGAGTGATCGTGCTGCACCCGGTATCCCACAAAGGTGGAAAATGTGCCGTCATCCCGACGGATGGTGCACTCCACTTTCACCTCCCGGAACGGCGTCAGCAGTCGCCGGACGGTCCACTCGTCCAGATCGATCAGGCGTGCAGCTTTCCGAAAGTACCAGTTTGTTGCTTCCACAGGGTTCATCATCGGTCCCGCATTCCTTTCCTGCCGGCAGCATTCTGCCCGCTTTTCCGGGTACAATCCGGCATCTGCTGTACTCACCGAGGATACGTCTTTTTGCGCGGATGGTGTCGCACGATCGCAGAAGAAGAGACAGAGACGCCGCGGAATACTTCTACCACGGGACTGTCGTATTTAAAACGGCGAACGTGCAGACAGCAACCTTCGTATTCTTAAGTAAGATGAATTGATATCATTGCACTCATGTCTGGTCTGTTACAGAAGTGACGCGTAACCAAGGAGGAAGCCATGCTGTTTGATCCGCTCTATCTGGTGTTCGCGTTGCCGCCGTTGCTGCTCGGTCTCTGGGCACAGTGGCGGGTTCACAGCGCGGTCAGCCGTTACTCGGAGGTTGTTACGGCATATGGCCTGACGGGAGCGGAAGTCGCCCGCCGTCTTCTGGATGCCGCCGGGCTCTATCATGTGCAGGTTGAGCCGGTACCCGGTCACCTGACGGACCACTACGATCCGCGCACCAAAACGCTGCGGTTGAGCGAGGCGGTGTATGGCGCGCCGACGGTGGCCGCCGCCGGTATCGCCGCGCACGAGATGGGTCATGCTCTACAGGACGCGCAGAACTACGGCCCGCTGGTGCTGCGCAGCGCGATGGTTCCCACCGTTCAGTTTGGCAGCTGGCTCGGCCCGCTGCTCTTCATGATCGGTCTGTTCACCAATATGATCGGTCTGGCCTGGCTGGGACTGCTGCTCTTCGGCGCGGTCGCTGCCTTCACCCTGGTGACCCTGCCTGTGGAGTATGACGCATCCCGGCGAGCTAAAGCGTTACTGCATGCACACGGGCTGGTGAGCCGGGCGGAACTGCGTGGCGTGGATGCTGTTCTGGACGCTGCAGCTCTTACCTACGTCGCTGCCGCCGCACAGGCGATCGGGAACCTGCTGTACTACGTGGTGCTGCTGACCGGCGGCGGGCGTAGCCGCGACTGACGGGTGCTCACGCGCTCAACAGTCGCTGCAGGTCCTCCGGTGCGGTGACCGGTTCCCGGCAGACGAACCGCTCACAGACATATGCGGTCGGTTGCCCGTCTCGCAACTCGCGATGCCGCAGAAGCGGGACAGGATAGTCATCGGGAACCGGTTCCCTGGCCACAGCGATGATCCTGTTGGGCCGATACTCCCGGTATACGACCTGCAGGAGGGCCTGTGTGCGTGGATCTGCAGGTTCCCCCACAATGACGACCTCTTCTGGCGTGGCGAGGTAGAAGTCCAGTACGCCCAGCATGCGCGCGAAACTGTACGGGTGCCTCTCCATGAGGGTTGCTATCCGACGCAGGGCTTTTGCGGCGAGCTGACGGTAGCTGTCGTCCCCGGTGAGCGCGCTGATCCTGAGCAGGACTTCCATCGCGACAGAGTTGCCGCTCGGGATGGCGTTATCGTCCCAGTCTTTCAGGCGATGGATCAGAGCCTCGTGGTCGTTGCTGGTCGCAAAGAAGCCATCCCCCTGCGGGTCCTGGAACAGCGCGAGCATGGTCCGGATCAGCTCCTGCGCGAAGGTAAACCACTGCACGTCTCCGGTTGCGGCGTACAGGTGCAGCAGTCCATCGGCGTAGAAGGCGTAGTCTTCCAGATACGCGTTCAACTTTGCCTGCCCGTGACGGCAGGTGCGCAACAACCGGAGAGGGTTTCCGGGCACCACAAGGGTGTCATGCACGAACCGTGCGTTGCGTTCCGCCGCCCGGAGTAGCGTGCTCTCCTGGAAAATCGCGCCGCACTCCGCAAACGCGGCCAGCATCAGGCCATTCCATGCGGTCAGCACCTTATCGTCCAGTCCGGGCCGAACACGTTGCTCGCGATGCTGAAACAGGCGGACACGCCCTTCATCCAGGATGCGCGCTGTCTCCTCCTCACGGAGGCCGAACAGGCGAGCCGTCTCGGGCACGTCCATCACCACGCGCAGGACGTTGCGCCCTTCCCAGTTGCCATGATGGGTAATGTCGTAGTAGGCGCAGAACACCGTGCCGTCACGCTCTCCCAGAACCTGCTTGACTTCATCGGGGGTCCAGACGAAGAAGCGCCCCTCTTCCCCTTCGCTGTCCGCATCCTGCGCGGAGTAGAACTCTCCCTGCGGACCGGTCATCTCGCGCAGAACGTAGTCCAGGATCTCTTCCGCCACGCCACGATAGAACGATTTGCCAGTCGCCTGATAGCACCGTGCGTAGACCTGCGCGAGCTGCGCGTTATCGTAGAGCATTTTTTCGAAGTGGGGCACCAGCCACTCCGCATCTGTACTGTAACGATGGAAGCCTCCACCCAGCTGATCGTAAATGCCGCCAAGCGCCATGCGCTGCAACGTCTTCTCGACCATTGCCAGTGGCTCCTGCCGCCGACTGCGCGCATGGAAGCGCAGTAGAAAATCGAGGTTGGCTGGCTGTGGAAACTTGGGCGCATATCCAAAGCCGCCGTGGTGTGGATCGAACTGTCGCGCAAGCGTCTCAAACGCCCGTTCCAGCACCTGTCCGGTGAGTACTGTCTCGGTTTGATGCGCTGCCAGATCTGTGCTTTCTTTCAAATGGCGCAGCACCTCTTCCCCTTGCTGGATCACCTCGACCCGGCGCTCACGCCACGCTTCTGCCACCGCCTCGAGCACGCGTGGAAATCCGGGTCGGCCATACCGGTCCTCCGGTGGGAAGTACGTGCCAGCATAGAAGGGCCTGCCTTCCGGGGTCAGGAAGACTGTCATCGGCCAGCCTCCCTGTCCGGTCATCAGTTGCACCGCCTGCATGTAGATCGCATCGATGTCCGGGCGCTCTTCACGGTCCACTTTGACGTTGACGAAGTGCCGGTTCATGATGTCAGCGATCGCCTCGTTTTCAAAGCATTCACGCTCCATAACATGACACCAGTGGCAGGCCGAATAACCCACCGAGAGCAGGATGGGTTTGTCCTCTTCTCTGGCGCGCGCAAAGGCCTCTTCACCCCATGGATACCAGTCCACGGGATTGAACCGGTGCTGCAGCAGGTAGGGACTGGTCTCCTGCGCCAGTCGGTTGGTCCGCCCGGGGGTTGTCATCTCTGCCGACTCCTTCCAACATGCATTGCTAGTTATGACGATTGGCAACTCTGCGACGTTGCTTCTTGCAGCGTTTGATCCGGCGGCATACCGACACAGAAGGGCTGCCTGAGATCAGGCAGCCCTGGCAGGTTACGGGCCTGTTACGGCACTCCGATATGCTGTCTCTACGGCGCGCCGGACAGATCGAAGTTACGGATCAGCAGATCGAGATCCAGAACGTCCACAGCGCCATCGCAGTTGAAATCCGCCACGCCATTGTTCCACCCGGGATCCCCGGAAGACGTGTCGAACGACTCGATCAACGCACTCAGATCCAGCACATCCACAAAGTTGTCGTTGTTCGCGTCACCGCCCAGCAACGTGCCCACGCGCACGCCTGTGACGTCGCCCGCGGCAGCATCCAGAGGTACCGCGTTGGCCAACCACTTCGGTCCCTTGACCCACAACGTGAAGTGTTGAATGGGCACATCCGTGAGAGACCATGCGCCAGATGCTGTGGGTGTGACGGTCCGGGTGATGGTAGGCAACCCGTCATCCGGCCGGAGCTCAAAGACCAGCGGAACGTTGGGGGAGCACTGTTCCAGTGCTACCGTGCCGCTCACGCGTACCCGCGGAAACTCGTTATGATTGCCGGGGGAGGCCTGCCCATCAAAGACGCAGAAGCGGTTCATCCCGTTGACGATGACCTCGTCCATGATCTCATTGGGATCGAACGGGTACGGGCCATTGCCAGATCCGAACACATCCATGGCGATCCACTTGCGATTGGGAAGCCGGATGCACAGGTCGGGGGTGAACACATCGTTGCCCATCTGCACTCCCCCGAACTGCCGGGCGTAGACGCGGCCGGTTACTGCATCCCCCTGCTCCGAGAAGATCCCGAAAGCATCCACGACCTGCTGCACCTTGGTCGCCCAGATGGACCCGGGGCCGGTCTCGATCACTCCATCATCATTGAGATCCAGATCCTCACCCAGGTCGAATTCCTGCCCGGGCTTCATTCGCACGAGGAAGTAGGTTTGCGCGTTATTCTCGATGGTGTTGTCCGGCGGATTGGGCGGATCTGTGTAGTTGACGAAAGGCCGCACGAGGACACGCGTGTCCGGATGTGGAGGAGGCTGAAGCACCGCGGTGGTGTCGCGATGCAGGAGCAGACGATTCGCGCCGGTTGTGAGCCCATCGTAGTTGATCACCTGCTCGATGCGCCCGGTCCGGATGCGCGCAGGGGGGATCGGCACATCATCTTCGTGCGTGTCGCCCTCCACGATGATCAGACGCAACCCGTTCATGCTCTCGTTGGGCGTATCGCTCAGGTACTCGATGTACTCTCGCCCGAAGTCATTGGCTCCGGGGGGGTTGGCCAGGATCTCGTTGATGCGGACCTCAGCGCGGGCCGCGCAGGCCAGTAACATGGCCAGCGCCCCGATCCATACAGCAGCGTACCCGCTGCACCGGTGGCCAGATTGTTTGATCATAACGTGTTCCCTCTTGACAGTGAAGTGATGCTGTCCACCACCTCATGAAACGGCAGACAGAACGTGAGGCCGTACTCCCCGGCACCGGGGAGCACAGCCTCACAGATCAACAGCTCTATGCGATCACGCCTTGCGACGGCGCAACGCCAGCAGACCGGTCACCCCCAGACCTGCGATCAGTGCCATCACACCCGGCTCCGGCACGTTAGCAGAACCCGGGGTGAGGCGATAGGAGCCACGGAAGGGCGCGCCAGTTGCCGTAATGACTTCGGCCGGATCGATATCGAACGGCCCAACAGGAGAAGCTGACAGGACGTCGAACGCGATCTTCGTGCCATCGGGCAGGAGCGCGTAGGCGTCCGGCGTGAAGATCTGCTGTGCAAACGACGTCCCGCCCAGGTCATCCGCGTAGTTGGCGCTGAGCGGGTTGGGCAGATCCTCGCTGTAGAAGATCGCGTCGAACACGCTCGTCCACGGCGTGAGATCCAGCACGCCGTCGTTGTTGGTGTCGAGATCCAGTCCAACCGCACCGGTGAAGCCCAGTGCCAGAATGTAAGTCTGCCCTCCGTTCTCAATGTCCGGCACAAAGTCCTGCACACGCACGGTCGTACTTGGATCCGGTGGGGGCAGGAGCGTGATGTTGCTATCCCGATGCAACAGCAGACCGTTGCTACCTGTGGAGAAGCCCGTGTAATTGATCGCCTGATCCACCACGCCGCGTGCAGTTCCTTCTCCCTCCACGACCAGCAACCAGACGTTGTTCAGGCTGTAGTTGGGTGTGTTGCTGATCAGTTCGATGAACTCGTAACCGTTGTCGCTACCCGGGGGGTTAATCAGGAACTCGTTGATCCGTAGTTGTGCATTTGCGAAGCTGTGGCAGGCCAGAGTGAGCAGTCCGGCGAGACCAATCTGTGACAGGGTACGAAAAGCCATGTTTGCATGCCTCCGATGCCAGAATGGAACGTACTGAAGCAGAGTGTTGGATGCCCCGGTTGCAGGGAACTGCGTGGGGGCATGTTAGATGGGGCACGTCGACAGTCAGCAGGACGATCCCGACCTGACCCATCTCCGGCGCCATGCGCCGTCACGGGTACTGCATCAAGGCCACTGGACTGCTAACCAGGGGAATTCGACTAGAGTTTACAGGCTTTCGTGATGCCTGTCAATCTCACTGCTGGAAGCTATTGTTAATAAAAGGTTAAGTTTTATGAATACATCAGTCTACATTTCTTCCATCTGTGATCCCATCCGAACGTGCAATCAACCTCTACGTTATGTCAGCAACACGTCTTCAACCATCATGGCAGTGCCAATGAGAAGCCGAAATTTAACCAAAAATTAACATTTTCTTAACATTCCGGGTGTCATAATCTTCCTCCGACTTTACCCGACCCGGAAAGTGTGTGTAGATGCGGGCACAACGCCCCTGAACGAGAGGTGAGGAGACGCCGATGAGGCAGAAAGCTTTCACGTTGATCGAGTTACTCGTTGTCATCGCCATCATCGCCATTCTGGCGGCGATCCTGTTCCCGGTGTTCGCACAGGCGCGCGAGAAGGCGCGACAGGCCAGCTGCCTGTCCAACATGAAGCAGCTGGGTACAGCAGCCCTGATGTATGTGCAGGATTACGATGAGCGCATGCCCTCCGATGCCTACGATAATGCCCGGGGCGCCCCTGACGGCGACTGGGGCAAGGACTACTGGGTGTTCCACTTCCGTCCCTACATTCGCTCGAATGTGGGCAACATTCAAACCGGCGCCGGAAGCATCTACACCTGCCCCAGCCTGCGCCAGCTGACCGTGCTCGACGAAAGTTACGTTTCGGACTACGGACTGCCTCCGAACTACCCGCAGATCGCATGGGGACTGGTGCCTAGCCCTGACGGCCTGTATCGCTACTACTGCAGCTACGCGATCAATGAGCATCTGGTGGATCTGCCGCCTCCCTCATGGCCCCGACAGGACATCGAAGGTCCGGAGCTCGCCCGCTGGGAGGCACCCGCGGTGAACTTCCTGTTCCTTGAGGCCAACAAGTCGGAGCTGGAGGGTGATGAGCTCGCCGGGCAGTATGTCTCGTTCCCGAACGGCTGGGTCGGACAGATGATTGCGCACAACGAAGGCAGCAATTTCACCTATCTGGATGGGCATGCCAAGTGGCATCGCATTGTCATTCGCAACAACGACGCCCGGGTAGCCACAAACTGGATCTTCCCGCCCGGACAACGCAACGCCCGGGATGACTGTGGCCCCTGGACGGCGCCGACCTACGACGACAACCCCTGCCCGCAACGCTGATGCTGGAACGGCTTCTACTCCACACTGGTCGGTAGAAGCCGTTCTCTCGGAAAACTCTGTGCCATGCTCTGTGCCGTGTCTCGTCTCTGGCCTGCACGCTCTCTGCTGTGTGCGACTCTGCCCTTGCTGTTTCTATCGGATCAACCGGCCGACGCACCTCTGACCGCAACTCCGGTTCTGGCCACACAGCCCGTGAGCACCGATCCGGACGATCCTGCCATCTGGGTGCATCCAGACCGTCCCGAACGTTCCCTGCTGCTGGGCACCAACAAGACTGCGGCACCGGACGGTGCGCTTTACGTCTTCGACCTGCGCGGGCGCGTCCGTCAGGTGATCCGCGGGCTGGATCGCCCCAATAACGTGGACGTGGAGTATGGCCTGCGCCTGAATGGCCAGCCTGTCGATATTGCGGTTGTCACCGAGCGCCTGCAACGGCGATTGCGTGTGTATCGCATCTCCCCGCGAACAGGTCAGCTGCAGGACATCACGTCCTTCGGAAACACGCAGGTTTTCACCGGGGAGCCCGGGGAGCAGGGCGCGCCGATGGGCATCGGGCTCTATCGGCGTCCGAAAGACGGTGCGATCTTCGCCATTGTCTCGCGCAAGGAGGGCCCGACAGAAGGGTATCTCTGGCAGTATCGCCTGCAGGATGATGGTCGGGGTAGAGTCGCAGCTGTGCTGGTCCGGAAGTTCGGGCGCTTCAGCGGCCGGGGCGAGATTGAAGCCATTGCTGTGGACGATCCACCCGGCTACGTCTACTATGCCGACGAGGGGGACGGTATTCACAAGTGGTATGCCGACCCGGACCATCCGGATGCTGATCGGGAGCTGGCTCACTTCGGGAAAACGGGCTTCCAGGGCGATCGGGAGGGCATCGCGATTTACGCCCAGGCTGACGGCACTGGATACGTGCTCTGCACGGATCAGTTGCCGGGAAACAGCGCGTACCACCTGTTCCGGCGCGAGGGAGAGCCGGGCAATCCGCACGACCATTCCCGAACCATCCGTATCGTTCTTGGCGGAGCGGACGAGACTGACGGACTGGACGCCACAGCGGTGCCACTCGGCCGCGCCTTCCCCGGTGGGCTCATCATCGCCATGAACAGTGGGAAGAAGAACTTTCTGGTGTTTCGTCCCGAGGATTTCGGCCTGACAGCACGACCTGCAGCGCTACGGGGAAGCAGAACGAAATCCCATCCGTAGCAGCACTGCGCTTGCAGTAGCAGTGCAGGCTCCCACAACAAACGGCACCGCTGGACTGAGATCGAACAGAAGCCCTGCCACAACACTGGCGGGCAGCACGGCCAGTCCGGTCACCATGTGGTAGGCGCCGATCTGTGTGGCACGCCGGGCCTCGGAAGCGAGATCGGCAGCCAGTGCACGCTGCGTTCCCTGTGTGAGCGTGTAGTACAGGCCGTAGAGCAGAAACAGGGGCCAGATCATCCACTGCCGGTTTGCCAGAGCAAACCCCGCGTAAACGACTGCAAATACCAGATATCCTGCCTCGATCAGAGGGCGACGCCCGAACCGATCGGAGAGCGCGCCCGCTGCATACCCCAGCAGTGCCTCTACCACGTTGAAGGCCGCATAGAGCCAGAGCAATTGCTCGGCAGAGAATCCCAGCGTGCGCGCACGTAGAATCAGGAAAGCATCGCTACTGTTGCCCAGTTGAAACAGCAGCACAATGAACAGAAACCGACGGTAGTCTGGAGAGAGCTCCTGCCACACCGGGATCACTGCAGGGGCGGGATCTGGCGCACGGCCTCCGGGCTTCTTCGTATCTGGCTCCCGGACGAACGCCAGCAGGGTGAGGACGGCGAGTGTTCCCGGCACTGCTGCACAGGCAAATAACCCGCGCAGGTTGTGCGCTAGATGCGCCTCTCCATGGGGCAATGCGCGTAAGATAGCAATCCCCAGAAGCGGGCCAATGACAGCACCTGTGGTGTCCATCGCGCGGTGCAGGCCAAATGCCCTGCCACGTGCGGCTGGCGGCGTAGTTTCTGTAATGAGGGCATCCCGGGGAGCCGTGCGCAACCCTTTGCCGGCACGATCCAGAAAGCGCAACAGCAACACAAACGGCCACGAGACAGCCAGTGCCAGCAGAGGCTTGGTCACTGCACCAAGAGCGTAGCCCATCACAGTCAACGGCTTGCGCCTGCCGGAGCGGTCAGAAAGCCATCCAGAGACCAGGCGCAGAAGGCTGGCCGTGCTTTCTGCAACCCCCTCAATCAGCCCGACAGCTGCTGCCGGAGCCCCCAGAACGACGGTCAGAAACACAGGTACCTGGGTGTAGATCATCTCCGAGGAGATATCCGTTAACAGGCTCACCACGCCCAGCGCCACAACGGTCTGGCTCAGGCCACGCCGCGCAAATGCTTGATTGCCCCTGCTGTCTTCCACATCGCTCCTCCCCGGATACGTGTGCAACAGGCCCCGCTCTCACGATTGACAATCGCTCCAAAGCTAGGGTAAGGTATCGTACTATTGTGACATGAGATCCCATGAAAGCCTGACTTCTGGATAACGCTCGATGCGTAACACGCGCCAACGCGCGGCCGTTCTCGCCGCACTGCACCAGATAGATGAGCACCCTACGGCTGATCAGATCTTTCGTGAGGTCCGTAAGACGCTACCGCACATCAGTCTGGGTACTGTGTACCGCACGTTAGACCTGCTGGAGCAGGAGGGCATGATCCGCGTGCTGGACTTCGGTCCTCGTAGGCGCCGCTACGACATTGCGACGGACCATCACGCGCATGTGGTCTGCCTGGCCTGCGGGCGGATCGTTGACGTTCCGGCGTCCACGCCAGCTGTTCCGGTGCAGTCTATCTCTGCAGTGACAGGGTTTCGTATCACAGGCCACCGCACGGAGTGGTACGGCTACTGCCCGGATTGTATCCGGTCTGCTGTCTCCTCGGGAAGTTGATCGCCAGAGCGTCCATCCCGGTCATACCCGGCAGTTCCACGGGGTAGCAATCTCAGAATTTCGCGTACACACTCTCACTCGGCAAGGAGTCGTGCCATGTCTCAGAGAGCTCTCATCGTGTGGGGAGGCTGGGAAGGTCACCAGCCGCAACAGGTTGGCGCGTTTCTGGCAAGTCTCCTGCGCGATGACGGATTTACAGTCGAAGTCTCCAGTACGCTGGACACTTTCCGGGACCTGCATAAGCTACTGGATCAGGATCTGATCGTGCCCGTATGGACGATGGGGCGGATCAGCCACGAGCAACTGGATCCGGTCTTGAAAGCGGTACAGAGTGGTGTTGGCATTGGTGGATGTCACGGGGGCATGTGCGATGCATTCCGTGAAGCCACCGACTGGCAGTTCATGACGGGTGGTCAGTGGGTTGCTCATCCGGGCAACGATGGAGTGGAGTACACGGTGCGTATCACGGATCCGAACCATCCAATCACACGGGGGATTTCCGACTTCACCGTGCGCTCTGAACAGTACTACATGCATGTGGATCCGGCCAACACTGTACTGGCCGTCACGCGCTTTCCCGCGCCAGGGGTAGGCGGGCCCCACACTGCCAATGGCCCGGTAGACATGCCCGTTGTCTGGACGAAGATGTATGGCAATGGCAAAGTCTTCTACTGCTCTCTGGGGCACACGGTCAACGTGCTGGAGCAACCGGAGGTCAAGGAGATCATGCGGCGCGGACTGCTCTGGGCTGCCCGAACCTGAATACAGGCCAGGAGGGTTGCGTATCACGCTCCTGTCCGGGCTCTGTGCACCCGTATGCCGAAGGTGGGAGTCGAACCCACACAGGGTTGCCCCTAATGGTTTTTGAGACCACCGCGTCTGCCATTCCGCCACTTCGGCACGACGTTGTGTATTATACGCCGATCGCCCCGAGCCTGTCAACCACGTCCTGCCTCCTTCCGGGACGAGCGC
Organism: Chthonomonadaceae bacterium; assembly: GCA_025054835.1. Lineage (GTDB taxonomy): Bacteria > Armatimonadota > Chthonomonadetes > Chthonomonadales > Chthonomonadaceae > JANWZQ01. Next base: position 16,794 of record JANWZQ010000138.1, read on the forward strand.
CCCATCGCCTTGACATTGTCCTCACGGACGGGTATACTCATCCAATAGCAGGTATCGGGTCGTTAGCTCAGTTGGTAGAGCAGCTGACTCTTAATCAGCGGGCCATAGGTTCGAGTCCTATACGACCCATTGTCCCTGTATGATCTTCTGCCCGGTTTGCAGACACATCGTTCCCTCCTATGCACCGGGTCAGAACCCGGTGACGTACTCCGCAACCATGGCGGTCCAGGGGCGACTGAGAGACTACCTGTCGAGTTGTATCCAGCAGGAGGATCACCATGATCCGCACCTCTCGCGTGGTCCGTATCGCTTTTCCTGCCCTGCTGGCCTGGATCCTCTCCCTGTCCCCTGCCGGATCCCAGAGTAACCGCACGGGCGGCCTCTTCTCCCTGCAATTCCGCCGTGCATGGGATCTTCCTCTGAATGAGCCTGCAAAACTGATCGAAATTGCCCCGGTTGGCACCGACCCGAACAACCGTCTGATCCTGCTGGTGGGCGGCAGAAACAAGGACGATTACAAGCGCAAGTTGCTCGTCCTGAAGTGGAACGGACTGCAGTTCGACATGGAGTATGCATCGCCGGAGTTCCTCGGCAGTGCGGTAGATACGTTGCTGGCAGGTCCTTTTCTTCCCGATATGAAACCCGCAAAAGAGAAGCGCACGGGCAGATCCAGCGGTCACCAGATCGTCACAACCAGAAGCGTGTTCGCTGTTGCAGGTACGCTCTACAGCAGACTGTTCGACGCTCCTGCCGACATTCACGCGGCTCTATTTCTGGACAAGCCCCCCGCTCGACTTGTCGTTGGCCGGGGTGATAACGCTACTGCGTATGAGATGAACGACTCCGGGGTATTTCCTTCCACGTTTGAGCCCCCCGGCGACGGTGCAGGCTATGTGCGTTTCGGCGTTGGCACGCAGGAACCACCGCTGATTTTCCGGAACGGTCAGCGTTATGTACAATCCCACTGGGGAAAGGATGGACGCTGGGTTCTCTGTCTGCAACCCGGTAATCCGGCCAGGCAGGCGGAGGCCCCGGAACACGCTACTGTCGGTGACCGCCTGGTGGTCTATACACCGCGTCCGGACAGGCGTACCCTTTCATTCTGGCGCACCCGACCGGAAGATCTGGAGGAAGCGTGGCGCAGTGAGCCCCTATCAGGTCGCGTGCTGGACGTGCGCGTCGGTGATCCACGCAACGACGGCCAGATCGGGATCCTGGTCCTTACTGCGACGAATAACGACCGTGACCGGCATTTGCACTTCTTCGTGTTAGCTACAGGCATTCAGTTCCCTGTCACCTCGCGATAGGCCCTGACCCGATAGTTCTTCCTCGCAAAGGAGCGACTATGAACATGTGCAGCTCTCGTAAATCTCTGCTCTGTCCCTGTCCGCCGTCGCGCCCGGCGCATCCTCTGTGGCTTGTCCTGCCTGCTCCAGTAGCCCTGCTCGCCGTTCTCTTCCACGTCTCCTGCACCAGCGCTCAGACGGTGCGAAGCAGTCTCCTTTCTGACGATCAGAGGACTCTGTTGCAGAAGCAGTTCCTGAGCCGGCGCCAGTTGAAAGCGCTCTACTACGCGGTAGTTCAGTATGCTGCGGATAATCAGGGTAAACTGCCATCCCTGAACGCGCCCGCACAGCTAAAGCAGCAACTCAAGCCCTATCGCCTGCATGCAGCGGCTCTGTCCTGCCCCTTCACGCAGGAAGCCTATCGCGCCAATGCCCGACTGGCAGGAAAACCGCTGGACAAGGTCAAAAACCCGGCAGATACGTTGCTCTTCTGGAGCCCACGTTCCATGCCAGATGGCAACTACCTTGTTCTGGATGCTGCCGGACGTGACCGGAGAGTCGGTCCAGAAGAGTTCGCTCGTTTGAAGCGCACCAGTGGTATTCCCTGATCCTGTTTCTGCTGGCAGGGGACTTCCCGGCTAAAACTGCCAAAAATTCCAGAGTTACAGATCTTTTCTTCATCTTTTCTTAACATTCACACGGGTATAATCTCATCCGCCAGTGGCCCATGGCAGGCCAGTATGCAGAAAGCCCTGTCAAGGCTGTCCCATCTCCAACAGTACCGTTCTATCTTTCACTTCTGGAGGACGCACATGCACGCACAACGTAAAGGTTTCACCCTCATCGAACTGCTGGTCGTTATCGCGATCATCGCCATTCTGGCCGCGATCCTCTTCCCGGTGTTCGCGCAGGCCCGGGAAAAGGCGCGGCAGGCGTCCTGTCTGTCCAATCTGAATCAGATGGGCAAGGGCGTCATGATGTATGTACAGGACTACGACGAGGCCTTTCCGATGGTCTACGGAGCACTGGGGTCTGTTCCTCGTGCGGCGGAGTACCTGCTGGTGTATCCTTACATCAAGAACGTCGATGTCTGGCGGTGCCCTTCCGCGTCGCCCACGGATGGTCAGAGCTGGCCGGATGGGATTGCGGATGTGCTTGGCGTACCCCGTGCCAACGGGCGCCGTTTCAACTACGGATACAACTGGGGCCCTCTGATCTACGCTGGAGGCGGACTGCTTGAGGCCGAGATGCGCACTCCTCTCAACCAGAGCTATCAGGCGGGCAAGACCCTTGCGGCTCTGGTCGCTCCGGCGGACGTGTTTGTCTACTCGGATAGCTATGACACGTATCGACCGACCATGGGGGTAGACTGGATCCTGGACTCCTACCGGGGCGCGGAGCGCAACTCGGCCCTGCGCCATGGTAGCCGCGTCAACGTTGTCTTCGCGGATGGCCACGCAAAGAACATGAAGTGGATCGGTTTCAACATCGGCACGGCCCGACATGCCGTTCCTGCATTTGAGATCGATCGCGCCAAATGGTGCGCGGATCCCAGCGCAGTGCTCGACCTGAGTCGCTATGGCATGCCCAACCAGCCCTGCGGAACCCTCTTCACCAACGCGAATATCCGCGCGCTGGGTGGCGTGTTCTGGCCGGAGTGATGCATCGCATGAACCGCACAGTACTCAGGCGCGCCCTTTTGCTTGCGCCTCTGCTCTCGCTTCTGTTCCTGCTCGGGGCATGCAGTTCGAAACAGGAGAAAGTGAGCACCGAGCCCACCAGCGCAAACCCGAACCCGACACCGGGCATGGAAGCGGCCCGGGGTAGGTCCCTGAGAGTGGGGCGTGAGGGAGAATAGCCGGGATCCTGCTCCTACGGGCTCTATTGAGCGGGCTGATGCCCTTGACAGAAAAACGTAAGCGCAGTATACTGAAACCACACAGGGGGCAGGCGCTATAGCTGCCCCCTCTTTTTACCCTTGCTACGAACCCTCTTTCCACAAGCTGCTTTCGCCAATAATCCGCCGTGCGCGCCCAAACGTGTGAGAGGGTTAACTTCTGAGACAGGATGGTTTCCCCGATGGCGCTACTGGGTTTTGAGCTGGAAGAGATCGCACGTGTGATTGAGATACTGGAGAAGCGCGAACTGGATGAATTGATTTTTGAGGCAGACGGTCGATCCCTGCGCCTGCGTGGCCCCAGGAGGGAACGCCCGGCCGTGTCACTGGCTCCGACATCACATCCGCAGGTACCTGCTGCCGGGCCTGCCCCCACAACGCCACCCAGACGCCACGCCGCTTCGCGATCCCATTCCATTTCTTCGAATGGCGCCGCAAGCGCCGACGCGCTTCCCGCAGATCAGATCGCGCTCACAGCACCAATGGTCGGCGTTTTCTACCGATCGGACCGGCCCGGAGGGCCTCCCTTTGTCAACGTTGGAGAGCGTGTTGCTGTTGGTCAGACCATCGGCCTGATTGAGGCCATGAAAGTCTTCTCGGAAGTTCCAGCGGAACACGCCGGGATCGTTGTCGCGATCCCGGCTCAGGATGGGCAACTCGTGCAGGCCGGCACACCTCTGATGATCCTGCAACGCGAGTAGCGCGCTCGAGCGCGAGGTTACGCTATGAACGGCACAAAGCAATCGACATGGCGCAAGGATCGAATTGACATCGGAATTCTCGGGTTGGGAGTTGTCGGCTCCGGTACCGTGCGGCTTCTGCAGCAAAATCGAGAAGAGATTGAACGAAAGGTTGGCCTGCCCATCCACATCAAGCGGATCGCTGTGCGCGACCTTTCCAAGAAGCGGTGCGTCCGCATTGACACACAACTGCTCACCACCAATGCGTATGACGTTCTCGATGATCCGGAGATCGATATCGTCTGCGAACTGATTGGTGGCGTGGAGCCAGCACGGGAGTTCGTGCTGCGTGCGCTGCGTAACGGCAAGCAGGTTGTCACGGCCAACAAAGAGATGATTGCCAAGGAAGGGCAGACACTCATGGAAGAGGCTGCCCGGCAGGGCCTCGATTTCCAGTTCGAAGGCAGCGTTGCCGGAGGTATCCCGATCATCCAGCCGATGAAAAACGCCCTGGCCGGCAACCGGATCAACGAGGTGCTCGGCATTATCAACGGGACCACGAACTACATCCTCACCCGCATGACCCGTGAACAGGCCGATTTTCAGGATGTGCTCCGGGAAGCACAGGCGCATGGGTATGCTGAGTCCGACCCGACCAGCGACATCGAGGGATACGACGCGCAATATAAAATCGCCATTCTCTCCTCCATCGCCTTCACAAGCCGGATCAACGTGCACGATGTTTACGTGGAGGGGATCACGAAGATCACCCGGGCGGACATCGCGTACGCTGCGGAGCTCGGCTACGTGATCAAGCTGCTGGGCATCGGGCGTCGGGTTGGTGAGGACCGCGTGCAGGTGCGTGTACACCCGGCTCTGATCCCGGCTCAGCACCCGCTTGCCGCCGCCAACGATGTGTATAATGCCGTACTGGTAAAAGGCGAATCTGTTGGCGACGTGATGTTCTACGGGCGCGGCGCAGGAAGCGGCCCCACAGGGAGCGCAGTTGTCGGTGACATCATCGATGTGGCCCGTAATCTCCGTTACGGATCTACGGGCCGTGTCTCCTGCACATGCTTCCAGCAGAAAGCGATGCAACCTATCGAGGAAGTGGTCACACGGCACTACCTGCGCATGGACGTTCAGGACAGGCCCCGGGTGCTCGCAGCCATTGCCAGCGTACTGGGAGACTTCGACATCTCCATTGAGTCGGTCATGCAGAAGGCAACGCATGGCGATCAAGCCGAGATTGTCTGGATCACGCATGAGGCACCCAACTACAACGTCGCACGCGCACTGGAAACTATTTCCCGGTTGCCCGTTGTCAATCACGTGTATAACTGGTTACGCGTCGAGCAATAATCTGTTCAGGAGGGATAATGTCCCGGGGAGAGCCTGATGCACGGAGTGCGCCTGCGCCACTGCAGGAAGACAACGCGTTCCAGCTCAGGATGCTGGATCCGAAACGCGTGAAAGTCTTCCGTGTGGCCGGTATCACACGCCTCACGCTTGAAAACGAACGCTCTTACACACGTGTCTCTGTGGCACGTGCATTTCCCCTCTCGGACCCCGGTCATTACATCGGCTTTCTGGACGCCTCCGGAAAAGATGTCGGTATGATCTATGATCCGGAGCTACTCGATCACGAGTCCCGCCGCATTGTCGAAGAGGAACTGGAACGGCGTTATTTCGTTCCCGTTGTGGAACGCGTCCTCTCGGTCCGCGAAGAGTTCGGAACCATCTACTGGCGTGTGGAGACCGATCGGGGGGAAAAGGAGATCGTTGTGCGCAATCTGCGAGACAACCTGCAGGAGCTCTCCCCAACGCGCCTGATTGTCACTGACATCGAGGGCAATCGCTTTGAGTTCCCGGACATCACCCGGGTCGACGGAAAGACCCAGAGCATTATCATGCGTGGTCTCTGAACGAACAGGGGCGTGTCTGCTGCCGATAGCATATGGGGCCGGATCCCGAAAGGGAGATGTACACGGCCCTCTATCTGCCGGAGACACGCCCTGTCAACCGTTCTGAACTTTTAGAAGAGATACGAAGAAGATCTCAAGAGGCGATCGCGACGTTCTGCGCCTGCCGTCCTTTAGGGGTTTCGATCGGCTCGTAGTTGACGATCTGCCCTTCACGCAAGGACTTGAAGCCATTGACCAGGATCGCGGAGTAGTGCACGAATACATCTACCCCGTCCTCGGCTTCAATGAAGCCATATCCTTTTGCATCATTGAACCATTTCACTCTGCCTGTTGCCATAATGCCCACTGCTCCTTCTCCAACTTCCCCGGAAAGCGCGAGGGGCTCGCGCCGGACAGTCCTGACCTCCGGGCCAATCCAATCAGGAGGAGGATCGATGTGCCGGGGCCAAACCGGGGCGCACTTTCGTGCGTGCATGAAGCGTGCCATTGCCCGGTAGAATCGGCAGAACGTCGTAAAAAAAAGCGATCGCCGGAGCATAAAACCGGCAAAGTTAACAGGATCGTCGCCATGCACGCAGCGCCGTACCTGACCGAACATCCTGCGGCAACTTGCATTTTAGTGCCAGATCGCGTATAATTTAGCGTGGCTAAACTAACAACGACATGTTCATTGCCTGACGCTCTGATACGCTCGCCGCGTGCCAGAGCATCGTGATGACCGGGTATAGAACCAGTCTGTGGGCCGCCCAGCGGCTCTCCTGAATGTCAGGACAGACACTAACGCAACAGGAGCATAACCGGATGGCGACTCTGGAAGTAGGAAACAACGGCGTGGCTCTCAGCGCACGCGCCGCAGAGGAAATCTCTACATTGATGGAACGGCAGGGCAAAGCGGGGGCGGCCCTTCGCGTTTTCGTGCAGGGCGGTGGATGCTCTGGCTTGAGCTACGGCATGGCCATCGATGACACCATCGAGGAGAACGATCTCGTCTTCGATAACTTCGGCGTGAAGGTGGTGGTCGACCCGATCAGCATTAACTACCTGCGTGGTTCCTCGATCGACTACGTGGAAGACGTGGCCATGGGGGGCGGCTTTAAGATCGATAACCCCAATGCGGTACGCTCCTGTGGATGCGGGTCCTCGTTCTCAACGGAGGATGGCGAAGAAGCCGGCGGATGTGGCTCCGGAGGATGCGGTTCCGGCGGTTGCGGCAGTTACTGAAGTCCGGAGCCCCGGGTCAGACTTCACACGCCCGTCAGAGACACAGTGCTTCCGCAACAGGTCTCTGACGGGCCTCACTACTTCACTACAGGCGTCCTAGAAAACGCCCCGGACTGAATACCCCTTCGGGATCCAGTGCTTTCTTGAGCGCCCGGTGCAGATGAAAGTCACCACGAGGCGTGCCCCATACGGCAACGTCTCCTGCGCTCAGGACGGAAGACGGCAGGCGCGTCCACAACACATTCGTACCTTCAGGAAGCATGTTGAGTAATGTTGTCGGAGCCTGCGCGTCATTCTGTGTGCCAATGGATAGAGTTCCCGTCATGCAGTGAGCCGTCAGAGCCAGGTTGTCACATTGCTCCAACCGTTCTATAGTGGGCAACAGGTCGGTTAGCAAGCAAGAAGCGCGCAACCCCAGCGCGCAGTTCAGACGCGCCTGTCGATCTCGCAACATCGCAATCTGATCCTCTGGCACGACTTCCGCGGGTGTTTTCACGCCTGCTTCTGCAGCAATCCGGGCGCACTCCGCGTATTGCCACTCAGCGCGAGAGGATGTTCCATGCACCCCCAGGATCAAGGAAGGCACGCCTTCCAGTTCATTCGTCGCTACCAGAAACGTTACGGCCAGATTTGCTGCGTGGATCTGAAGACCGGTCCGCACTGCCGTTGCCAGATCGGGAGCAACGAAGCGCCACGTCATCTGCTGCTCTGGCAGGGGGCGGATCCGGAACGTCAATTCCGTTACAATTCCCAGAGTTCCCCAGGCACCGGTAAACAACTTGCACACATCGTAGCCGGCCACGTTTTTGACCACGCGTCCCCCCCCACGCACTACCTCGCCGCCGGCCATAACAGCACGTACCCCGATCAGCAGATCACGGGGCGCGCCGTAAGCTGCTCGCCAGAAACCGGTCGCATTGGTGGAAACGATCCCGCCCACGGTAGCCCGTTCCGGCAATGGCACGTCCAGAGGCAGGAACTGATGCCGTGTCTGCATCGTCCTCTGCAACGCACTCAGCGTGATGCCAGCACCACAGGTGATGGTCATATCGTCCGGCTGGTAGTCCTCGACCCGATCCAGTCGTGTGGTATCCATCACCAGCAGCAGGCGATCTACGGGAGGTGGATACCCGGTATGGATCTGTGTGCCTCCCCCGCGGGGCAGAATGGCTCCACGCGCACGCTCCACACAACGCACAAGCGCGCAGACCTCCGCTTCACTGCCCGGCGTTGCAACCAGCACATCCGGCCATCCATCAGGCAGACCGGACAGCATGGCCGGCTCGCTACGAACGTATGCCTCCCCGACCAGGTCGCGCACCATCCTGGAGAACTCCTGTATGTCCATACGCTTCTGTCCCGTTTCGCGCCGAAATCAACAGCTCCCATGTGTGGCATAAAGGCAGCAGGAATTCTGCGATCCGACCTCGTATGTGTTGATAATTGTCTCCATTCCTAGAGCAGAAGCAACACTCACTGCTCCGAACTTCTACCACCTTCCAGACTGACAGAGCCGTCAGACATCTGCCACAGGAGGTCGAGATGCCTCAGGAGAAACCGCCCACACTGCTCGTGGTAGACGATGAGCCACTGATGACGGAATTGCTCCAGCACATGATGTCCCGGGAGGGATATCAGGTCCTCACAGCCCACAACGGTGTGGAGGCCCTGCAGATTGTGCGCCGGGAAGGATCTCAAGTAGATCTGATCCTGCTGGACATCAGTATGCCCGATATGGACGGGCTACAGACGGCCCGGGCGTTGCAGCAAGAAATGCCCGGCATCCCTGTGCTTATTGCCACAGGCTTCGGAGACGTTCTCGCAGAGCATGCGTTTCCGGCCAATGTTGCAGGCGTTGTGAGCAAACCCTATCAGGGAAAAGTCATCGCCGCACGTATCAGCGAAATCCTCAGGTCTACCAGCGGCGGTAGTTGAGAAAGTGATATGCCAGAAGACGCCAGCGCAATTCCTCAGATGCACGCAACCGACGGCCGCAAGCCAGTACTCAGCCCTACCCGGATCACCACCTATCTGGAATGTGCGCTGAAGTACCGTTTCATCTATGTGGATCGGGTCGGTCGCTATTTTTTGCGGGCTCGTTCCTACCATAGCTTCGGCAATACGTTGCATCAGGTACTGCAGTCGTTTCACGCCGGAGGCGGCAAGCAGTCCGTAGAAGAAATGACCCGGGAGCTTGCGCACCGATGGATTTCCGCCGGATACGTATCCAGAGCACAGGAACAGCAGCATCGTGAGCTGGGGCAGCAGATCCTCACCACGTATCATCAACAGCAACAGGAACGCGACGGAACTCTGGTACGGACGATCGCCACGGAGAAAACGATCACCTGCGATATGGGGCCCTTCAAGCTCCTCGGAAGGGTAGATCGCATCGACGAGCACCCCGATGGCACCCTGGAAATTATCGATTACAAGTCCGGTCGTCTGGAAACAAGTCCGGAACAGGTTGCCGGAGACCTTGCCATGAACATCTACCAGTTAATCCTGTCGCGGCTCTACCCGGACCGGGCCATTCTGGGCACAATCTACTGCCTGCGCTCCGGGGTTCAGGCATCCGCTTCGCAGACAGCAGAAGAACGCGAAGCGTTCGCACAGGACATTCTGGCACTCGGGCAGGAGATCCTGTCTCGCGACTATTCTACCGTGTTCCCGATACCGCTCGCTATCTGCCCCGACTGTGACTTCCTGCCAATCTGCCAGCAATACTGGGAAGAACACGGGCGCGGTTGAAAACAGAGGCTGCAGAATGGTCGCCAGCACGCCGGGTGTACGGGCGCCTTTACTTCGACAGCAAAAGCGTTAGGGGTTGAGAGGCATGGGATACGTAGTCCAGGTCGCCCGGGCTCACACGCCCCACAATCAGGAACTCGAATTCTCCTGCTGCGACGTTCGCATCTGCTTTTAGCGTGATCTTCGCACTGCTCTGCTTCTCCGGGATCTCTGCTGCTGCCGCAGTTACCCCGGGTGGCAATCCCCGCACGTCCAGAAGCACCCTGCCATCGAAACCGGCGCGGCGCGTCACGGTGACCGCGACGTCAATGCTCTGACCGGCAGTGAGCGCAATCCGGGCCGGCGATGCCTCCAGCAGAATATCTGGCGCACCGGCAGTTGCAACAGTTGCAAAGCGAGAGGGTTGAAGTCGGCGCACCACGTTGTCCCCCTCTTTCACATAGGCCTCGATCATGGGCCTGCCTTGCCGTCGCAATGCTCGCCCCTGTGCTATGCTTTCTCCAGAGATTGCGAACGCCCCGGCCTGCACAATGCCATCATCTGGAGCAGCCAGCACCAGCCAGATCTCGTTACGTCCTTTTGGTATCACGGGCTTTCCCAGCACCGTTACACCGGGAGGCAGACCTGCAATCTGCAGCAAGACGTCGCCATCGAAGTCATGGCGCCGCTCCAGAGAAATTGCAAGGGGTACACGCCCCCCGGAAAACACTACCGGGCGATCCGGGGCGAAGGACAGGCCAAAATCGGGCTCTGCAGGCAGTGCCGACAACCGGTAGAAACACTCTTTACCCTGTCGCCCGCTCAGGTCGGTCACGCGCAACAGATATTCCCCGGTCTGAGCCGGGGTGAACTCCAGACGCGGATCCCTGCCGGCGGCATCATCGTTGGAGACCAGCTCCTTGCCAGCAGCGTCCAGCACACTGATCTGTGCGTCCATCCGCGAGCCGAGACGTCGTGCCGCTACCTCAAACACCCATTTCTGCCCGGCGCTCAGGGCGAAACGGTAGTGATCCTGCCGGTCCGCAGTGCCCGCTTTCTCAGAGTAGATCCTGCCGTTGATAACCGCTGGCAGCGCAATCGCCTGTGCGGCGGTAATTCGATCGTTGGGTTCTGCCTCTGTGATCTCTGGCACATCCCCGGCCATCATCCAGAACGTATGCGCGGATCCCTCTGGCAGAGGCAGAGTGACTTCGAATGGCTCTGCTGTGGCCTCGGACGGCAGAGTCACCTGTGCTGTGCGCGCTGGCCCCAGATTGTACCCATCCAGTATGAGATCCACTGTAGTACCGACCCGCCCTCCGACAGGAAAAACAGTGGTCACAAGCGGGATTGCGCCAATGGTGAGCCGGTAATGGTACTCACCTCCTCCACGATAACTCAGGTCACGCAGGCGGACGATGTAGTCGCCGTCCTGAGCCACGTTATGTGCGAGCAACGAGTCGGGCGCCGCGAAGTCCTGTTCAATCGCCACCTCGCGTCCTCTGGCGTCCATCACGGTCAGCACAGACTCCAGAGGGGAACCAGTGCGTGCCGCGACAACCTGGCACACCAGCGTCTGTCCAGCTTTTGCGCGGACACGAAAGCAATCCACATCCTCCCCGGGGTCAAGCTTTCCCTGGACTGTCACTGGCGTGGAGACTTCTTCCGCAGTTGCAGGAGTGTTGTTCGGCTCCTTCTCTGCTTTCTGAGGCCATGGGTCCACCACAAAAAATCCGAGGTTAGAAACACCCCACGGCGTGAGAACACGAAAAGTGCGAATGCCCGGCATCGCGTCCGGAGCAATCCGCACTTTTGCAACTAGCTTGCCAGTCGGGTTTCGCATGTTCTCCGGTGGCTTTTCACCGGTCAGGCTCTCTACCTCGATTCCCCCACCATCGAACAATATTCCCGTAGCCTGCCCGACGTGAACCCCGGTGAGCGTCAGCTCTACTGTGGATCCCTTCTGCCCACCGGTCGGTGAAACAGACGTAACCCGGGGTAGAACTACCTGCGCGTACGTCCCGTGGAGAACACAGGTCAGCAACCCGGCAGTGATCAGCAGTCGTGACTTCATAACGGAACGGCTATCAGGCAACAAACCGCTTCAGGATGATGGTTGCGTTGTGCCCTCCGAACCCGAACGAGTTCGACATGGCCACCTCTACTTCCATACGGCGCGCCTCATTGGGTACGTAGTCCAGATCACACTCCGGGTCCGGGTTTTCCAGATTAATTGTGGGAGGGACAATCTGATCCCGGATTGCCAGTGCGCACACAATGGCTTCTACAGCCCCGGCCGCACCGATTAGGTGTCCGATCATCGACTTGGTCGAGCTGATCGCTACCCGGTAGGCATGATCCCCCAGCACGCTTTTGATTGCGCAGGTCTCGTTCTTGTCGTTGAGCTCTGTCGAAGTCCCGTGCGCATTGATGTAGCTAACTTGCTCGGGCGCAAGAGCAGCGGCACACAACGCGGCACGCATGGCGCGCGCGGCACCTTCACCGCGCTCTGCAGGTGCTGTGATGTGGTATGCATCTCCGGAAGCGCCGTAGCCGACCACCTCGGCGTAGATACGGGCACCTCGCTCCTGTGCGGATTCCAGGCTCTCCAGTACCAGAGCGCCGGCCCCCTCCCCCATGACGAACCCATCACGGTCTCGATCAAAGGGGCGGCTCGCGCGCTCGGGATCCGCGTTGCGGGTCGTCATGGTACGCGCAGCACAGAAGCCGGCCATACCGAGGGGCGTGATACAGGCCTCTGCTCCACCAGCAATCATCACGTCGGCATCGCCCCGACGGATCACCTCATAGGCCTCGCCAATGTTGTTCGTTCCGGTCGCACAGGCAGTCGTGATGCAGGAGTTCGGCCCTCGTGCACCCAGCACAATAGAGGTCATGCCGGCCCCCATGTCGCAGATGATCCCCGGTATCAGGAACGGGCTGATCCGCGACACGCCCTGTTGCAACAGCACCTGATGTTGCTCCTCGATCGTGGCCAGTCCCCCGATGCCGGAACCGATGAATACTCCTACACGGTCCCGGTTGGCATCGTCGATCACCAGGTGCGCATCCTCTACAGCCATCCGGGAGGCCGCAACAGCGAACTGCACGAAGCGATCCATCCGGCGGGCATCCCTCCGGTCCATGAAAGGCGATGGGTCCCATTCCCGGATCTGTGCAGCGATGCGTGTTGGGTACAACCGTACGTCGAACCCGGTGATGGGCGCAACGCCGGAACAACCGGAAAGGCACCCTTTCCAGAAGGTTTCCACATCCAGCCCCATCGGGGTTACGGCGCCGACGCCTGTGATCACCACACGCCGTTTCCCCGGAACGCTCGCTCTCTCTCCGCTCATCTCCCCTTTACCTCGCCCAACAACGATGCAGGTCGCAAGCCAGATACCACGTTCCCGCGGTGCTACAACACTCCGTCAGTCGCGGATACGTGAATCGATATATTCGACAACCTGCTGGACCGTAGGTAGCTTCTCGGCATCCTCATCCGGTATGTCGATCCCGAACTCTGCCTCCAGGTCCATCATGATCTCCACCACGTCCAGCGAGTCGGCGCCGAGATCATCCTGTATGTCTGCCGTCAGGGTCACCTGGTCCTCACTGATATCCAGCTTGTCCACCAGAACCTTTTTCACGCGCTCAAACGTGTTGCTCATCCCTCTTGTCTCCTCATATGATTGGGTTACGTGAACAGGCCACCGTCAATGGTGATGACGTCGCCCTGAATATACGCGGCATCTTCCGAACAGAGAAAGACGACCACGCGTGCCACATCCTCCGGGGTGCCAAAGCGCCCCAGCGGTATCTGTTTCAGGATGCTCTCGCGATACTCCGGTTTCAGCGCCTCGGTCATGTCGGTTTCGATGAACCCCGGCGCGACCGCGTTGACGCGCACGTTGCGAGAACCCAGTTCCCTGGCAAGCGACTTGGTCAGTCCCACCAGACCGGCTTTGGACGCGCTGTAGTTTGCCTGCCCCGCAGCGCCAACACGCCCGATGACCGATCCGACGTTGACGATGACTCCCCCACGCTGACGGATCATCAGGGGGGTGACAGCGCGCGCGCAGAGAAACGCACTTTTCAGATTGGTGTTCAGAACGACGTCCCAGTCTTCCTCTTTCATGCGCATCAAGAGGACATCCCGGGTGACTCCGGCGTTGTTCACCAGAATATCGATCGTCCCGAACCGCTCTCTGGCCGCCTGCACCATTGCCTCGACCTGCGCCGCGTCGCTCACATCTGCCTGAACTGCAAAGGCCTCCTGTCCTGTGTCAGTGATGCACGCCACCACCTGCTCTGCGGCATCCGCGTTCCGGTGATAGTTCACAGCAACTTTCGCGCCCTCTCTGGCCAGAGCCAGTGCAATGGCGCGCCCGATCCCTCTGCCCCCACCCGTCACGATGGCGGCTCTGCCCTGTAGCTTCAATCCTGTTCGCCCTCGTTCTCTCGCAATATGGCACATGCCTCCTGCAGGCTCTCGGGATCCTGCACGCTCACTGCGCGCACAGAGCGATCCATCCGCTTCATCAAGTTGGTCAACGTGCTACCACTCCCGAACTCCAGAAACGTATCAATTCCGTCAGCCAGCAACAGTTGCATGGACTCTTCCCAGCGCACACTGCCACTCACCTGCCGGGTCAACCCACCGGTTAGATCGTCCGGCATCTCCACGTAGCGCGCCGAGATGTTCGATACGATGGGTACCTGTGGCTTCCGGAAGGTCGTGCGCACCAGATAGTGAAATAACGCATCCCCGGCTGTCACCATCAAGGGAGAGTGAAATGCTCCGGAGACCTGCAGGGGCACCACACGCTTTGCTCCCAGTTCCAGAGCGACTGCTCCGGCCTTTTCCACGGCAGCGACTTCCCCGGAAATGACGACCTGTCCCCCACCGTTGTAGTTGGCTACAGTGACCAGGCCGGCTCCGGATCTGCGCGCCACCTCACAGGCATGGCGAGCCGTTTCTGCATCGAGCCCGAGGATGGCGGCCATCGTTCCAGAGGTGCGCGCAGCGGCATCCCGCATCAACTCGCCCCGCTTGCGCACCAGACGCAGACCGTCCTCGAAAGTGATCACTCCTGTCGTTGCTAGAGCCGCGTACTCACCCACACTGTGCCCGGCCGCCGCGTCCGGCCGCAGAGGATGCACCGACTGAAAACAATCGTGCGCAACGACACTGGTCACGTATAACGCCGGTTGCGCGTTCTCGGTCTGGATCAGCACGTCCTCAGGCCCATAAAAGCAGAGTGCCGACAGATCGAAGCCCAGTATTTCGCTAGCCTGCGCGAAACGTTCTCGCGCCAGCGGAAAGGCCTCATAGAAGGCTTTTCCCATGCCGACTCGCTGCGAACCCTGCCCCGGAAACAGAAATGCAACCTTCCCCATTGCTCTAATCCCGGTTCCAGCGAATGACATTGACTGCCCATGTGAGCCCCGCACCGAACCCCACGGTCACAACCAGATCTCCGCGACGCACGCGCCCCTGCTGCATGGCCTCTGTCAGGGCTATCGGCACCGAAGCTGCGGAGGTGTTGCCGTAACGATCCACATTCACCATCACCCGCTCCATCGGGATCTCCAGACGCTCGGCAACTGTCTCCAGGATACGCAGGTTCGCCTGATGCATCACCAGCAGGTCCACGTCAGACGGGCGCAGACAGACACGCTCCAGAGCAGCACGCACCGCTTCCGGCACGATCTGTACGGCAAACCGGTACACTTCCTGCCCGCGCATGGCGATACAGTTCGATCGCTGCTCCAGGACTTCCGGCGTGACCGGCGTGCGCGTCCCCCCTGCCGGGATCCACACGGACTCCAATCCAGCACCATCCGCCCCCAGCACCGAGGTTAAGATCCCTTCCTCTGGCGCGCAGGGCGTGAGGACCGCTGCGCCAGCTCCGTCTCCGAACAGGATGCAGGTAGCACGGTCCTGCCAGTTGACCTGACGTGCCAGCATATCCGCCCCGATCACCAGAACACGCTGCATGGCACCCCGCTGGATGAAACTGGCCGCAGTCTCCAGAGCGTAGCAGAACCCGGAACAGGCTGCAGCCAGGTCGAATGCGGCGGCTCGCTGCGCACCCAGCGCATGCTGCACTACACAGGCCGTTGCGGGCCAGATGTAGTCCCCGGAGGTTGTCGCTACCAGCACCAGATCCAGTTCCCACGCATCCATTCCAGCATTTTGCAGAGCACGGCGTGCGGCTTCAATCGCCAGATCAGAGGTAGCCGTGCCGGGATCTGCGACCCGGCGCTCCCGGATCCCGGTGCGCGTACGAATCCACTCGTCGCTGGTTTCCACCATCCGGGCGATTGCGTCGTTGGTCACCACGCGTTCCGGCACGCAAAAACCGAGCCCCACAATGCCGGCATTCCAGGGAAAACGAGGTGGGAGTGGGTTACCGGACTCCCTGTGGTTCATTCGAGTTCACGTCCTTCATGCGCCGCGCGCACCTGCACTGTACTGCTCCTTTCAAACGGGTGGGGGTGGAGTTAGCGCCTCATGGATCCGCGTCCGGATGGTGTCTACTACATTGTTTTGCAGGGCACGTTCCGCGGCGTGACAGGCATTTTTAACCGCATATGCATTGGAACGCCCGTGGCCGATGATACACACGCCGTTCACGCCCAGCAGAGGCGCTCCCCCGCGCTCTGCATAGTCAATGCGGCGCTTCAAGCGGCGTAGAGAAGGTCGCAGAGGCAGGAGAAACGGTTTGAGGAACAGCGCCCTGTCCAGCTCCTGTTTCATCAGGCTCAGGATCATCTCCGCCACGCCCTCGCTGGTCTTCAGGAAGACGTTGCCAACGAAGCCATCACATACCGCAACGTCGACGCATCCCTGATAGATATCTCCTCCCTCCACGTTTCCGACAAAGGCAAAGTCGGTCTCGCCATTCATCTGCCGGAAAAGCGCGTGTGTGCGCTTCACCAGATCGTTACCCTTGCTGGACTCCTCCCCGTTGGAAAGCAGTCCCACCCGGGGGCGCGCTACACCGAGCACATGCTGTGCGTACACTGCCCCCATAATGGCAAATTCGAACAGGTTGTTCGGGTCACAGTCCGGGGTCGCGCCTGCGTCCAGCAAAACAACCGTGCCTTTCAGGCTGGGAAGAGGGGTTGCGATGGCGGGCCGGTCAATACCCGGGATCCGCCCCAGTGTCAGCAGAGAGACTGCCATTGCCGCACCGGTATTCCCGATAGAGACCAGCGCATCGGCCTGCTCCTGCTTGACCAGTCGCGCGGCCACCACAATGGAAGCATCCGGTTTCTGTCGGTAGGCGACAGTAGGCGACTCGCCCATTTCAATGACCTGAGAGGCTGGAACGACCTGTACTCTGGCCCCGTCCGCACGGCGCAGCTCAGGCTCCAGCACAGAGGGGTCTCCCACCAGCAAGTAGGAAGCTCTGGAGTGACGCGCTGCCTCCAGCACGCCCTGCACCACTACCCGGGGGCCCAGATCCCCCCCCATAGCGTCTACCGCAATTCGCATCGCTCCCCGCTCAGGCCTCACGACACGCGACGCTAGCTCTGTTCTGAACCGCTCTCGTCCGGCACAGCAAAGACCTGACGCCCCCGGTATCGCCCGGTGCTCTCATCCACGTGATGGAGTAGTGTCACTGCACCCGGCTGCTCGAAGCTGGGCACGATGGCAGGATGATGTTTCAGCTTGTAGTGCGTACGGCGCTTGCGCGTCCGCTGGTTGGAGTGACGACGTTTTGGCAGAGCCATGATATCCTGATTACCTTTCTACAGACGTGACAGAGCGCCAACAAAACGGCTCAGGCGCTCCGGGGCTTTTCGCGTTGAAGCAACTCTCCGAGTTTGGCGAGCGCCGGGTTGATCGGCGCCTCGTCCTCCCGCCCTGGATCCAGTACGCAACGCAGGACCTCCTCTGGCCGCAGATGACAGTGTGCGCACCGCCCATCACAGTCCTGCGGAGGCAGAGGCCGGGTTGGCTGGTCCAGCAACAGATACTGACGCAACAGTTCGGTCAGATCGAATACGGGGCCCTCAAACAGCAGAGCTGCTGCAGGGCTCTCGTCTTCCTCGATCACCTCTACCTGACAGGGTGTTCGTGGCCCGCCCGATCGACGCAGTTCGAACTGTTCTTCGATCGCCAGTGCTACCGGGCGCTCGAAGTATTCGGCGCAACGACTGCACTGCAGCACAACACGCGTGGCCACATTGCCGTTGATCAGCAACGTCCCCCCGGTGTTCGTGAATGTGATACGCCCGGCGATGGGCTGCGTGCATTCGATGTCCTCGTCCACCAGAGGCGGTTCCTGCACATCGTAGGGCACACTCGCGCCAACTTCCAGTAAGATTTCCGTTATATCCAGACGCATTTCAGCCCCCTTGCAGGAAGGACAGCGCACCTGATGTTGCGAGAGATCAACGCTCTCGTTCCAGAAGCTCCCGCCCGCACTGCACCTGGTGGATCGCTTTCCCCAGCACACCTTCCAGATTGACCAGTACGTCGTGCGCGTACTCATCTGCGCCACGCAGAATGGCACGCGCTTCTTCTTCCGCACGCATCTGGATGTCCTGCGCGATGGCCTGTGCCTGCTGGACGATTGCGCTGTCGGTAACCATCTGTTCTGCACGCGCACGCGCCTCCGCCAGCATCTGCTCGCTGGCCCGGGCAGCCTCTTCTTGCTGGAGCTGTGCCTCACGTCGTGCAGCCTCAACGATCTGTCGGGCCTCCTGGTGAGCCTGCTCTCGAATTTGCTGGGCTTCCCTGTGCGCCTCCTCGCGCAGGTGTGCAGCCTGCGCCTTGATGTTCTCGAACTCCTGCAGCGCTGCTTTGCGCGCGTCTTCCACAATGGTGCCTGCCTGCTCACGAGACGCCTCCACGAGGCGCTCTGACTCGCGTGCCAGTTTCGACGCACGCTTCATTTCTTCGGGCAGGTTGGCACGGATCTTCATCAGGGTCATGTGGAACTGATCTTCCGGAAACAGGCGCAGAGGCCCGATCCGACGGCAGTTCTCCACCATATCCTCCAGTTCCGTCAACAACCGGAAGATATCCACCCCCCCGTGTGTGGGGGGTACGAAGCGCGCAGCCTCACCGTTCCTGGTCCCCGAAGTCTCCCTTTCCTCCACAGCAGGCGCGTTGCCGTCAACGCCTGTCCCGGGCGTCTGTGACCTTTTGTTGTAAGCGTTGTTCAACACAGTTCGGCACCAACCCTTCCACCGACCCGCCGAGGCGGGCGATCTCTTTGACGATGCTCGAGCTCAGATAAGAGTGCTCGGCCCCCGTCATCAGAAAAACGGTTTCCACTTTATCACTGAGACGACGGTTCATTAACGCCATCTGAAGCTCATACTCGAAGTCTGATACCGCGCGCAGGCCTCTAACAATCACGGTCACGCCCTTTTCCAGGGCGAAATGGACCAGCAGGCCATCGAAGGTACCGATGGACACGTTTGGCCACGGGCTGCACACCTCGACCAGCATTTCCACGCGCTCTTCAATCGTGAACAGAGGCGTTTTGCTGGCGTTATGCGCCACAGCGACGATCACGTCCTCGAACAGGGTCGCTGCGCGCCCGATGATGTCCAGATGCCCGTTGGTGACCGGGTCGAAGCTCCCCGGTACCAGCGCCCGTGTCATGGCTCACCCCACGCCGATCAATTCGCTCCCCAGTTCGGTCCGCTGTAATGCCCCCCGCAGTCCTCGATGCTCCGGCCGGGTCAGCTCCGGATCGGCATCTACCAGACTGAACGCCGTCTCCCGGGTTTCTGCGAGGATATCGATGTCGCGGACCATGTCCGCAATCTGCAGCTCCGGCATGCCGCTCTGCCGCGTGCCGTAGAACTCACCCGGTCCTCGCAGACGCAGGTCCTCTTCCGCGATCCGGAATCCATCGCGCGTCTGCGTCATGATCTCCATCCGGGCCTGCCCCTCTTCGGTCTTCGGATCGGCGATCAGGATGCAGTAAGAGGCATGCTCTCCACGCCCCACACGCCCGCGCAACTGGTGCAACTGCGCCAGACCGAAACGGTCTGCGTCTTCAATTACCATCACCGAGGCGTTCGGCACGTCGATCCCCACCTCGATCACAGTTGTCGATACCAGTACATCGATCTCATGGGCTTTGAAGCGAGCCATCACGGCGTCTTTCTCATCCGGGCGCATCTGCCCGTGCAACAGGCCAACCCGATACTGTGGGAACACAGCGTTGGCAATATGCTCGCACAGTCGCGTTGCACTCTGCGCCTGCAGCTTCTCGCTCTCCTCCACCAGCGGACACACGATGTAGACCTGTCGCCCTTCGTCCAGCAGGCGCTGCGCGGCTGCGTATACCTGCGCCCGTTTGGACGAGGGTTTCCAGTGTGTCACAACGGGTTTGCGCCCCGGTGGCAGCTCGTCCAGCACAGAAACATCCAGGTCCCCGTACAGCGTCAGCGTCAGCGTGCGCGGTATCGGCGTGGCGGTCATCACCAGCACATGGGGTCGGTGCCCTTTCAGGGCCAGCGCCTGACGTTGCAGCACGCCAAAACGGTGTTGCTCATCGATCACCACCAGACCGAGGCGGGCGAATTCCACGCCCTCCTGTATCAGCGCATGCGTGCCGACCACAACCCGTGATTGCCCGCCTATTAACCGCTCGCGCACCTCGCGTCGTGCCCGCCCCGTCTGGCTGCCTGTTGCCAGTTCCACTGCAATCCCCAGAGGCTCCAGCAGACGGCGCAGGACAATGGCGTGTTGCTGGGCGAGAATTTCAGTCGGTGCCATCAGCGCGGCCTGATAGCCATTCTCCACTGCCATCAACATCGCCGCCAGGGCAACCATTGTCTTGCCGCTGCCCACGTCGCCCAGAACCAGACGGTTCATCGGAAGGCCACTGGCGACATCACGGGCAATGTCCGCGATCGCTCGCTGCTGCGCCCCGGTCAATTCGAACGGAACAATCTGTTTCAGGCTCGAGCGCAAACGATCCAGATCCACCCGGAGTGGAATACCCTGCATGAGACGGGTATTGCGATGCCGACGCACTGCCAGAAGCACCTGCATACGGAAGAATTCCTCGAACACCAGGCGCCTTCGGGCCGCGACCAGTTCCGCTTCACTG
>JANWZQ010000154.1 GCA_025054835.1 Chthonomonadaceae bacterium
CTGGACGAGGGGAACCCGGCGCGTATTGCGCTGCAATGGTTCCAGATCGGCGATCGCGTGGAAGTTGGAGGCAACGTGCTGGACTGCGTGCTTGCCTACCAGTTGATGGCAAGCGCACCCAGGCTACTGGAGACGGAAGGGCGGCCGGTGCCGGAAAACGTAGACCCCGCTTCCGGTGCACAGGTGACGCGTTTGAACAGAACGCCCGCGCTGAACCGACAGCGGCTCGCAGTCTGCCGGCGGATGAAGGAGCGGTTCGCGCACGCCAGCCGGCAGTACCTGAACTGGCCCATGGGAGTGAAGCCTCCGACAGGAGAGAGCGTGCCGTTCCCCAATCAATCCCATCTGCAGGGCGTGTATCTGGAACACTCGCTGGTGGATGAGAACCTGTTCCGCCATATTCTCGGGCCCGCAGTCATACAGCTGGGCCAGCAGATCATGAACGATATGGAAGAACGCCTGAGCAAGGATCCGGACGCCGCGGTGGCACGCCCGGAAGAGGTGAAGCGCGTCTTCTACGTGGGTGGCACGTGCATCGACGCCTTCGTGCGCGAGCGCTTCGGTCAGGCGTTTCCCAATGCGAGGGGGGACACCGATGCGGAGGCACAGAGCCCGGAGCGCATCGCGGAGCGTCTGAACGCCGTGGTGGAGGGCGCAGTCTGGTACGACGAGCAACTCTTTACACCTTCCCCATTGACCCTGACGTTCCGAAGCGCCGACCGGGAAGAGACGCTGTTGCAGACAGGGGAGCTCCTGTTGCCTGCCTCTCTGGCGCACCCCCGGTTTATTACCCTCACACTGGAAGGGCATCAGGAGTTGGATGCGCGTCTGTTTGCCTCTGGAGGGGGGTTACCGGAACCCGTCTGCGTGGCGCGCGGTTTCTACCGCAATCCCGTGGACAGCTTTCAGGAAGTAACGTTACGGTTGCAGGTCAGTCGTGAGCAGGGCGCAACGGCAGCATTGCTGGCCTACGACAGGGAATGGGAGCTCTGGCGGTTCATCCTGGCAGAACAGGCGGATCAGAAGCAGTGAAAGCCTATCGAGAACGGGACATTGTGGACTGGTTGGTAGCGCTGGAGGAGCGGGTTGCTGCTCTGGAGGGGCGGGAGAACGTGCCGCGCCCGGTTGCCGCGGTGCAGCCGGATAAACCGCATGAGCCAGCAGACGCTACCCCGTTATCGCTGGTCTGGAACAATGCGCCTCTGGTCGCACGCCTGCAGTTCCTGAAAGCGCTGGTGCCGGCAGGACATCCGTATCTGCCAGCGATCGAGGAAGCCTGCGTCCTGAGCGAGTATCATGGGAAGCCCGAGCAACTGGAGGCATGGATCCGGCAATATCCGGCGCCTTTTGCTGACGGTGTGGAGCGTCTGCTGCAGGACCACCCGGCGCCACAGGAGCCGGTGGAACATCTGATCCAGCAAACGCTCGCGGAGGCGCGGCAGAGCTTTCAGGCGATGTGTGCGGCGCTGGGTCTGGAATGGATCCTGCCTGTGATCGGGGCGCCTGTCACGAAGGAGCATGAGGTCCTTGCAGAACAGGAGGCATCTGTACCCCCGGGAACGATAGCGGCGGTACATCGCCGGGGCATACGGCAACGCGGTACGTTACTCCTGCCCGCACAGGTGAGCCGCGCGTCACCTGCGTCCAGAGTTGCGACGGATCGCGCTTTTGCTCCTGACACGCCCATGCCTGCCTACACCGGCAATGTCCCGACACCTCCCGCGGCGCAAACGGCAGCCCGGGATGCGGGAGCGGCCCGAACGCAGGACGTGACAGAGCCGCCCCGCGTTGCGCCACCGGCACCTTTGTACCCAAAAACGGCCTGGGGCACAGCAAAAGGCGTGACAGAGCCGCCCTGCGCTGCGCCGCCGGCACCGGTCAGACGCCCGGTGCCCTCCCCCGGGTGGTTGAGCCGGTTCCTGCAGCGCAGCGAAAGCGCGCAACATCCCGACATCCGCAGGCTGGCAGCAGCCCTGCCTGTGACGGTGGACGCGATAACACGGGCCATCAGCGAAGGGGAGCCCGGGCGCGCAGCAGCAGAGCTGGAATCGTTGCTACGCCTGCTGCACACATCCCGTGCGGGGGGGGCAAGTGAGAATTTCGGGCAGCTGATAGCAATGTTGCTGGAGCTGCGCAATAAGGTGTACGACTGGTTACGCGCCTGTGGCTTTGAAGTGATCGATCCGGCCGTCGGGGCTCCATTCGACGCAAGTACCATGCAGGTTGTGGAGCACAGGCGCACCGCACACGCTCAGGAGCACGACCGCGTGGCCCGTCTGGAGCGCGCAGGCCTGAGGTACGGGCAGGAGCTCCTGTTTCCTGCGCTGGTTGTGGTGTATCGGAAAGAGGACGTGCAGTAGATGGCAGAGCCGGACAGATGCATCTGCGGGGAACCGTTGCGCGAAGGGGCCAACTACTGTGTGGCCTGTGGACGGGAAGTGCGACAACCCTGCCCTGCCTGCGGTCAGGAGTGTCGCTGGCTGGCGACGCTGGATACAGACAGCCTCCCGTGGTGCGAGAACCGGCATGTGCTGCTCTACGCGTGTGAGCAGTGCGGCCGGTGGTTGTTACCCGGAGATCGCCTGTGTCCGGATCCTGACTGCGGAGGCCGGGTAGTACCCTCCAGGCCCCTGTACACCGGACGGGATGCCGCAGGAGGTGGTGTGCATGTGAACTGGAAGTGGCCGACCCGCTGGCTGGCTACCCGGGCAGGTCCCTGCGGGGCGATCTCCTGGAGTAGTCCGGACACACTCTACGCGGCATTTGTCGCGCATGGCCGCTGGTACGTCTGGGTGGGAAGCGTTCTGCTGGAGCTCGATCCGACGGTCTTCTGCTCCGAGCAGGGCGGGATGCCGGGCGACGGTGTGATCTGGCGCGCGCCACTGGGAAGCTCCGTACGGCCTGCATCGGGTATACCGTTTGCAGACCGGGCGGCCGTGGTTGGAAGCGTGGTGATGCTAGCGACAGAGAACGGGTACGTGCTGACCGGGTTGCACGGCCGGCGTGAAGTTGCATGTCCGGTGCGCGGGATGCCTCTGGCACAGGTAGCCAACCCGTTCTGGTGGATCGGGTGGGTGCGCGAAGAGGGAAGCAAGTGCCTGTACCTGGTCTCTGTCGAAGCAACGTCCGATCGGTTCTCCCCGGTGGCGATTGAGACACCGCCAGAGGCTGCGATCGCGCGGGGAGGGCAGGTGGTGCTGCAGGATGACACAGCGTTCTGGCCCGCGGAGGATGGGAGTGTGTGGCGTCTGGATTGCCTGTCCGGGCAGGTGAGAAGGCTCTTTGCGAGCAGCGACAGTCTCCCCCGCATCTGGGTGCAGGGAGATCGCATCGGCGTCACGCGGGAGGTACGGGGACACTTACAGGCAGGGCTGGGAATGCTGACGGACGATCGTATGCCGCTGGAGGTACCGGCAGGCAACGGGCCGCTGCGCGAGGTGTTTGCAACGTCGGACTATCTGGTGGTGGTCGGTGAGCGGCCGGTTATGATCGACCCGGTGACAGGGGAGCGGGTACATGAGTCCACGCGCGTCTGCGGGCGCTGGGTGGGTGGCGTGCTGGCCTCTGCGTCGGGAAGCGAGCCCTGCCTGCTGTTGCTGACGCACGATGGAGCTATGAGCAGTCTGCGTGTGCTGCAACTGGCCTCCGGTGTCGAGGATCTCTGCTGGTGGGAACCGAACCGTGAACTGCTGGGTCTGTTACCGATCGGAGATCTGCCGGTAATCGTTCACCGGGGCGGACTGATCCGCCTCGTCGCGAGACTGTCTGGATGAAAAGAGAACCTGTGAGAACCCTGCCCGGGATGGAGACAGGTGCATGAGACGACACGGTTGGTGGATTTCACTGTGCATACTCTTGTTTCTGGGAGCACAGACCGGGAGCGCACAGGAGCCGGGGCAACACAACTCCGGGCGCGGGATCACGGTGCCCCGCAAGGAGATCAACGACTGGTTGCGAAGCGAGATCGTGAAGAGCGGGGGCGATTTCGAGAGCGAACGCTATCGCTTCATCATCGGGTTCTCTACCGGGCACTACGGGCAGGACCCGGTGCACGCCATCGCCATGCGCCGGGTAGCCTTTTCCCTGCTGAACAACACGCTGGCCGCAGGGGACCAGGTGACTCCTGTGGCGTGGGAGATGCGCGTCTGGGACCGGGGCGCGCCCATCGCACTGACGGAGGATCCCGCCACACGCAAGCAATTCGTTGATGCGGTGCCCTATACAACGCAGAAAGGCAGTCGGGGTGGGCACGATACCGAGCGCGCGCTCTACGAGATCCTGCAGGCGCTCAGTCCTGAGGAAGCGAAGTACACGGTGGTCCTCCTGCTGACCAACAGCAATCAGAGCCAGGGCCCGACCGGGGAACGCGTGCCGCTATTCGGGGCCAACAACCCTTTGCTCCTGCAGGCATTGCAGCGGCTCAGGTACCGTATACCTCCGGTACGCCATAGCTTCGTGCTGCAACACGAAAAGCGCAACCTTGTTGTAGACGTGACCGCGCTGTTCCCGCAGAGGATCCATGCGATACCCGGTACACCGGGCACCCGACGCTATCCGACTTTCCCGCTGGAGAGCTGGCAGCCAGAAGAGGACCGTCCTGCTCCGACCGAGATACTGCCGAACCCGGTCGCTCCTGCTGCAACAACCCGGGCCAGCACGATTACACCGGAGACGGCTCCACGCACCGGGATGGCGCCTGCGGCGGGGCGCCGTGGCGGTATACCTCTCTGGGTCTGGATAGTACTGGCGCTGCTGGCGATTGCTCTGGCTGTCCTTGCAGCACGGGCGTTGGCGAAGCCGAGGCCGCGTCCAGAGCCGATGGCTGTGGCCGCAGCAGGGCAATTACTTCCCGGGGCCGTCGAGGTCTTCCTCGGACAGAAGTCCCGTATGCTGCATCCGTTGAAGACAACGGACATCTGGCATCTGGTGC
This sequence comes from Chthonomonadaceae bacterium, assembly GCA_025054835.1. Classification (GTDB taxonomy): domain Bacteria; phylum Armatimonadota; class Chthonomonadetes; order Chthonomonadales; family Chthonomonadaceae; genus JANWZQ01. The sequence goes on from JANWZQ010000154.1 coordinate 4,931, forward strand.
GAGAGGGCGATGAGATTGTCTTCTTCGAGACCGGAGAAAAAGCAGAAGATGATGCTCCGTCGAAGCAGGAAAGCGGTGCGGGTCCTGCTGCTCCACCGGGTCATGCGGTGGCGACTCTCCAGTTCGATAAAAAGCGTCGGCTCTGCGTGGAGGCCATGGGCGATACGCAGTTTCTGGAGCTCAAGGGCGTTCACATCGACCAGAGCAACAACCGTATGCTCTCTGTGGGCATCGGTGAGCGCCTGTTCTGCCGGATGGATGCCGGGGGAGTCACGACCCGTCTGGAGTTGATCTACCACAAGGAGAAGAGAGTGTAATATGGCTGGAGTTCTGGCGATCCGCCGCACGCTGGTTCTGGGGCTGGGAACAACCGGCCGTGAGGTGGCTGAGAGCCTGGCGGAACATCTGACCTGGCAGTTTGGCGGCCTGGAGCGTGTGGCATGGGTGCGTCTGCTGGTGCTGGATACCGAGCAACCGGTCTCACCCCTCGGCGATCGGGTGCTCTGGAGCGGTATGACCCCGGAAGAGTATGCGCCGTACGTCGATCAGCCGCGTACGGCGGGCGCGGAGTTCGGCTTCTTCGAGTGGCAGGACGGGCCAACCCTGAGGCGGATCACCAATCCTTCGACCGGTGCGGGCAATCTACGATTGCTGGGCCGATTAACGCTCTTCCATCCGCGCACCTACCACAATCTGCGCACCCGCGTGACACGGGATATCGGGGAACTGGATCAGCTTACTCCACAGATGGTGGCGGACAGGCTGGGCGAGCCGGGGCGGAATGTCAATCTGCACACCGATATTGTGGTCTACGTGGTGGGCACGCTGTGCGGGGGCACCTGCAGTGGAGGGGCGGCGGATCTCGGATACCTGCTGGACGTGTGGACTGATAGCCGCGTGAACCGACAGGCCATTTTCACCATCGCACACCCCGGCCTGGGCCGTGTGGAGGCGCCTCGCTACAAGAAGAATTGCTACTACGCGCTCAAGGAGTTGAACCACTATCAGCTGGATGAAAACCCGTGGGAGCAACGGTTGCCGGGTTACGGTCAGCCAGTGGTGCGTAACAAGGAGCCCTACGACATTCTGCGGATCGTTATGCCGGGAGGACCTTCCGGTGAGGACGTGCAACGGTTGAACGCCATGATCGGGCAGTATCTCGCGGCTGCTGTGGGGCCTGCAGGCAAGGAGATCGCCGCCAACGATGTCAACGCGCTCAACAAGATGGCGACCCATGAGAAAATCGGCTTCATGCGCCCCCTGTTCAGCACGATGGGCGTGGCTGCGCTGGAGTACCCGGGAGAGCACATCCAGAGAGCCGCGACCAATCGCTTGCTCGCCTCGGCGTTGCATCGATGGTGTCAGTACCGTGTGGACTCCGAGGAATTCCAGAACGCACTCCGGACGCTGGGCGCGGACTTCGAAATGTTTCTGCAGCAACTGTTACAGGGATCGGAGAACCTGCGTGCGGCGTTGCAGAACGTGATCCGGACCAGTCAGAACGAGTCGCCCCCGCGGGTGGAGCAGGTACGACAACTGTTGCGTGAGATCAACAGTCGTCTGGAGGCGATCCAGACAACGCAGGGCGATGCCGCGGCGTCATCAGGCAATGACACGGCCACATTGCTGCAGGTCATGCAGAACAACCAGCGAGCCCTGTTGCAGCGCATGCAACCGCAAATTGCGCGGGTCCTCGAGCAGGCGTTGTTCTCGCTGGAGGGAGGGCCGGGTATGGTTGCCGAGGCGTTGCGGCAATGTCTCCAGCGCATGGAGACATGGACGCCCGTAGTACAGAAGGAGTTGACCGAGGCACAACAGGACGCGCGCTCCCTGCGTGAAATCCTGGATCAGCACCTTGATGAGATGGATAAAGCGCAGCGAAGCCTGCTGCCGTTCGGCAAGAAACAGCGGGTCAAGGAGGCATGGGAAGCGGTTGTGAGCAGTCTGCGCGACTACCTGGCTGCCGAGGAGAAAGCGCAATCGCTTCTGCACCTGCAACGGCGTGAGGTGGTGCGCGAGGTCATGGAGCACTACCGCCGGCTGACGGCCATACAGATCCGGCGGTTGGAGCAGATGCAGTCGGCGTTGCTCCAGGTCGCGTCGGAGCTGGGGCGTCAGGCGGCCGACATGGCGGCTTCGTCACCCGAGGTCAACGGGAAGGTCTACTTCGAACGGGAGCCTCCATCTCCGCGGGGCACGGTCACGGAAGAGTACTACAACCTGCTGCGTCAGGTGCGCTGGCCCGATGAGTCGGGTGTCGGCTGGAACGATGATCAGAAGGAAGCGGCCGCGCAACAGGAAGTGATCCGGGCGATGCGCTCTCTGGGGCAAGAACTGTTTCGCGAGGAGGGAGCCAGTGCGTTCGACCCGCGGCCCGGCATACCGAGCGCGCGCGACATGATCCCCCGACAGGTCCTGGAAGCAGCCGAGGCGCGCGCCCGTGCGTTCTTCGCGCCCCTGCGCCAGCAGGTGCACATCGCGGACAAAGCCAGCGAGGCAGACATCCGCACAGTGATTCAGGCCAGCGAACCGAAGCTGCGCATCTCCAGCACGCAGGTCAGCGATCAGTTGACCGGGGTCCGCGGCGTCACGCCGGTGCAGCAGGATCTGGCTTTCACCGATGTGGAGTCCGACGGCGCGAACCGTCCCTCGGTGGAGGCACTGAGCGAGAGGATCCGCAACAACATGACCCTGCAACGGGGCACCATTACTGACAGCGACGACCCGTTCCGGCTACTGCTCATCCGGGAACTGCACGGTTTCACCCTCGGGCAGATGGAGGGCGTGGTGCGCTCCCATCCCAACGACGTGAACGCGTTGCAGAGCGCCGAGTACTGTATGGACTTCTATTTCTGGCACACGCGCCGCGATGTGGACTGGGTGGATCCGCTCACTCCGCCGGCGAAGGTGGAAACAACAGAGGAGACGTGGTTGCTGGCGGTACTGCTCGGACGCCGCGCGGATGGCATGCTGGAGTGGGCACCGGCCAATCGAGGAGAGATCGATCCGGAAGGGTGGTATACGATCAGTGGGGGTGAGTTCCGGGTGTTCTACCCGCCGGGAGTGCTCGATGTGAGTGAACGCGAGGTGCGTCTGCCCCTCTCGTTCACAGACGCCGTGGCCAAGTTACTCACGCAGGAGCACGCCCCTCTGGTGCGCGCATTGAACATGCGGCTCACTGCTTATCGGGATCGATGGGGTGATGACCGGACCGTGCAGGTTCTGGACCGGGCGCTGGAGGCGCTGGATGTCTTTGGACTGACAAACATCGATCGCGCCCGTGCCGACCGGATCCTGCGCCGGGCCTATCGCCGCAACGACAACCTGACCCGCGCATTCTTCCGATTTCGTACCGAGACCATGGAGAAGGGGCGATCCGAATTCGCGCGCCTGCGGCACACGCAGGGCGAGCCGATCCAAGGCAGGAACAGCACCTATCCTGCCGATGGTTACTACTGTCCGGTGTGCCATCATCCGCTGGGGGCGGATATCCAGAAACTGATGGAGGCGATGTTCCTTTGCCCGGCGTGCAACAATGGCGAACGCTACTGGCCGTGACGGGGACGCATGGCCGTTTGGCTCAGGACCGGATCGTCTGCTCGACGTTCCGGGCGTACTCCACAACCGACTTGAGGAAGTTGGCAGCCTCGATGCCCTGTATCAGGCGATGATCGAAAGTCAGGGCCAGATTGGCTAGCAACTCCCCGTTACGCTCGAACGTCGCCCCGATGAACAGGACGGCTACCGCGGGCGCGACCAGTACCGGTACGGCATCGTAGATCTCGTAGGGGCCCATGTAGGTCAGCAGGATCTGGCAGGTCTCATCGGCCTGATCCTCGCCACTGCGAGCCCGCTGGATCTGCGCCTGTGCGGTGGTGACAAACGTTGGGAAGTCCATGGTGTCCGCTCGATTGACCTGCGCGATGGTCAACTGCCCGTCGGGTAGCCCGACGGCAATGCCCAGGTTGACGTGCCGGTACTCCCGAATGGTCGTCTCGCCGATCAGAGCGGAACGGAAGCGCGGGTTGTCTTTTACCGCCTGAACCACGCAGTAGGCGAAGGTCTGGAATGCGGATGGCTGGATGGTACCCTGCGCCTTTACCTTTTCGGCGCAGGCACGGATCGGCCCCCATTCCACCGGACGCCTGGCGACAGCCGGGATGACCACCTGTGCGCTGCGCTTCAACCGGTAGATGAACACGCGCTGTTGCTGGCCGAGGGGCTTCTCCACGTACTCGAGTTCTTCCGACTCCACGCGCACGCCTTCCGGAGGGAGTTGCGCGGCCTTCTGAGCCACGTAGGCGTCCACATCGGCCGGCATCAGTTTGCCAGACGCTGCCGGGATCCGGCGCATCTCATCCTCTGTGATGCCGAGCTGTTTGCAGTAGGCGCGGGTGCGTGGCGGGATGACGAGGTCGGTCTGTGGTCGCCCGCCGCGAGGGCCGGGCATGGGAGACGCGGGAACCGGTGGTGCTGGCTCCACTGCATCGGCGGTTTCAATGCGCGCAACCGGCGCACCGATAGGCAGAACAGTCCCCGCTTCCGCCAGCCACTCGGTCAGCACGCCGTCATAGGGGGACTCGACCTCCATCACCGCCTTATCCGTTTCCATGCTGTAGAGCACGTCATCGCGCCTGACAGTGTCGCCCGGCTTCTTGTGCAACTCCACAAGAATGACTTCCTGCAGTCCCTCTCCCATCTGGGGAACCAGTATCTCGCGAATGGCCACGTTGTCACTCTCCTGAGATCGGTGTTCGCTTCTGGCGATGTTCCCGGAACGACCCTCGATGGTTCCGGGGGTCGTGACGCTCCTTTCGGCATACCGCAGAGGAAATCCTGTTTGCTGCTGCCATGCTGGAAGGGGCAACGCGGGTGTGCGGGGACAAGAAAAATGCCCGGCCGGACAGGCCGGGCAAACGCATCACAGAAGAGTCAGAACGGATTGCAAATCGAACACCGCATGCATTGTGCCGCCACTCTGGCACCGGAGACCACGTTACAAATACCGGTTCTGAACCTGCGGTGGTTCAGAACCGGTATTCTGTGCAGCTGCGCCCCTTACCGGTTTTCCTCGCGTCTTCCGCTCTGCCCCGCGAACCTCGTACTTGTGCCGACAGTACTCCGTGCAGCCCTGCGGAATGAACGCTCGGGTGTTTCCGGTACCCGTTCGGGGCGCCCCCTGTGGATAGTATCGCAATGATTGCAACTGACCGGTACGGCAAAGGAGTGAGACACGATGTCACTGCGGATGAACACCGATTTGAATGCTCTGTCGATCCTGTTTCATTTGCGCAACGTCAACAGCGCGCTGTCGCTGTCTGTCCAGCGATTGAGTT
>JANWZQ010000173.1 GCA_025054835.1 Chthonomonadaceae bacterium
AGAACAGCAACATGGCCTGACCGAACACCAGACACAGCGCACCGTACCGCAGCCCTGCCGCAATCGAAGCACCACCCCCGGTATCCTCACTCGAAGCAACCGGACGGCACACCAGCCGCCACACGACAAAACCACAGGCAATCGAAAGCACAGGCAGGATCGGGATTAGATATCGCCCTACCTGTGCGACAAAGAGCCACAGCACCAGCTGAACTCCACTCAGAGAAAATAGATCACGCGTTGCGCCGGGTACACCCCGCATCAACACCAGCACAACCCCCAGCGCAGCAAATGCCCCCCCGAATAACGACGTGAACGTATAATCCCCCCTGTTGGCGTACCGGTCTGCATCCGAAACAAGCCGCCACGGAAACTGTATGCTGTTGAGAATGGCCTCACGGGGCTGTCGCAACGAAATGCGATAACCGAAACTGGATTGTTCGGACTGGTAGGCTGACGCACGATCCGCACTCCAGTACCGACTGTGCGGAAACAGGGAATACGCGAACGGGTACACGGGATTGCGATTGATAACCCAGTTCTTCACATACCAGGGCGCTCCAATCAGCAGCGCTACAGACAGGTAGATCAGAACTGCACGCCACGCAACACGTCGCATCAGCAGGTACAGAGCAATCAAACCGTATGGTAGCAGAGCCAGATACTTGATCCCCAGCCCGAACCCCATTGCCAGGCCTGCAACTCCTCCCCACGCGACGGCATCACGGCCTCCTCTCTCCACAGCGTACACTGCAGCGAGTGTGGCCAGCAGGACGTACAACCCCAGTGCCACATCGATGTAAGCAACTCCGCATTGCCACAGCACAGCCGGAGTCGTCACGTAGAGCATTCCTGCGAAAACCCCGGCACGTACAGACCAGCGCCGTCTGCAAAAGCCCGTCAGCGCAACAACCGTCAGCACACCGGTCAGGAAATGGAAGAGATTGGCGAGTGGATACCCGGCGTACAGGAGCCCGACAGTGAACAGCATCTCCATGGTGAAAGGGAAGTTGCTGTGGTGCTCGGTGGGCAGGCTTACCATACGCCCCATTTGCAAGAATAATTTGGGATCCGCCAGATGATAGGAGATCGCGTCCCACTCTCGTCCCATCGGGGGCAGAAAGCACGCCAGCAACGCAACTCCCCCGCAGATCAGCAGAGTCCCGACACCACACCAATCCATCCACTGCCATGCACGCAGTCCTGAAAATCCGGGCCGTAACGCGAAGGCGAGCTCGCGCCCGTACTGCAGCATGGAACGCGCCCCTGTAGCGGCCAGCAGTCCCCACAGCAGTGTGACCGGCCAGAACGACAGCTGACCGAGCAGACCCAGTGCGAACACGCCATACGCGGCAACACCGAGCCCTGTCGCAGCAGCATATGCAAAGCGTTCTTCCGCACTCACACGCTGCCAGATATGCAGACGTCCCAGCAACGCGCGCCCACAGCCCGCAGCGATCCAGAGCGCAAGTCCCGCCAGCACAATCGCTTTCACGTCTGTCCACCAGGATCCAATCGTTCCAGCGAAGCTCTCCCACGCACCCTGTCCCCATCCAGATCCAGCATCACACGGCCGTAGAAGCGCCCGTGGGAACCTGTCTGACAGATCAGAGTATCCCCTGCATACACGCCGCGCTCCAGAACATCATGCGAATGCCCGCCAATGATCACATCAATCCCGGGAACAGCTTCTGCCAGCAATTGATCCCGGCGCAACCCCAGATGCGTCAGGGCAATCACGCAGTGGGGGGAGTAGCGCGCGCGCAGTTCTGGAACCAGCTGTCTGGCAGTATGCACAGGATCCCGAAAGAGATAGGCGGACACCCATCGTGCGGCCATGCGCTCTGTTACCATAGGTACCGTCAGGCCAATGATCACAATCTTCCACCCCTTCGGCGTCTGCAGAAAGAGGTAGGGTGTCACAGGAACCCCGGATGGAGCCCTCTCGCTCTCTTCCGGATCCACATCCCGCAGATCACTGTCTCCTCTCTGAAATTCCGCCACTCCCCCACGCGGAAGCAGATTGGCACATAGAACCGGGAAGCGAGCCCGGGAGAGTTTGCACTGAAAACCGTAGCGTGAAACATGAAATTCCCGGTTACCCACAACCATCGCATCATAGCCACACTGACTCATCCGATCCAGAATGGGTTCCCCGGCAGGATGGAAGGTCACGTTGCCAGCCCCTACGGCATCACCCGCGTCCAGCAACAGCGCCTCGCCATCCAGAGAAACACGCAACAGGCGCAGCCGGTCTGCCTGCGCCTGCGTGAGCCGATTATGCAGATCGTTCGTATGGATCAGGGTGAAAGACATCGATACGGAACAGGATCAGCGGGATACATCCACCTCAAGCGCTGGAGGAGCGCTCGGCTCCCCGCCGTAACCACCGCCAGAGACGGGGCCTGAAAGCGTGGCGTAACCGCTCAAAAGGTTCCTTCGCCTCCTGACGTCGTCGCTCTTCCTCCAGATCGAACGTCTGCGCCTGATCCAGAAGACGCTCGATCTCGGCCTTGCTTACCGTACGGGACCATGCCTCAACATTCGCATGCGGTTGACCATCCAGACCTATCGTGTACGGCAGGACCGAACCACAACGCCAGCAAACATGTCGGTGCGTGATGTTCTGTGCGGCACAATGAGGACAGGGAGCATAATCTTTACCGGGGGACATACAGCGAAATGCCTCCGAAACGGCCTTGAAACCAGAAATCACATAACTTCGCCGATTCACCTCACTTAGACGAACCCGACCGGTTCTTTGTTCGCTCTACACCCGGATATCCCTGCCATTCCACACGAAAATCCGCAGAATTTACAGGCGACGCAGGATCGTTAATCCATGACAGCAGGCGTGATGCTTGACGTGCCACTCTCCGCAGACACGTTCAAAGTCCCGCACCTCTTCCAGCGCGCAACCGAGGTACTGCTCTATCGCCCGGATCACGTTGCGCCGGTTATCCATTCCCCGGATCAGACGTCCGTCTCTGCGGCGCCCTATTGGCCGCAGATTGGTATCATGAAAAAACACCGTGCATCGCCTGGCCAGATGTGGAAACCACAGGCGGATCTCCTCACAGGTATGCTCGTACTGATGACTGGTGTCGATGAACAACACATCGATCTGTGGGTCAATCCCGCGCTCCCGACAGAAGTCCACAAACTCGCCTGCGAACTGCACATCATCGCGTTGCACGAAGATCCACTCCGGGTAACTCGAAGCGCTCAAACAGTCCTCAATATCCACACTGATCAGATGCGCTCCACACAAACGTGCCACCCGCTCGAAGGCAAACGTGCTCTCTCCCCCGCGTACTCCTAGCTCTACAATCAAACCGGGGCGCAGCTCCATGCTCTCGTGGAACAGAGTTAGCAGGTGATCGCTGATGTCAGTAGGCACCTGAGCGCGCTCCTCGATCTCGCGCACCTCGGGCAGATCCGAACGAACCGGAGCCCGCGCCACGGGAACCAGCGCGTTGTGCAGCAGGATCCACAGATCACCCATCTGGTACCGCGCCCGGGCAACTGCCGCCCGGAGTCGGTTTACCCCCGGAGGCATACCTTCTCGCATCAGTCCCTCGTATCACCCATTCCCGGGAAAAACGCCGGCGTCTACCCTGCGGAACGTAGCCCTTCCAGATAACGTTCCAGACATCGGGACCTCTCCCCACGGGCATCCATGATGGCCTCACAGACCTCGCGAACCGCCCCATGCCCCCCTGCGTGCTCGGTGATCAGGTCTGCAGCTGCCCTGACCTCCGCCCGGGCGTTGGCCACAGCAATCTTCACCCCTGCAACCTGGAAGGCTGGCAGGTCGTTCCAGTCATCACCGATGAACGCCAGTTGTTCCATCGGAATGTCCTGCTCCCGACAGAATTGGCTCAACGCAGCTCCCTTATCCCGGACTCCCTGCAGTAACCGCGTGATCCCCAGCTCTGCCGCACGGGTCTGCACCGCAACACTCTCCCGACCAGACACCCAGATCACCTGTACTCCCAGCATGCTTGCAATGACTATCCCGAGACCGTCAGCCACATGGAACTGCTTACACTCGCACCCATCGTTCCCGATCTGGAGGGTGCCGTCCGTGAGCACTCCATCTACATCCATTGCCAGCACTCGCACCCGGGATAGTCGCTCCCGGAGCCCATCAGAGTACGGCTTCACTGCTGTCATAGCGCAATCGCCCCGGCCGCGGACTGCAGTCGAGCGTGCTCACTCTCCACCAGGTGCCTCACGTGCTGAAATGCCTCATCCACACTCACCATGGTTGCAGCGTCCTTCTTGCCACGCAGGCGCACCTCCAGCTTGCCCTCCGCGAGGGAGTTACCAACCACTACCTGCACGGGCACACCGATCAGATCCGCCTCTTTAAACTTCACGCCAGCGCGCTCCTCGCGGTCATCCAGCAACACATCGATCCCGTCCTGCTTTAGATGGCGGTAGAGTGCCTCAGCCACATCAACCTGTAAGCTGTCTCGCACACTGGCAATCAGAACGATTACCTCGAACGGCGCGATACTGATGGGCCAGATGATCCCATCCGCGTCGTGATACGCCTCCACGGCAGCCGCCATCGTGCGACTGACTCCCAGACCGTAGCACCCCATGAGGATCGGATGCTTATGGCCCGTGCGGTCCTGAAACAGTGCCTGCATATCCTTGCTGTACTTGGTACCCAGCTTGAAAATATGCCCGACCTCGATGCCCCGGGTCGTCGATAGAACTCCTGCACGACACCGGGGACACCGATCGCCATCAACTGCGGTTCGAATGTCCCCCCACTGCGTCACAGCGAAGTCACGTCCAGGCGTCACATGGATTCGGTGCGCGTCTACCCGGTTGGCTCCAACCACATAGCTTCCGCCAGGACGTAACTCCCTGTCAGCGTACACGGGAACATCTACGGCCAGCCCCACTGGCCCGGCAAACCCTACAGGTGCACCGGAGACACGCTCTACAGTTGCAGCATCTGCCATCATCACTTGAGAGGCACCCAGCATACGCCCGAGCTTCGGCAGGTTCAACTCCCGATCTCCTCGCACCAGGGCAGCCACCGGTTGCCCGTCCACCAGACAGATGATGGTCTTGATCAGGCGATCTGCTGTAACGTTCAGAAACGCAGTCACCTGCTCCACCGTATATGCCCCCGGGGTCTCCACGACTTCCGACGCTCTGGACTCCTCGAATTCGTCATCGCGCCTGTCAGGTTCCGGGATTTCGGCGCGCTCCGCGTTGGCAGCATAGCTACAGGCAGAACACAGAAGCACGGTGTCCTCACCACCCTCTGTGAGCACCATGAACTCATGGTTCTCCCCACCACCGATGGCTCCGGGGTCGGCCTCGACCGCCAGATACTGCAGGCCGCATCGCAGAAAAATACGCTCGTAGGCCCGGTAGTTCTGCCAGTAGACTCGATCCAGATCTTCCTCGCTGGCATCGAACGAATACCCATCGAACATGGTGAACTCGCGGCAGCGGATCAACCCCCCACGGGGACGGGGTTCATCGCGCTCCTTGGTCTGGATCTGATACAGGTACAGTGGCATCTGTTTCCAGGAACTCACGGATGTACGCACGATATCCGTGATGACCTCTTCGTGTGTGAACCCCAGGAAGAAGTCCCGCTCGTTCCGATCTTTCAGAGCGAACAACACGGGCACCGAGGAACGCCCGGTCTCGTCCAGTAACTCCCGGGGCACCAGCACGGGCATATGCACTTCCTGACCGCCAAACGCGTCCACCTCCTCCCGAACAATCCGGGAGATCTTTTCGTGCACGCGCCAGCCCAGAGGCAAATAGGAGTAGACCCCTGCAGCAAGATGACGGATGAACCCTCCGCGCAGCAACAACTGATGACTGATCATCTCTGCGTCCCGGGGTACCTCACGCAATGTTGGGAAAAACAGCCGCGATGCTCTCATCTTCTCCTTTCTCGTCCCCATCAGGGGATCAACGGCTCTTACCGCGCGCCGCAATACGCCAGATATCTACGAGCACACCTTCCTGACACACAAAAAGTTCGTCATGCATGTTGACACAGGTACAGGCGTGATTTGGAAGGATCTGTACCTTATCGCCAACTCTCGGAGCAGCACTGCCCGGGCACAGCTGAATCATGCCATGCTCTTCGCTGGCTGCCACAAATGTCCAGTCCGGGTGTCCCACTACCTCGCCCCATGTGCGATCGTCAAATGGGCAATCGCCGGCGAGTGCCTTCGCACCCGCATCAATCACGACCCGTCCATCTCGATATACCCCGGTAACTGTCGCCAGAACGCTCAGAGCGCAGTCCTCGACACGCGCACCGAGGCGCACCTGCATGCGGTCGAAGAAAACGTAGTTACCGGGGCGCATTTCCGTCACAGACGGCTCTGATGCCATCGCATCCACACCGGGAGTTGAACCGACACTCACGGTGTGGCACTCCAGTCCGATCCGCTCCAGAGCCTCTCTGACTGCTTGTAGTTGCTCCACCGCCTGCCGGGCTCTCTGTCGCCTTTCCTCTGGATCAGAAAAACGATACAGGTGTCCCTCGTGCGTGAAAATCCCTGCAAATCTGAGCCCAGGACATTCAGCAATCAATTGCCCGACCTGAAGCGCCTCAGCTACAGACCGCACTCCTGCTCTTCCCAGCCCTGTGTCACACTCCAGAAGCACCCGGAAACGCGCCCCGCGGGCCCCGGCACACGCAACAAGCGCTTCTGCTGTAGGAATACTATCCACTCCAATCGAAATATGAGCTCGGTCCTGCAGACGCACGAGGCGCTCCAGTTTCTCCTTACTGACGATCTCATTGGCAACAAAGACGTCCGTGAAACCTTCGGAAACGAAAATCTCGGCCTCGCCGACCTTGGCAACCGTCAGCCCCGATGCGCCACAGGAAACCTGCAATCGCGCGAGTGCCGGGGATTTGTGCGTTTTGGCGTGCGGGCGGAGGTACTTGCCACTCTGTTGCGCCAGCCTCTGTACACGCAGAATGTTGGCCTGAAGACGCGGCAGGTCTACCAGTAACGCCGGGGTTTCGATCTGATCAATAGTTCGCATACCATTTTGTGAAGCAGCACTGCCGCTTTTCAGGCGCACACGGGGGCATGTGGGGCTGAAAGCAAGGACCTCCCCCTGATTCGGCTCAAATCCCTTCCATTCCTTCCTGTGCGTTGCCTCGACCACGTGGCATGCAGCTCAAGGATCCAGAACAGCAGTCCGAATATAACCCGGCAGAGGGCCAGAGAGCCCTGAAGCCCCGAGGAAAAGCATTGATCGCAACAGGTCGTCCAGCATAATCCCATGGCCACAAATACGAAAACAGCTTCGCCCGAGGTCTTTTCCCAGAGCCGGGTTGCCAGAAATGCCGCTATTTACTTCTTCGGCCAGATTTTTACCTGGTTGATCAACATTGTCACTATCTCTATCATTCCCCGTGCTCTCGGTGAAACCGCTATGGGGCAATTCGCCTTCGCGATGACCACGGCCTCCACGGTACAGACACTGCTGACGCTGGGGGGAGATAACTTCCTGACCAAAGAAGTCGGGCGGGATCGCAACCTGTCTGCGCAACTCTTGAGCGGCCTGTTCGGACTGCGCATCTTTCTGATCCCTCTGCTGGCCCTGATCACTTATCTTACGTTCTACGTTCTCAAGGCCGACGCGGTCACCTGGCAGCTCGGGCATCTCCTGATCATTGCATGCGTGGTTGCCCTCTTTGCAGATCCGTTACGCGCAGTCCTCCTGGGATGGGAGGAGGCGAAGCAGATCACCCTGCTCGATACTGTATTTGTACTGATCCCTCTGCTGACCATCCCCTTTCTGCGCTACGGGATCATCACGCAGGCCATAGCCACAGTCCTCAGCTATTGTATCGTGTTTGCTTTCCGTTACCAGTGGATCCAGCGCCATATTGCCATCCGCCCGGCCTTCCATTTCGATCTCTGGAACACCCTGGTCCGTGGGGGGCTCCCCTTCCTGGTGAACAACCTGATGCTGCAACTCTCGGCATTCATCGCGCTGGCCATCCTGAGACACCAGGCGGACATCGACGCCGTCGGTGTGTACTCACAGGCCCGGCGCCTGTTCGGCACGTTCCTTTTCATCCCGACTGCCATCGGGATGGCCCTGCTGCCCTCCCTGGCACGCCTTGCCGAAGTCGGGGAGGCCGAGTTCCGTCAGCTGCAATCGCGCGTACTCATTCTGCTCATGGTACTCGCATTGCCGATCACCACTACCGTCATGGTGCTGGCCAGACCAATTAGCCACCTGCTTTACGGGGCACATGCGTTTCAGGACATGCCCGCGGTGCTCCAGATGTATGCGCTGGCCATCCTGCCCATGTACGTCGTCACAGCCATGTATCAGTTTCTGGTAGCGCAGAACCGGGGGGGCACCTGGACACGGTTCCTCATTGCCAGCATCGGCATCTATTCTCTGATTGCCTGGTTTCTGGTTCCCTATACCGAGCACACTTTCCGCAGCGGAGCCATCGGGGCCGTTCTGGCTACCTGCTTCTCAGAGCTACTGAGCGTGGTGTTTGCCTTCATTCTGCTGCAGAACAATCCGTTGAATGCGGAAACGTTGAGCCGATTGTTTCGCGCGCTGGTAGCCACGCTGGGTATGGTCGCCGTAATGCGGCTCACACAGAATCTTTTCCTCCTTATTCCTGTAGTACTGGGTTTTATCACCTTTGCCCTGCTGGCATGGGTCCTCCGCGTCCTTACTCCGGAGGAACAGCAAAAGGTGACCGCGTTGATCCGCCGGGCGTTCCGAATGCCCGCGAGGTAACCCCGCACAACACCACAGAAACCCGGCATCTGCAGGAGATTCCGCGCTCCCGGCGAAACGTAGCAGCAACATGAAAGCAGCTATCTGTAATGAAACTTTTCAGGGCTGGTCATGGCAGGATACCTGCCGGCAGGTGGCCGAACTGGGGTACCAGGGCATTGAAATAGCCCCTTTCACACTTGCTGCGGATGCGAGAGACCTGGACACAGACCAGCGCAAACGCATCCTGCACACTGCCCGGGACGCAGGTCTGGAAATTGTTGGTCTGCACTGGCTGCTGGTCAGCCCTGCAGGGCTATCCCTGACGGCCCGGGATGATCGCATTCGCCAGGAAACATCCCGTTACATGACAGCTCTGGTGGAGCTTTGCGCGGATCTGGAGGGCCATATCATGGTCCTCGGATCTCCTGCGCAACGACGTATCCCCCCGGGTGACACCGTGCAGGAAGCGCTCACGCGGCTCCTGCAGACCCTGGAACCGGTCGTGGAACGATGTGCGCAACGGGAAGTGACCCTCTGCATCGAGCCACTCCCTCCACCGGAAGCCGATCTGATCCTGAACCTGCGCGAGGCGGCCCGAATCGTCGCGGAATTTGCCCACCCGAACGTCCGTACCATTCTGGACATCAAGAGCGCCTCTGCTGATGAACTCCCTATTCCGGAGCTTATCACCCGTTATGGCTCTCTGTTTGCCCACGTGCATGCCAATGACGCCAACCGCAGGGGCCCGGGCTTCGGAGATACAGACTTCCGCCCTATCCTGTCCCACTTGCAACAGATCGACTACCAGGGCTATGTCTCCGTAGAGGTGTTCGACTACACCCCGGATCCAATCACCATTGCCCGGGAAAGTCTCGCGTATCTGCGCCAGTGCCTCGAAGCGATCGGGTCATGAGGGATCGCATATGAAAGTCCACGTGCATATTGACCATCCGCGCATGCAGGTAAACGAAACCTTCACCGGTGACAATGCGGAAGCGGTTGTCGCAGCCATGAAAGCCCGGGTTGCCCGGGATATGCCGTTTGCGATGCGGATGATGGTCAACGCCATGAGCCCGCTCCGTTTTGCACAGGAAGCGGTCAAAAAGTACAACGAAAACATGAAGACCAGCATCGCGCTTCCGAGCACATGCGAGGAGTTCCTGCAGCTGGCAGAACAGCACGGTCTGGCCACAATCGACCCGCAGTGAACGCGTCCTGCCCGGGAGAGAGGCAGAGTGGTTTATCGTGGGGCTCCAGAGGGATACAGCAGCTTCTGTATCTCCGGATCGTTGAAGTTCTCCATGGTCACTGTGGTAACTCCGGTATCCACCCGGACCGGTGTGTCTGACCCCACTTTCCCGGATCGGATTGCCTCTATCGCGCTCTTGACCCCCTGATACCCCATTTCAAAGGGACGCTGCACAATCAGGGCCTGGATGATGCCGGCCTTCAACGCGGCAATTTCTTCCTCTCCGGCATCGTACGCGACTAGCTTGACTTTCCCCTGAAGCCCTTTCAGCTTCAACGCCTGTGCCGCCCCGACGCCACCCGCCTGATTGGCAGCGAAAATGCCAGCCAGATCGGGATGTGCTGCCAGCATGGCATTAACAACCTCCTGTGCCTTGTTGACATCGCTGTTGGAGTAAAGAGTGCTCACCAGTTGCAGCTTCGGGTACTGTCGGAGCGCCTCCTTGAAGCCGGCCTCACGATCATCGGAGGAGCTTGCGCCTTTCACAAAGGGAACAAGTCCTACCTTGCCCCCGTCAGGCAAAAGCTTGTTCAGCGCCTCAGCAGCTGCAGCTCCTCCTTTCCTGTTATCTGTGGCAACGAAACGATAGGAGATGTCCGGATCGATCCCGCTATCGATGGTTACAACCGGAATGCCGGCCTGCTGTGCTTTCCTGACCGTCGGAACCAGCGCCCGGGCATCGCAGGCTGCCAGAACAATGGCGTCTACCCGCCGGGTGATCTGCGCATCAACGATATTCTTCTGCTCCACCGTGGCCGTTTCTTCAGTGGGCCCGATGAAGGTGATGTCGGCATTCTCCTCCCGACCGGCCTGTTCGGCTCCCGCTTTCACCGTTTGCCAGAAAGACTGTGCTGTCCCTTTTGGGATCACTGCGATCTGCAATCGCCTCCCGGAGGCCTGCTTTTCTGCTCCACCCGCCTCCTGTTCGTCCTGTCGGGAACATCCCGTTCCTGCAACCAACAGCAGCCCTGCAATGAGCCCCAGCCACCTTTTCCTTCCCAACGTAATCGCCTCCTGTACTCCACGCTACTGCTGTATCGCGAGCTGCTTCTTATCCAACGCCCTGCGCTCTTCCGTAATCAGGTACTCCAGCGCTCGACGCAACGCGCTGGACGCCGGTTGCTTCTGCATGGCCTCCCGCACATCCTTGATCCCCGCCCGGATGTCCGTGAGCACACCTATCTGCACCCCTTTCTGATACTCTTTCTGAGCGCTTCGCCAGTCGTTCTGCACCGCGTAGATCAACCCCAGGTTGAAGAAAACATATGGCAGGCGCCCCTCAATTTCCAGAGCTTTCCGGCTGCTGCGCACAGCATCTTCATAACGCCCGGCACGGTACTGCACCCATCCCAGATTGCCCCACGCGTAGGGATCGTCCGGTGTCAGCTTCAGGATCTCCTGATACGTGTTGATCGCTTCATCGGATTTCCCCGCATGATCCAGCACCTGCGCGAGGGTAGAAAGCGCAGTAACATCCTTCGGGTTCTGCGCCAGAACCGCCCGAACGATCTGCTCGGCCTCCGTGTGCTGGTTGAGCCCGGAAAGCGCGCTCGCCAATCCCAGGCGGGCCTCGTTGTTATCGGCCTCCAACCGCATGGCGGCCTCAAAGGCTATCCGGGCATCCGCGTACTTTGCTTCCTGCACATTCAGATTACCCAGTGCGACATACGGTGCCGCCCTGCCCGGAGCAAACCCGATGGCCCGTATGTAGGCAGCGCGGGCCCGGGCGTAGTCGCCGCCGCGGCTCAGAGCATCCCCGACAGCCAGATGCGCCCGCACGTCCTCCGGGTTCAACTCCGCGGCACGCAGGAAGGACTGTTGCGCTTCCGTGTAGCGGCCACTTTCCAGATAAGCCCCTCCCAGAGCCAGGTGAAAGTCCGCCACAACGGGGTTGAGACGTACAGCCGTGCGGAAGGCGTCTATTGCCTCGTCATATCGCTTCAGTCGCATCAGGGCGTTGCCAAGCCCCACATACCCCTTGATGTTCTTGCGATCCGCCTCCACGGCACGTTGCAAGGCGGCGACCGCCTCCTGCGGCTTGCCCTCCTCCAGAAGCGCATAGCCCTTCTTCGTCCATTCTTCCGCATCCGAAGGCTTCTGCGTCTCCGTTTTCTCCGCCTGTGCGCTCCCCCGGGCATTTACGGGATGGTTGCACCATGCCTCCTGACCCCCGATCACCAGCACAACAAGCGCGCAGCAAAGTGCCCGCAGGTTCCTATCTCCACACATGTTCCCCCTCACATCACGCTCCTTGCCTGCGGCGCAGGCGATCGTAAAGCACAGCCAGAATGATCACTGTACCCACGACAATGAACTGCATTCCCTGCTCGACCCCACGCAGATTACAACCATTCTGGATCACAGACATCAGAAACGCCCCGAGGATCGTTCCCGGAATGCCTCCCACTCCGCCAAATAAACTGGTGCCGCCGATCACGGTAGCCGCAATGGACCAGAGCTCCATCTGTTGACCGGCAGTCGGTTGCGCCACACCCGCCCGTGACACGTCCACCACAGCTGCAAGCCCCGCCATCAACCCGGAAAAAGCCATTACGGTGACAGTGATCCGGTTCATCGGAAGACCGGACAGACGGGCTGCTTCACGATTGCCTCCAACCGCGTATACGTACCGCCCCCACTGCGTGCGCGTCAGCAGGATCTGCCCGAGTAGCGCCGCGCCGATCATGATCAGAAATGCGTACGGGATCCCCGCCGTTTTTGCGCTGCCAAACAGCTCCCCGGCACCAATCAACTCATAGCCCGGCGCCAGACCGGATATGTTCACGTTTCCTGCCACAATCAGCGCCATTCCACGGCAGGTTAGCATCATCCCCAGGGTAACAATAAACGCCGGTATCCGGCCGTAGGCAGTGATCAACCCGTTCAACACCCCCACTCCGGCCCCGGACAGGCAGGAGAGCATCGCAGCGGTCATCGCCCCTGCCTGGTAGTCCCGCATCGCCACCCCGGCTACACAACCGGCGAACGCCAGATTGAAACCAACTGAAAGATCGATATGGCCTGAAATAATCACAACAGTCTGGCCAACCGCCAGAATGGCCACAACAGCTGTCTGCCGCGCAATGTCCTGCAGGTTATTCACCCGGAGAAAGGACGGTTCCAGTCGCCAGAGGATTGTGCTCAGGATTACGAGGAAGGAGAGGGGTGCGAGTACGTCTCGCAAGGCAGCACGCAATGCATGAACCCGCCACCTGTCGGCCCACGCTTCAGTCGTCACATGCTCCCCCACTGGCATGACGGTTTCGCTGACACTACTGTCTATCGTAGCAGACAGGGTTCTGCCCTGTCAAGCAGGGATCCGCACGCCCGCGCGCTAAAAGAAACAGCATGAAATGCATGCAGTACTTCCGCTACAGTCATCGCCTCAACGCCTGTTTGCTCTGTCTCACACTCTCCCTGCCTCTCTCTGCTCAACCAGTACCCGAGGGTGAGGACCGAACGCTGATCACGGAGATCGTGCGGTCCATTGATGTTCCCGGGTTGCAGACTGGCTTCCAGGGCATTTTCGTCCAGTCGCTCAAAGACGGCAGGGTCCTGTTCGCATTGCACTCCGAAAAAACCTTCGTACCGGCCTCCAACAACAAACTGCTCACAGCCTGTATTGCCCTGGAGAAACTGGGGGCCAACTTTGTCTATCGCACGCGCGTCGTGCGTGACGGGCATGTCGATCGATATGGGGCGTTGAAAGGCGATCTGATCCTCGTCGGCTCCGGAGATCCCGCGTTGACCCCGGAAGCATTGCGCTCCCTCGCGCAGCAGGTGCGACAATCCGGCATCCGACGCATTCGCGGTGCGATCCGATTCGACGATACTCTGTTCGATGCACAGTATCTCGGTCCCGGATGGGCATGGGATGACGAGCCGTTCGCCTACTCCGCACAGATCAGTGCACTCAACGTCCACGGCAACACGGTTCGCCTGCGCGTCCTACCCGGTGAGAGGCCCGGACGCCCCACAACCATACAGATCACCCCCGGCAATCACTACATCCGTGTCATCAATCAGACATCCACAGCGCCTCCTCTCGCGAAGACCGGTGTGCACGTGGAGCGCGAGCGCGGCACCAACACGATACGGATCCATGGCGCTGTCGCACAGAACACTCCCGAACGTGACTGCCCGGAAGTGATAGTGACCGTGGAACATCCCGCCAGATTCAGCACATCCCTCTTCGTGGATTATCTGCGCGAGGCGGGGGTGCGCGTGGAGCGTCCTCGGCCCGAACCGGTCCTGAAATCAGCGGAACCGGTGCACCGATCCGTGGTTGCAGAACATACGTCCGAGCCCCTCACGGAAATCCTGAAGCGCCTCAACAAATCGAGCGATAACCTGATCGCAGAATGCCTGCTGAAGACTGTCGGGGCCGTTGCCCTCGGAAAAGGAACCTCGGGAGCAGAAGGAACCGGCG
>JANWZQ010000183.1 GCA_025054835.1 Chthonomonadaceae bacterium
GGGAGCAAGGAGAGATGGCTGAGTGGTCGAAAGCGGCTGCCTGCTAAGCAGTTGTAGTCCGATTAAGGGCTACCCCGGGTTCGAATCCCGGTCTCTCCGTCCCTTTCTACTCTGCCCTGTTTCGCCCTGCAGACGTGATGACGTGGGGCTTCCGGAAAGAGCCCGGAGCTGCTGATGATCCTGACACGCCTTCCCTGTGCCCTGACGCTGCACGTCGTCCTTGCTGTCCTCTCGTTCTTGCTGATTGACGCATGGCCCGCGTTCGCCAGTACCGGCTCGCAGTACCTGGCACTGCGCCGACGCTCTCGCTGTGACCTCACATTGCGCCCGGCAGATGTCTGTGCCAACCCCTTTGCCTATGCTGGTCGGGTCGCCGAGTTGCGCGGCCGCATTACCGGTAAGATGGAGTTCGACGGTCAGGCGATGATCCTGTTACAGCTGCCACAGGGTAACACGGTGGAGCTGTCCCTGCCCCCTGCGGCGGCACACGTCGTGCGTACTCTGGATCTGGCGGACGCCCGCGTGCTGGTGCGCGTTGTCGGGGTATCCAGCGGTACCAGTCCCTTTGCCGTCCTCGGGATCGCCCCGGACAGCGAGGTCCGTGTTCTGGAGAAACAGGAACAGGAACGCCGGCAGGCGGCGGAACGGCAACGCTCCGCAACCCGATCCTATCGTACGGCTCTTCTGCCCAGACCCGCGCGCGGTGGCGTTCAACGCAGCACGCCTGCGTTCACACCGGAGGAGGTCATGCGGCTGGCCGAGCGCTATACGCCGTACCTGCGCCCGCGCGCACAGGGCCTGTTCGTCCCCTACTTTCAGTTCATCGCGCGGTGGAATCCGCGCCTCCGCGCGGAAGAAGTGGGGAACATCACCTATCATCTCCTGCACTTTGCGGATCTGCATGAGGTGGATCCCCGCCTTGTCGTTGCTCTCGTCATCGCTGAATCCAACTTCAACCCCGACGTCACCTCCCGGGCTGGCGCTGCCGGTCTGGGGCAGTTGATGCCCGGCACAGCACGCGGCCTCGGACTGACCAATCCCTATGACCCGGCGCAGAATCTGTATGGTTCGATCCGCTACCTGCGTGAACGCCTGAGCAGCTTCGGCGTGGGCGTCGCTACCGGAGGGGACTTCTCTTTCGAGCAGATCGCGCTGGCGCTGGCCGCCTACAACGCCGGACCGGGCGCGGTGAAAAAGCACGGCGGAGTTCCACCCTACCGGGAGACGCAGGCCTACATCCGCAAGGTCATCAGCCTGTACCGGCAGTTGAACCCGGACTGGCGGCCCTGACGCCGGGCTCAGTAGACGTGCATGGAACCGTCAGCGCGTCGTGCCAGCGGCATGTAGGCGCGCTGGTACGGGTACTGTGCCGCCTTCTCCATGTCCACGTCTACACCCAGTCCGGGAGCCTCATTGGGATAGAGAAAACCTCTTTCCATCCGGCAGATGCCCGACACGACCTCATACACGGGATCGGGGTAGCGCGTCCACTCCTGCACACCGAAATTGGGGATGACCATCTGCAGGGCCACAGAAGCCGCCTGCGCGACCGGGCCAATATCGGCGGCTCCATGGAATGCGCTGCGCACGTTGTACGGCTCGGCCAGCACCAGGATCTTGCGCGCCTCGGTCAGGCCACCCACATGCAGCGGCTTGATGCGGATGAAATCGATCCACCGGTTGACAAACAGGGGCAGACAGTCCCAGCGTGACGTGAGGATCTCCCCGATGGCCAGTGGCGTCGCCGAGGCAGCGCGCAGAAGCGGCCATGCCTCGCGCTGTTCCGGCATCAGCGGATCCTCCAGGAAGAAGAGCCGGAATGGCTCCAGCGCTTTCACCAGCCGTACGGCCTCAATGGGTTGGAGCTGCTCATGCACATCATGCATCAGCTCGATCTCCGGCCCCAGCTGCTCGCGCAGGTGTGCGAACAGCGCGGGCACGGAGAGCAGATATGGGGTCGGCTCGTAGATCCGCGTTTCCGGTGTGCCCGGCGTGATCGGCGGCAATGCGCCCAGGTTGCCAGCCCCACCGTAGTCTCCTACCTGACAGCGTACCACCCGGAAGCCCTGTTCGATCAGATGGCGCGCACTGTCCTCGCACTCCACCGGATCACGCCCATGCGCGTGGCTGTAGCACATCACGCCATCGCGGGCTTTCCCCCCGAGGAGCTGGTAGACGGGCAGGCCGGCCTGCTTTCCTTTGATGTCCCAGAGCGCGATATCGATGGCGGCAAGAGCCGCCATGAAGATCGGTCCTCCCCGCCAGTAGCCCTGTCGATAGACCAGATGCCACAGATCCTCGATCTGTTGCGGGTCGCGCCCGAGCAACAACGGCGTGATGTGACGGATGGCCTCCGCCACAATCGGTTCACTCCCACTCAGCGTCCCCTCACCCACTCCGTACAGGCCGGCGACGTCGGTAAAGACTTTCACAAAGACGTAGTTCCGGCCCGGACAGGTCACGATGACCTGCACATCGGTGATCTGCATCGCCTGACTCCCCTCCTGAATAGCATGCGCCCCTGTGCTGTTCTCACAGGAGGACTTTTCGCGCTATACTATGCCACGGTGTTCCGTGTTTCCTCTGCATCTCCGCGTCCTCGTTCCGAACCGGGCGCGAACAGTACCGGGGTGTTGCAACATGACTGATCCAGACCTCGCGGCGGTGCGTCAGTGGGTCCAGATAGACGCGGCGGGATTCCCGTCGATCCCCTCCCCAGTCCTCACCACCGGGCAGGGCACGCCCTACCTGCGGGCGCCGGGCGTCGTGCTGATCGCACAACCCCGGGTGCACCTGTCCGGCATTGCGGACTTCCTTCATGGTTTCGACCCGCAACTGGAATTTGCGCAGTACCTGCAGGACCCCACGGAGCTGCCGTCAGGCGCGCAGCTGTGCAAAACAGCCGGTCAGCTCTGCTACGCCTCGTTCACTCCCAGGCGCACGTGGAATGCCGAGGCCAACCGATATTTTCAGAACCTCAAGGCCTCCGGGCACGGCTCGGTACTGGAACATGCCAGCTACTCGTTTCTGCTCTACGGGATCAGCCGGAGCGTGACTCATGAGCTGGTGCGCCACAGGGCCGGTTGCGCCTACTCCCAGATCTCTCAGCGTTATGTGTCCGGCAAGGTCCTGCGCTTTGTGGAACGCCCGGAGTATGTGGAAGATCCGGAACTCCACGCATGGTTTGAGCGCCGGATCGACGCGGCCGCGGCAGACTATGCAGCGCTGACAGAGGCACTGGCAGCACGCCAGAAGTCCGGCGTGGAGTTGCTCAACGCGGAGGCCCGTACGGACCTCCGCAAGAAAGTCCAGCAGGCAGCACGCTCTCTACTGCCCAACGAGACCGAGGCTCCCATGGTGATGACTGCCAACGCACGCGCCTGGCGGCATATCATTGAGATGCGTGCGAACCCGCATGCAGAAGTCGAGATCCGCGCTCTGGCCCTGCGTGTCTACCTCTGTCTGGCCGCGGTCGACCCGTTCCTGTTCGGTGACTATCGCCTCGTCCGCCTGAGCGATGGAACGCTGGGCGTTGAAACCGAGCATCCCAAAGTCTGACAGAGCCCCGGGCTCATACAGTGTCTCTTGACATCCGAACAAACATCGGTTACAATGCGTAGGAACATGTGCCCGACTGTCGCCGATCGATAACGCCGTTCTGCCGTAGAAGTACCCTCCTCTGCCCTCACGTAGTTCTTCCACGGCCCGGCCAGCCTACCAGAATTTTGCGAAACGGGTGCAAAACAGGGCGCAACTCCGGTCTCTCGCATCGTACTTTCAAAAGAAAAACCGCACGCGCAGGACAGGGAGCGCCTGCTTCCCGACATAAGGAGTGCCGGTCATGTCCGTGATCCGTCAGACCATGCAGCCGTTGTCATGTACCATCGGCTTCCACGAGGTCCCGCCTCCGCGCAATCCACCGGGGCCGATCGTGTGGACCTGCCCTTGCTGCCGCAGAGTGATCTACTGCTACGGGCTCTCCGCGTACGGTCTGGGCGCTCCCCCCTCGCTGATGATCCAGAACTTCCCGCGCGTGCTGAACGCCCTGCCAGCCACCTCCTAGCAGAGCCACAACGTCACACTGGCGCTCACAGAGCGCAGCCTTCAGAGTAGGCGTACGTCTCCGAGCGGTCGAAGCCGAACTCGAAGTCCACGCGCAACTCGATGTTGCCGGGCATGTGGTTCACTTCAACGTAGTCGGTGATGGAGACCTGAGACTCCATGCCTTCGACTTCTGCCATGTTGCGCAACCCCCAGCGCCGGGTCAGGGGATTGTAGTAGACCGCATACGTGCCCGGTCCTTCCCATCCGCACCAGAACACCACCCGGGCGATGTCTCCATCCCTCAGACAGCACCCTGCGTGCGTAATGTCGGACACATAGAAAGAGAAAGGCAGCGTACAGGATAGCCGGTAGGGATAGGCCTCTAGATGGATGAAGCGATTGGTGTCCGCAGGCGCCACGTTCTCGCGCCGGCTCAGCAGGAAACGACGGGTGTAGCGTGTTGTGTGCAGAGGCAGCAACTCATAGTAGCCAGGTCCCTCCCAGGAGAGGATCAGCTCCGTCTCCGCGACATAGTTCCGTGTCTCCATCATTTCGAAGTCTGGATCTGCAGAGCGCAGGAAACGAGAGTAGCGTGTGCTGGTACGCATGTTTCTGGGCGGGATCATGACAGGCGATTCCTCTACCGTGATGGGTCGCAACGGGTTTGCCGTTGTCTCCAGAGAGGCGATGGTATCCATCGGGTCCATAATCTCGTCCAGCCGTATGATGGCTCTGTTGTCTTCATCCACAGGCACCGCGCACTGTTGCAGCATCTCATGTGCGTCGGCCTGCTCCCCGATCGCTCGATCACGCGCCAGTAGATTGGAAACCTTGTTGGAAGGAATGATCTCCCACTCCAGCTGCCCCGAGAGATCTGTTCCGTAGATGTACAGGGGCTCTCCATCGTCTGTGTGCGTGTGAATGTGGATCGAACTGACGCCCTCACAGGTGTAGCACTCGATCTCTGCGACTGGCACCCGAATTTCCATCGATGTTCCACCTCCATCGAGACCCCGTGGAAAGAAATGTCCGGTAACTCCCTGCAGGCCTCTGCAACAACACACGGCACGGGACACCGTGCGTAACCACAGGTTCCGGCTGTTATGACGCTGCGGACGAGCGATGCTCATGCTGACACACGGCTACAGCGAAGGGCTTCTTTCCTGCGCCGCCGCGGCCGCTCTCGCGCTCCGCGTGCGCGATACTACGGAGAAAGGCGGTAATTGCGGAAGAGGAAACGCACTGGCTGGATGTTGCTGTAAGTCCCGAACCCGATGCGCTTTGAGACGCAGGCGGGGTTATGAACCGGGAGCGAACTCGCTGGCATCCTCCGGTTATGCCCCGCGCACAGGGGAGGGGGCTTCCAGGTCGCACCCGACTACAACCCCCTCCGGGAGAAGTGATGTGTGATGCAGTGTCATGTGGTTCAACCTGCAAAGCTCCAGAACGCTCCGGAGGCAGCACACACGTTGCCGCACAGACGTGGATACACGCCCGGCTCACAGAGCCGACACGTTTCCCACTGCAGGCCGGGCTCCGCTTCTCTCTGCGGGAACACGGCACAGGGTACGTGGTGTTCCCCGGAAACACAGCAAGCCCCATGCAGGCGCGCCAGAAGTAACACCCGGACGTACGCCGGTGGTCCCACACGCCTGCACGGTGAGCAATTTCAGTAATCGCGTTGCGCGGTCAGGCCAGACACCAGCATGCTGCATCCGATGAGCACGTTGGAAGTAACCCAGGGCAGCAGTTGCCAGAAACCGATGTGCGGGCCAAACGGCGTGGTACCCCGCAGGAACTCCCATCCCAGGTGTAGCACCAGACCGAAGGCCATCCAGCCCAGCAACCGGCGCTCTGTCTTACCTTCCGCACCCAGCACCAGCAGTGCCCCCGGGATCAGAATACTGTGCCCGATCAGGTTGTATCCGGAAGTCATTCCGAGAAAACCGGTCAACCAGTCCGGAAACACCAGACCGAACGCGAGCGCTGCAGTTCCCCAGAACGGGTACCCCAGACGACTGCCTGCGCGACGCCGCAGGTAGCCAATTCCGAAACAGCCGGCAAACAAACCAACGACCATCCAGAAACGGGCTACGCCATCTCCATGGATGAGCGCGGCCATCCGCGTGGCACTTGCCGCATCCAGGATGCCCGCACCGTACTTGTTGGATGGCCCCTTTGGACGCGCGGTCTTCTGCAGGACCGCTTTCACGTCCTCCGGATCCGTGATGCCCCTGGAGACCACCATGGCCGCGACCGCAGCCACGTGCGGGGATGCCATGGAGGTGCCCTGGAACTGGAAGTAGTCGTCCCTGCCCTCGAAGATGGTGTTCTGCAGGATCCCACCGTTCTCTGGATCCTGTTGCCGGTCGCCTCCGGGCGCGGCGATCGCGATCTGCCGCCCCCATGAGGAATAGAAGCTCAGTTCCCCTTTCGGGCCAACAGCCGAGACCGCGATGCATTCCGGGAAAGCCGCCGGGTAGCCTACTCCTTCGCGACCGCTGTTGCCCGCTGCGCAAACGATGGTGACTCCCCGGGAGCGCGCATATTCACACGCGCTTCGCATCACCCGATCCGGAAAGGGGCCGCCCAGGCTCATGTTGATCACTTTCGCGCCACGATCCGCAGCCCACCGAATCGCAGCAGCAATATCCGCAGAGGTCCCTCCCCCGTTCGCGTTCAGCACCTTCAGCGGCATGATGGTCGCCTCGAAGGCCAGTCCGGCAACTCCCTCGCGGTTGTTGGTGCTCTCTGCGACGGTACCCGCGACGTGTGTGCCGTGTCCATGGTCATCGTAGGGCACGTCGTCGCGGTTCACGAAATCGTACCCCCGAACGAATGGCGTCTGCTTGAAATCCCGCGCGACAGGTCCCTTGCGTGTGTCACCGTAGGCAACGCCGGTATCGATCACGGCGACGACTACTCCCTTGCCCCGGGAGCGCTCCCAGGCCTCCTCGGCGCGCACCATCCGGAAGTTCCACTGCTCCGGGTAGCGTGGGTCATTGGGGCGCCATCGACTGCTATCGGAGCGATCTTGCAACGGTACCGGCGACGGGGTGGGGTCGATTTCCACCGGCGCGCGGTACAGGTGCACGACGTCGGCGGCCTCCACGCTCGGGTCACGGCGCAACCGGGTCAGCAGAGCTTCGGCCGTCATGCCAGATGGGACCGCGACCCGGGCGACGCCGGTCTCCGCCCCGAGCGTGGGGTTCCACGCCACCGGCACACCGAGCGCTCGCCCCAGCGCCAGCAATGTGCCGTTGCTGGCACCGGATTTCAACTGCACAGCGATCTCACCGGGTCGCACCCAGCCTTCCCCGTCTGCGGGTTCCGGCCAGTCCAGAACGGGGAATTCCGAAGCAATAGCCTGACCGGCTGTGGATCGCCATGTCCAGATCAACGGTATCGCAGAGATCCCCAGCGCAATCACCGCCAGCCAGCGTGCCACAGGGGAACCGGTCCTGTCGCGCATTGTACAACTGCTCCTTCCCGGCTACTTCTTCTGGGGTAGCCAGTCCCGATGTCGTTCCAGTATGTATTCGTAGCGATCTTTCATCTTGCCGGTCGCCATGTCAAACAGGGGATTGCCTCCTGCGTAGACCGTGCCAACAGGATCGCCATATTCGTTGAGCCCGTGCTTACGGATCATCTCATCGATCCACTTTTTCTGCTGTTCGTCCAGTTCTGGCATCTCGGTCGAACCTCCTTCACGTTCCCTCGATTTCTGTGAGCGCATGTTCCCTACTGCGAAAAGGTCGCATGCAGCCGGAAGCAACCTCTTCCAGAGAGACGGCATGCATGCTCTGGAAGTTTCGTCCTGTTGCGATCCATGTCAGGACAGGCCCCGGTACTTCGAGCACCGGTCGACAGTAGCGCAGGCTTGACAAATCGGGTTCCATACACTATACTTACAATACTACCGTCCCGGGCCGACAAATCCGGAAAGCTATCGCACGCAAGTGCTCTTGCGGGAGTAGTTCAGTGGCAGAACGTCAGCTTCCCAAGCTGAATGTCGCGAGTTCGAGTCTCGTCTCCCGCTTCTGACCTGCATCCGCACCGCGTTTCAGGGAGCCGTACCCAAGTGGCTAAGGGAGCGGTCTGCAAAACCGCGATTCACCGGTTCGATTCCGGTCGGCTCCTCTTCTCCCCTTCTGAAGCTCTTCTGCCCGTGAAACCACCCGCCCCTGTGATCCGTATTCCTGTCGTACTGATTGCTATTCAGGAAGCGCATCATGAGAACGCACGTGACCGTTCTGGGGTGGTTGCTGCTCATCGTCAACGGGTTGCACCTGATGGCAGGCCTGCTGCTCTGGCTCTTCATGGCGGGACTGGGCGGTTTCGCCGCCAGCGAGGCACCGAGCTCCCGTGAGGCCCCGATCTTCTTCGCCCTGTTGCTGGCCGTCGGGACCGGGTTCCTGATCTATTTCGGATTGCTCGCGGTTCCGGGCATCCTCATTGGATGGGGACTGCTTCAGTTGCTGCCGTGGGCACGCATTGGCGGTATTGTTGTCTGCGGCCTGATGCTATTCACTCCCCCGCTCGGTACCGCACTCGGCATCTACGGGCTGGTTGTTCTGCTCTCCGAGGAAACTGCCCGCTTGTTTCGCAACCACCCGGGCGGAATTTGAAGGATCGGTTGACAATGCGGGCCGTCCCGGGGTAACACACCGGCAGGATACCGGATTGCCCTTCAGGGGGCATCATGCCTGGCAGGTTGCCTTCCAGGCTTTTGCTCCTGGTAACGGACGGACTCATGTTGCACAAGTGCCTCATCGTCGGTCTTGGCGGCTTCTTCGGGGCCAACGCCCGTTACCTTCTGGGCGTCTGGGCCGGGCAACGGTGGGGCACGGATTTCCCCTATGGCACTCTGATCATCAACATCACCGGGTGTTTTCTGCTGGGCCTGTTTGCCACTCTTGCGTTGCGTTTCGTCTGGAGCGATCAGTGGCGCCTGCTGATCGCCATCGGCTTTCTCGGGGCCTACACCACCTTCTCCACTTTCGAGTACGAGACGTTGCAACTGGTAGCGGAGGGCTCGTGGGCTCGTGCTCTTGCCAACGTGCTGATCAGCGTAAGTGTGGGCTTCCTCGCGGCCTACCTGGGCGTGGCTCTGGGACGACTCGGCGCAACCGTGCGCCTGTGAGCCCGCGTTCCGCTGAAGCGGATAGGTCAGGAGGATCATGATGCAGATCGAAGGTGCAGGCAAGCGGATCCGTGTTTACATCGGCAGTGCCGATCAGTGGCATGGGCAGGCGCTCTACAACGCCATCGTGCAGCGCGCCCGGCAGGAAGGGATGGCCGGCGCGACCGTGTTGCAGGGTATCGAAGGTTTTGGTGCCAACAGTCGGATCCATCGGGCCTCCATTCTGGATCTCTCCACGGATCTGCCAGTGGTCGTGGAGATCATCGATTGCCCGGAACGCGTGGAGCGCTTTCTCCCCCTGCTGACAGAAATGGTGAGTGAAGGCCTGATTACCGTGGAGGACTGCCAGATCCACCGTTATCTGCATACTCCTTCTGCTGGCAAGACCTGACAGCGGCTCAGAGGTCTGATGGCAGGGCTGCGAGGATGTCCTGGCTAATCTCGCCCCGGTACTGTTCGAAATTGGCCACAAAGCGACGTGCCAGCATGCGTGCCTGCCGGTCATAGGCCTCCGGGTCGCTCCACGTGTTTCGCGGGTTCAGCACCTCTGATGGCACTCCGGGAACAGTTTCCGGGATCCACAGGCCGAACACCGGTTCCCGGTGGAACGTCACTCCTTCCAGTTGTCCTCTGATTGCAGCATCCAGCATAGCGCGGGTGTGCGTCAGGTCCATCCGTCGTCCTACCCCGAAAGGCCCGCCGGTCCACCCGGTATTGACCAGCCAGACCGTCGCATGGTGTGCGTCTAGCTTCTCACTGAGCATCTGCGCGTAGCGCACCGGTGGCAGGGGCAGGAAGGGTTGCCCGAAACACGCGCTGAAAGTAGCCTGCGGCTCGGATCCGAGACCACGCTCAGTACCGGCTACCCTGGCCGTGTAGCCGCTGAGGAAGTGGAAACGGGCCTGTGCGGGCGTGAGGCGACTGATGGGCGGCAGAACGCCAAAAGCGTCGGCGGTCAGGAATACCACATGGCGTGGATGCCCCCCGATGCCGGGAACACGAGCCCGGGAGATCGCATGGATCGGGTAGGCCGCGCGCGTGTTCTCGGTCAGTGAGGCGTCATTGAAGTCGAGCTGGCGCGTGACCGGGTCCATCACCACGTTCTCCAGCACGGTGCCAAAGCGGATAGCATTCCAGATCTGTGGTTCCGCCTGTGCACTGAGCCGGATGCACTTGGCGTAGCATCCTCCTTCGAAGTTGAACACTCCTGTCTCGCTCCACCCATGCTCGTCATCGCCGATCAGATCCCGTTCCGGGTCTGTGGAGAGCGTGGTCTTGCCCGTGCCACTCAGTCCGAAAAACAGTGCAGTATCTCCCTGTGCACGCCCGATATTGGCAGAGCAGTGCATCGGGAAAACGCCCTGCTGTGGCAACAGGTAGTTGAGCACCGTGAAGACGCTTTTCTTGATCTCGCCTGCGTACCGGGTGCCTCCAATCAGAGCCATGCGCCGGCCAAAGTGGATCGCGATGAACGTTTCACTGCGCGTACCGTCCTCCTCGGGGATGGCATAACATCCCGGAGCTACCAGAAGCGTGAAGCCATTTCTGTCACCCGGACACGCGCCCGGCTCTTCGGGTGCAGCGAGCATGTCGGGGCGGATCAGCAGCTGTCGGGCGAACAGGCTATGCCAGGCATACTCGGTGAGCACACGCACTGGCAGGCAGTAGCGCGGGTCGGCGCCCGCGTAGAGTTCCTGCAGGTAGACTTCTTTGTCCTGCAGATAGTCGGCAATGCGCCGGTGCAGGCGATCGAAGGACTGCGGCGCAATGGGTTGATTGACGGCTCCCCACCAGATATGCTCCCGGGTGCCGGGTTCCTCCACAATGTACTTGTCCTGCGGGGACCTGCCCGTGAACTTCCCGGTCTGCACCACAAGCGCGCCGTTCTCTGCCAGCGCCCCTTCGCGCCGGTGCAGCGCCTGTTCCACCAGAGCCGCTGCGCAGAGGTTGGAATGCAGATGTGCCACTTCCCGCAGCCCGCTCCAGTGCAGCGCTGTCGGGGCTGTCCGGTCCGCCTGATCCAGCATGGGGATCTTCTCCTTCAAGAGCTTCTGTCGGGCAGGGTCGCATCACGGGTGGGCGACGCGCCCGGCATGAGCAGGGTTTCACGCTATTGTACCTTAACCTCGATATTCGGCAGGTTCACGCCAGCGACGCATGGCACCGGTGGCACGTGCTCCCGCTTTTACGGGTATCTTTAAGTACGCACAGGGCGATTGCCAGGATGCCATGACTGGACGGGCGCCGGCGGAAGCTGTGTGCACTACGCAGGAAGGACAGGGACATTTGATGATGCGCATGCGCTTGCTGTGGATTGTGCTGGCTATCTCCGGCGCGGGCCTGTTTTTCTGGTTGCTCACTCTGCATCCACCCGGTATGGCCGGGATACGCCCGGCGCCGGATGTGGCGCTCCCATTGAAAGCGGGGGCGCCCCCAACCCGCCTTTCCGAGCTGAAGGGTAAGGTGGTGCTGCTCGATTTCTGGGCCACCTGGTGCGGTCCCTGCCGGGAGAGTATCCCGGAACTGGTACGCCTGCAGGAACGGTATGGCGCGCGCGGCCTGCAGGTGATCGGCGTCTCTGTAGATGATCGCTCTACCCGGGATCGCGTGCCCGACATGCAGAAGCAGCTGGGCATTAACTACCCGATTGTCTTCCGGGACGACATTCCCGGCATGGAGGATGCCTACACGTTTGATGGCATCCCGACTCTGTTTCTCATCGATCGAAGCGGGCAGATCCGCGAGGTGATCAGCGGGTACAACCCGTCGCAGTCTCTGGAGGCAAAGGTAGAGATGTTGCTGGATGAGTCTGCAGGCTAGATCGTGACGACATGCTCAACGACGCAACACGCGTCCGTTACGCGCTCCTGTCGGGGCATCAGCCCACTTGGCAGCCTGCCCGTTGACCCATACGCAGGGAATGCCGACCGGGAAGCGCAGCGGATCCTCGAAGGTAGCGGTATCGCGCACGGTTTCCGGGTCGAACAGCACGATGTCGGCGGCGTTGCCAACGGCCAGCGTGCCTCGCCGGGACAGACCCAGTCGTGCTGCCGGGAGCCCTGTCATCTTGTGCACTGCCTGTTCCAGCGTGAGCACGCGCTCCTCACGCACATAGCGACCCAGAATGCGCGCGAACGTGCCATACAGACGGGGATGGGTCTTGCCGTGCAGATGCAGGCCATCGCTGCCTACCATCTGCCCGGGCCATTGCAGGATTGTGCGCACGTTTTCTTCGTGCGCTGCGTGATGCACAAAGCAGGCGCGCAATTCTTCTTCCTCCAGCAGGGCGCACACCCACTGCCCGACGGTGAGCCCTCGTCGTTGCGCGGCCTCTGCGAAGGATTGCCCTTCGCAGGCAGCGTTCTGTGCGGACTGCGCCCCGATCAACACGTACTGCGCCCAATTGACGTTCCGGGCATCCAGCGCGCGTGCGATACGCTCCCTCGCCTCTGGATCTGCCAGCTGTCGCAGAATTCCCCCGGGCCCGCCTGCCACGGCCCATGCGGGCAGGAGTGCCTGCACCAGCGTTGAGCCGGCCGTGTAGGGGTAGGTGTCGCAGGTCACGTCCACACCGCGCGATCGGGCCTGTTCCAGCAATCCGAGCAATTCGGAAGCCCGCCCTGCCATTTGCGGGCCGTTCATCTGCAGATGTGAGATCTGCACGGGCACGCCGGCCTCCTGTGCGATCGCCAGACTCTCTTCTGTGGCGGCGAACAGCGCGTCGCCATAGTCCCGCTGATGGGTGGCAAAGAAGCCAGCACGCCGACACAGGCGCACGACCTCCTCCCGGCTTGCCGCGCGCATCGGCGCGTACCAGAGCCCCGTACTCAACCCCCACGCGCCTTCTTCCATCCCCTGTGCCACCATTGCTTCCATGCGGTCGATCTCATCCGGGGTTGCCGGGCGATCCTCCATTCCCATCACGGAAACGCGCACCGCGCCATGGGGGATGAGGTAAACCACATTGCAGGCGGGCCGTCTCTGTGCAAGCGCATCCAGAAAGTCCGCCACACAGCGCCACTCCCACGTGACCCCCGCGTCCGGGCCAAAGAGCCCGCCCAGGTAACGTCGCTGGGTCTGCATGGCCTCATCGGTCACCGGTGCGAACCCCAGCCCGCAGTTGGTGAACACCTCGGTGGTGACACCCTGCATCACTTTGGGCAGATGCTCCGGCGCGTGCAGAAGCGCGATGTCGGCATGCGTGTGGATATCGATGAAGCCGGGAGCAACCACGAGGCCCGACGCGTCCACAATGCAGTCTGCCTGCGCTTCCAGTGGGATAGCACCGAGGGCAGCGATGACTTCACCGACGATGCCCAGATCTGCCGGGTATCCGGGGCGTCCGGTTCCGTCCACAATCCAGCCATTGCGTATCAGAACATCGTAGCGCGTTGCCATCCGGGGCTTCCTGAACTGCACATGCGAGGATCCGGCGCCCTTGCAGCAGGGTTTCAAAAGCCGTGTGTCAGACGATAGTCGGCACGCATCTGTTCCAGACAGCGCGGACAGAGGCACTCCCCATCGGACAGTAGCAGGATGTATTCCATCTCATCCGGGGTGAGTGGCACCTCCATACAATCGCAACGAGACGGTGTGTTGACCTTACACTGGAACTGCGCGCCGCACCGCGGGCAATGCACCGGAGCGTGTTTGTCCGTATTCTCCGTGACATCCTGACAGTCCTGCCGGATCTGTCGTATGTACTCCCGGAAACAGAAGATGGGTTCGCAGGAGAGCGCATCGTCCGCAGGAGCACGCGCTGGCCGGGGGCCGGGAGGGTCTTGAGGATCCATGCTTTTACCCTGCCTTTCATTGTCGCCCTTCATTGTCGGAGGTGCAGGCAGTACCTGCCCGGCACAGAACCCCCTGCACCCCCGGTAGGTTGTCACCGCTTCCGGCGGCGGGCAGCAAACGCGGCTCCGACGGCGCTGAAGCCACCGAGAAGCACCACGGTTCCCGGCTCTGGCACCGGCGCACTCACGGGTACCGGCACAGAAGGCCGGGTAGCCCGGAAGTTTGGCGCCCAGCTCCACCCGTCCCAGGATCCATCAACCAGCGTGCGGCTTGCCAATCCTGTCGGGGAGAAACGCCATCGGTTTGCGGAGGGTCCTTCCGTCGGGATGCTGCTGCCCGGCACGGTGTCGATGTAGTAGGCCCAGAAGCCGTTGGCGAACCACCCCTCCTGATACTTGTCGTCCGGGTCGCTTTTGCTGAACCCGTCGCCGTCCACATCGAAACCAATGCCGAACACCGCGCCTCTCTCAAAGCCAGGCACCCACTCATAGTAGAAGCGCGGGTCGGCGGTCGCAATGGCCTCGAACAGGGTCAGACCGGTCGCCGGACCGTCCCAGCGATAGCCCCAGACCAGTGACTGCGGTGCGGCACCGGAGTTCCAGTCGATCACCAGAGCGGCTCGATTGGCTCCCGATCCCACCCAGAACCGGATATCGTCAAACGTGATCTGCGCGCGCGACGTCTGCGCGTGCCCGAGTAGAAACAGCACTGCCAGCCAGATACTGCGCGTTCGGTTCACCTTCATTGTTGTGTTTGCTCCTTTCAGCGTTGTTATGGAAACGTCCGTTAGCACAGGGTAATCTGAAGGCCGGGTAGAGCGCTTCCTGCACCCATGCGGGAAGTCCCTGCGACAACAGGACGGTACTGCACAGACTTCAGTTGAGATCGTATGCGGAGTCGTCTGCGGACAGGGCGCCACACTCCGGCTCGAAGGGACTGACGAGGTAGCGGCGTGTGACCGCGCGTACGTGACCATCCGCATAGGCCACACTGGCTGTCCTGTGGTGCCGGAAGTGCACTTTGCCCGCAACGAACAGAGGATCACTGGGGGCGCGCAGGTAGTTCTGCGCGTTCACCGGGTGCCCGAATCCCCCATCGGCGAACACCGCGGTGCCCGCCGGGTCGCTGATCTGCGCGAGAGTGCAGGACGGGATCCCGTAGAACACGTCCCCGCCGATGTAGGTGGCATTGTAGGCGTACCCGGTGTATGGCCGTCCCCATGCCTGGCCGTAGAAAGAGGGACATCGATGCAGAGCCCCGCTCTTCGCATAGGGCCCCAGCAGGCCGAACTCCCACGATGGGGTACCGGCCCCGGGCCCCCAGTCCAGACGGAAGTCCCAGGCGGTCTCAATGCGGAAGTCCGGGGTGTAGTAGTACGAGAGGCAGGCGGTCTCATCGTAGTCCTGCGCGTAGAGCAACCATGCCATGGCGATCTGCTTCAGGTTGCTCAGGCAGGTCGCCTGACGGGCTTTCTCACGGGCCTGCGCGAAGACAGGAAAGAGCAATCCCGCGAGCACCGCGATCACGGCAATGACGACGAGCAGTTCAATCAGGGTGAAACCTGTGCGTGAGGGGCGGGGAAGGCACAGGGAACGTGCCGCAGGAGGCGACACAGAGAGCGATGTGCGTTTCAAGCTGGAATGTCCTTTCTACCTGTGGCTCGCAGGTGTCTCGGACGGATACCGCTGCGGGGCGGTATCGGCTAACGGCCGGCATTCTGGCTTGTGGGTCTCCCCCATCACAGTTGCGGCACAGCGCCGGATTCGCACCGGACTTCCCCTATTTAAGCGCCGCGTACGCCGCGACGCACCGTTAGCAGACACAGATGTTTGGAGATTTACGGGGTCATTGTAGCCCGGACCATGCCGACGGATCCAGTAGACTTCTGTACCATCTCACAAATCCCGGGATTTCAGTCGTTGCGCAGCGCGTCGAGCAGGGAGCCACGCAGCGCTACCGCGGTCGCTCCCAGCGTCCAGAGCAACCCGCTAACGAGCACGGCCAGGAGCGTCAGTGAAAGCGAGGCGACCGGCACCTCCGCGCCGGGGGTTCGCAGGGCCGGAAGCACAGCGAGGACCGCTGCCACTACCCCGGAAAGCAGGCCCAGCGCCAGCAGCAGGACATGCTCCGTGAACAGCAGGCGCCGCAACCCCTCCTGCCGGAATCCAATGGCTCGCAGCACGGCGAGCTCACTCCGTCGTTCCAGCACGTTGCGCAGGACCACAATGCCCAGGCCCACGCTGCCCAGCAGCAGGCCCAGACCACCGAGCGCGGCAAAGATCGAGAGATAGGTGTGTTCCACAGTGTTGAACATCGCCAGGCGTTCCGGGGCCGGGGTGGCCTCGAACCCCAGATCCTGCAGGGCACGCCCCAGCGTGGCAGCCAGTCCGGCCGCTCGCTCCCGTGGCGCGTCGATCAAAAACACCTGATAACCGCTCTGCGAGGGGAACATGGCGATGAAGTTCTCTTCCGACAGGATCAGACTGCCCTGCAGGATGGAGCTCGTCAGAGTCCCTACGATTTTCAACCGGCGCACCGCGCCACGCTCATCCGTGTACAGCAGGACATCGCCGAGTTTCTTCCCCAGCGACCACTGCACGGTGTTCTGGTCACCGATCACGGGGATGGAGCCGTCACGCTCCAGTCCCCGGATCCGGTCCCACGCGAGAGGAGTTGTGTCTCCGGGCTCCCGGGGCAGTTCCCGCGCTATGCGGAACGCGCCGCGCGCACGCAGCTGCTCCGGGTCCACTCCGAGCAGACGGGGAGTCTGTGCCCGATTGAGGTTCAGGCAGCTGGCATCATCCCCTTCGCGCAGGCGCAGGGCCACCACCTGCGCCTGCACCATATCCTCCGGGTCCAGCCCGAACGCCTCCTGGCCGTCCTCCGAGTTCAGATCCTGGAAAACGGGCAGTGCCGTCTCTGCGTAGAGTGCAAACCCTCCGGTGCCCGATATGCGCCTCTCTGCCCCTTCATTGGGATCGTGCCGATTGGCGCCCACTGCAATCACCAGGAAGCTACCGCAGGCCAGAAGGGCGATCACGCCCAGACTGCGCCCCACACGCCGGGTGGTGTTGCGCACTCCGAGCGAGGTCAGGGTGAGCCGATCCGGGGCGCTCTGCCGCGCCAGCAGTGTCATCAGCAGGCGACAGGCGCCCAGCCCCCCCACCAGTAGCAGGGCACCGGCCCCGAAGAAATATCCTGCTGGACGATCCTGCTGCCCTATCAGCGCACCCGCTACCAGGATCAACGCGCCCACAATGCCTGTCACAGCGACCGGCAGGCCGGGCAGGCGGCCCTCCTTGCTGGATGCGGGCCTTTCGAGCAGGCGAGCCGATGACTCTTTACCGGCGTGCAGCAGCTCGCGCGCGGGCAGACGTGCCTGCCGGCGCGTTACCAGCCAGATCGCTGCAAGAGACGCAAGAAACCCGATGCCCGCGCCTGCGCCGAGTGTCGCGGGCTCCACATGGAACTGCAGGGCAGAACCCGCGACCGCACCGCTCCACACCCCGGTCAACCCGGCGATCACCAGGCGTGTGTAGACAGCGGCAAGACAGGCCCCGATACCGGCGGCGAGCAGCGCGATCCATGCGCCCTCAGCCAGCAACAGGTGTTGTACCTGTCGGGTGCGGAAGCCCAGCGCCAGGAGCGTGCCCACCTCTTCTGCCCGTTGTTCTGTTCCGAAGGCGAACAACATGGCCGTGAGCAACAGCGCAGAAACAATGAGGAAGATGCTGAAGCCAAGGAAAAGCAACCCGAAGTCCGTAGACTGCGTGCTGGCGGCCAGTGCCAGATCCCGCACCGGCGTGAAGAAGAGCCCGAGCGCGGCCGGGTTCAACCCCTGACGCAGACACCCCTCGATCTTCTGCCGGGCATTTGCGTCGTCTTCCGCGGCGTAACGCACAGCCGTCAGGTTACCGAAGCGGTTGTTCCAGATCCTCTGGCCAGCCTCCAGCGTGAGGAACGCTTTCGGCGTGCCGCGGTACCGATCCCAGTACTGCTGGTCCTTATCCCGGATACGGTTCAGATCGATCGGGACACCCGGTTCCCAGTCCCGACAGTCCTTCTTATCCGAGAGGCCGGGAATATCGGGCATCAGGGTCGGATCGGCCGCCGCACCTGCGATGGGCACGATCCCGCGAATGCGGAATGTAGCGGAGTGCTCCTCCAGTTTGCGCAGGGGGCCTACCATCCAGTACCGGAGTGTGAGCGTATCGCCAACCTTCGCCCGTATATCCTCGGCCAGCCATGTGTTGATCAGGATCTCATCCGGCCGCATATCCGGCGGTACGACTGCTCCCTGCAATGCAGCCACCGTGGAGTAGGGCGTCGATCGATCTCCCACACGCAGCTCGTTGACAAAGTAGGTCAGCACTCCCTGAGCGCCGGGGACAGAGGACAGGGCGGCCTTTGCCACCGGGGGGTCCAGAAACACCCGGTCCGTGCGCAGCTCCCACAATCTCTCCCCGCGGGACTGACGGGCCGGCACCGCGCGCAATTCCAGTCCGGAGTCGGCAAGCGTCCAGTGCTTCCAGAGCGCTGCCGTCGTCCGATCTACGTCGGGCGCGCGTCCGGCTCCGGCTCCGACCAACAGGACATTGGCCCGCTCTTCCATCCCGACAGTTTTCTGCAGGGTCGGCAGGGGCACAAACGCGTTGAGTGGTGGGATCTGGCTCGCGTTCAGGCTGAACCGTCCGAACGCCCGGTCGTCCACCACCTGCGCGACCTTCAGGCGCAACGGAACCCGCGCATCCTCTATGGTCGCCAGTGGCGCGTCGCGCGAAAGCAGGCTCGGCTTCTCGATGCGCAACAGCACTTCATCGCCCGCCCGCACGTTGAGCTGGCGCGCCAGACGCTCGTTCACGATCAGAGCGTCCGGGTCGGTCTTCCACGAGTTGTGCGGTTGCGGAGCCATTTGCCAGAAGCGAGCATCCACGCCCACCACCTGCACCTGCCCGGCCCGTGCCCCTTCGCCCTGACGGGGTTGACCGACTGCCGTGCCGCGCAGCAGAATGGCTGGCGCGACCGGTGCGCGCAGGTCTTCCTGCAAGCGCTCTGCCAGCGCTGCACGGAAGAAACGGCTCTGGCTGTTGAGCGCCAGATGCACGCTTCCCAGACGGGCCAGGGCCATTTCGCGCAGGCTGTAGCGCACCGAGTCCCCCACAGCCAGCGCTCCCGCGAGGATCGCCGTGGCTAGCGTGGCACCCAGAAAAACGCCCAGATGCGAACGCCAGTAGAACCTCAGGCTCTGCAGCACCAGACGCACGGTGGTCATGCTATACCCCTCCCGCAACATGACCGGTCACGGGAACCAGCATGCCGTTCTCAATTCGATAGACGCGTTCCATGCGCTCGGCGAGGCTCAGCGCATGTGTGATCACAATCAGCGCGACTCCTTCTTCCCGGTTCAATTCCACCAGCAGATCGGCCAGATTGTCTGCAGAGGCGCGATCGAGCGAACCCGTAGGCTCATCCGCCAGAAGTAACCGGGGCTCGTTGATGAGCGCGCGTACCACGGCAACGCGTTGCCGCTCTCCACCGGAGAGTTGCCCCGGACGGTATGTCAGGCGCTCCGAAAGCCCCACGCGATGCAACAGGCGATGGGCGCGGCTGTGTGCGGGCTCCGAGCGCTTTTCCGGTCCCCCCGCCAGCGTGGGCAGAAGCACGTTCTCC
This sequence comes from Chthonomonadaceae bacterium, assembly GCA_025054835.1. Lineage (GTDB taxonomy): Bacteria > Armatimonadota > Chthonomonadetes > Chthonomonadales > Chthonomonadaceae > JANWZQ01. The sequence goes on from JANWZQ010000183.1 coordinate 19,652, forward strand.
AGCACGGTGCACTGCGGCAACAAGTGATGAAACTGAAAGATGAATCCGATCTCCCGGCTGCGCACCGCGGCCAGTTCTGCATCCCCGAGCGCGGTCAGATCCCTGCCGTTCAGCAGCACTCGCCCCGAAGTCGGGCGGTCCAGCGTGCCAATGATATTGAGCAAGGTGGTTTTACCGGAACCAGAAGGGCCGACAATCGCCACGGTCTCTCCCGCGCCCACGTCCAGGTCCACATCCCGGAGCACAGGCGTCTCTGGCGCCCCCTGGAATGCAGTGTAACTCTTGGCAATGTCGGTCAGCTGGAGCAAGATCTGTGTATCGGCCATGGGGTTAGAACCTGTTCCACGGTGAGCGGTGAATTGAATCGCGTGATTTGAGATACGCATGGAGCGCCCGGCAAAGTTGCCCGCGCAAGCCGAGAGGATTGCACGCCCGTTGAAGCGAAGGATAGCACAACTGTGACGCAAGGAGAACGTTCCACTATGGATCGACTTCGCTGGGGAATTCTGGGCGCAGGAAAATTTGCCGGGCGCTTTGCCGAGGGCATCGCGGCCTCCCGCACCGGCACACTGGTCGCTATCGGCAGCCGTTCACAGGAGAAAGCAGATCATTTTGGCGATCAGTACAACGTGCCGAAACGTTATGCCTCCTATCAGGCCCTGCTGGATGACCCGGAGATCGACGTGGTGCATATTTCCCTGCCCAACCATCTGCACGCCGAGTGGGCCGTCCGGTGCGCGGAGGCCGGGAAACATATTTTATGCGAGAAACCCTTCACTGTCAACTATGCCGAGGCTGTGGACGCCCTGATGGCCATTCAGCGTCATCCGGTCTTCTTCATGGAAGCCTTCATGTACCGCTGTCATCCGCAGACAGCCCGATTGAAAGAACTGATCGATCAGGGGGCAATCGGCACGGTACGCCTGATCCAGTCCAACTTCTGCTACAACATGGGCCCGGCCTACGAGAACATTCGCCTGCGCTACGACGTCGCGGGGGGCGGCATCATGGACGTAGGATGTTACACCATGTCCATGGCCCGATTGGTCGCGGGAGCCGAGCCTGTGGAAGTGCGCGGGGCCGCGCATATCGGCCCGATCAGCCGTGTGGATGAACAGGCCGTCGCCAGTGTGAAGTTTTCGACCGGGGCCGTCGCGAATCTGGCCTGCGCCACGCAGGTCGCCGCCGACAGCGAGCTGCGGGTCTGGGGTTCCGAGGGCAGTCTGCGTGTGCCCAACCCGTGGTTCCCGCATGAAGGGCAGAACGCTATCCTGCTCACGCGGGGGGGTGAAACACAGGAGATCCTGGTGGAGGGCGGGCTGCCTCTCTACGCGATTGAAGTCGACACAGTCGCTCGTTACCTGAACGACCGGCAGGCTCCCCCTCCCTGTATGACCCCGAAGGACACGCTGGGTAACATGCGCGCTCTGGACGCCTGGCGGGAGAGCATCGGCCTCAAGTTCGCAGGCGAGCCCTGAGCCATCCCACCCCCCTGAATCCGCCAGAGTGCGGATGCCACGCGCGGGCAGGGCACGGGTAAAATGACCGGACGTAGTGCACCCATCGCATGCAGAACATGATCGCCCCGGGGTGCGAACAGCAGGCACCGTCTGCGCCGGTCTCCCGGTGATTTCTGCCCATTTTATTGGGTACACTCAACGCAACGCGCCCGGAGAGCGCGGAGCCACTGATTGATCAGGACGAGAAGAGGAAACGAACAATGAAGATCGGTATCTTGACCGGAGGGGGCGACTGCCCGGGTTTGAACCCGGCCATTCGCGGCTTTGTGCTCCAATCACTGGACTATGGCTACGACGTCTACGCCATTCGTGAGGGCTGGCGCGGGCTCGTCAAAGGCATAGTTGATGATCGCCCCCTGAGCATCAGTGACGTGGAGGAGCTCATCTGGCAGGGGGGCACCGTCCTGCGGTCTTCACGCACCAACCCCTACAAGGATCCCGAACAACTGGAGGCCGTGCGCACCAACATCCAGCGGTACGGGTTTGACTGTATCGCGGCTCTCGGGGGCGAAGACACACTCGGAGTAGCCAGCAAGCTCTATCACGACGGGATCGTCAACACGGTCGGTATCCCCAAGACCATGGACAACGACCTGAGTGAGACCGACTACACCTTCGGCTTCGATACCTCCGTCGGGGTGGACGTGGATGCCGTAGACCGTCTGCGCGACACAGCCCGCTCGCACATGCGGATCATTGTGCTGGAGGTCATGGGCCGACATGCCGGGTGGGTCGCGCTCTACACCGGGATCGCGGGTGGCGCCGACTGGATCCTCCTGCCCGAGGTTCCCCTGGATCTCGACGCCATGTGTGAGCACCTGAAGACGGCTTACGCGCGTAAGAAGTACGGTATTGTGGTAGCCTCGGAAGGCGTGGAACTGCCGCACATCGACGAGTCCACGGCAGAACGGGACGCATTCGGCCATGTGATCCTGGGCGATCGGAATGTGGGCGAGTACATCGCCGATGAGATCGAGAAGCGCACTGGCATCGAGACACGCGCGGCGGTCACCGGTCACATTCAGCGTGGCGGGCGCCCCAGCGCGTTCGATCGGGTGCTGGCCACACGTTGCGGGATCCGGGCCGCGCAGTGCGTGCATGAGGGCGATTTCGGTAAGATGGTCGCCATCAAGGGCACTGAGATTGTAGCCGTACCGATCGAGAGGGCGGTCGGCACACTCAAGACCGTACCGGTGGAGCTCTACGAGTCGATCAAAACCCTGTTCAACAAGTAGGCATCACACACGTTTCGGAAAGGGAGCGGGCGCGTTTCGCCTGTACGCCTTCCCAGCCCTGTGATCCCGAGCCACGGCGCGTCGTAGCGTGTCTCGCTGGACTGGCAGATACCCGCATGAGGAACAACGATGCTTGCTCTTGATATCACGCCAGAGGAAGTCACCTCCGGACGCATGCACCCGGAGCATCTGCAGGCCGCTGTACAGGCCCTGAGCGAAGACGGGGTTGTGGTGCTCAACAATGTGGTGGATCCGCAGCACCTGGCCGTACTCCGTGACAGAATGCTCGCCGACGTTCGCAAATTCATAGAACGCGCCGACGCGCCGTACAACTTCAACACCAGCAACATCCAGCAGGACCCGCCCCCCATCCCTCCCGACCTTTTTCGGGACGTCCAGCGCAACCACATGGTGATCGCGGTCACCCGAGCCGTGCTG
>JANWZQ010000054.1 GCA_025054835.1 Chthonomonadaceae bacterium
CGGGTCGGCATGATGTGGGGGGGGAAGAGGAAGACGCGGGCGCGGTTGCCGGTGAGGTTGCGACTGGTGTCGATGCGGGTCCATCCGTCCAGGGTGACCTGACCCGAGGCTACTGCCAGATTCTCAAACGTTAACGTGTAGACCTGGCTGGGTAGCAACGGGACATTGTCGCCGAACCCGATGCCGTCCGTGAACTGGATCGCGAAGGTGTAACGGCCGGGTCGGAAGGCGCGCACGGCAAAATGGTGGTGCCATCCGAAGTCCGTGCTGCCGTGAATGCCGTAGCGGAACATGTTCGGACTGGTCGATGCGACCGGGGTTCCGTCCGGCGCAAAATACCGGATCGATCCCTTCCAGACCTCCAGTCCGGGCGAGATGGAGACCCGACGCATGATGGTACGGAGCACGGTCTCGAAATCGCCCTGCTGCGTGGAGACCACCACGGCGTTGGTGCCGAGGTTGTAATAGAGCTGACCCGGTGTGTTCGGACCATCGCTGTTGGGGCCCGAGATATTGGGGATCAGCTTGAGCGGGGTCTGCAGCCACTCCAGAACGTTGCGGCTCCTGTCGGCAAACCAGAGAGCGATCTGCGGGCCAGAGGCGCCATTGTTCAGGTTCCGCCCGATCTCAAGGTCATCGGCGTGGGTATCCGGGGGAGGTCCTCCGGCCTGCGAACGCGCCTCCAGAGTGGAGCCGGTGAACAAAAGAGTCGCAATTCCTGTAACACTCAGGAGAGACCGAAGCCTGTGCATGGAAACGTTCTCCTCTCGTCAGTCTTCGCGGCGCGGGTCATAGAGATCGATGCGCCCGTCCTCCGTCCAGGTCTGCTCGAAGCGATACCATTTCGCGTGGCCGTCGCAGAAGAAGTAGTTGGCCCCACCCTGATGCCGTCGGTGCGCCAGACCGGTTCCCGGCGGCTCAAACGTGAAGTCCGGGTTCTCGCGCCACCAAGGCGGATGGAAATGATCTTCTGTCAGGTTCTCCAGCATCTCCGCGCAGTAGATGGTGCGCGCCGGAGCACGGATGGACGCCAGCGTGGTGTACCCCGTGGTCTCTGAGGTGGGATCGTCCGCCGGCTTCGGAGCCATCCACATGTTGGTTCCATAGGAGGTGTGACGTGCGCGCCCCACTACTCCGGGGGGCAGGGGGAACCAGTTCGTGCTCCTGTCGCTGGGACAACGGTACACCTGTCGGTTCCTCAGGTAGGGCTCCAGCGCAAAGACCCATGAGGCGCGATGGGTCGTGTGTCCGTCCAGAGGCAGCGTCTCATCGTAGTCCTGTGCATACATGTGCACTGCCGTGCCCAGCTGCTTCATGTTGGACAGGCAAACGGTCTGTCGGGCCTTCTCTCGCGCCTGTGCAAACACGGGAAACAGAATGGCCGCCAGAATCGCAATGATGGCAATCACAACGAGTAGTTCGATCAACGTGAAGGCGCGATACGCAGAACGCATCAGCAAGGTCTCCTCGTAGAAGAGATACTCTGTCTGATCAACAACGCAACTTGCAAATCCAGCGTCTATCGCTGGATGATGTGTGTCGCCCTTCAATTCCTGCAATCCGGGTCAGAGGCGTTCCTCTACTGACGGGCCATCAGGATGGATTGCAGGTCGGGCCGTCTGCCGCGACAGACAGTAACTATCGAAGTTGACAACGAAGTAGAAGGCAAAGGCGCAGTGGCCAGAAGGCCAGAAATGATGTGCGTGGGATCAGACAGAAGGGGGAGCGCGGGAAGAGGACGCAAGCGGTGCAGATTGCAGGTAGCGCGGGAGGGTGGTAACCACACACTGCCGCAAAATAGCCGGAGTCAGGATCTCCAGTGCGGGCAATGCCTCGGAGAGATTGTTTGCCTGCCAGACGCAGACCGCGCAGGCGTCATCGGCATTACGGTGCTCTGCGGCCACAACATAGGTCTGCTCCTGTGTTGCGCAGGACGGGGCGCTCGTGGCAACACACGTAACACCGGACGGGGTGTGGAAACGGGCACAGCTGTGCAGGAACCCGCCTGCAGCGCTGAGCCACACGTAGCACAGGGCCAATACCGCAGCCATATGGCGCGACGGCATCGACGACCAGCGCAGCACCGGGTTTCCTCCTTTCTGCAAAACGTTGCCTGGCAATTGCCCGGGTCCATTATAACACAACTTGAACCGGATCGGCAAGAACTTTCCACAGGTTTCATGCGCGATCCTGCGCGCGCTCCGCCCGGAATTCAGGAAGGACTTTGCAGTCGCGCCCTGTAAACCTGAATGAGGGTGTGCAACAGTACGTTCAGGAGGATCCCGGGACAATGCGCAGTATCACCGTGTGGTATCTCGCTATGGCCGTGCTTCATGCCCTTGCTGCCACGCAGCATGTGAGGGCGCAACCTGCCCCGCTGGAAGGGGGCCAGTCGGTACTGCCCCCGAACGCCCTGCGCAGCACCGCGGTGTATGGACTGGAGCGCACGAACGCGCAGGCGGAAACGGTCCCTGTGAACCACCGGGCGTTCCGTAACGCCCTGCGCGTCACCATTCGCAAACGATCGGAGGAGAGCAACGCCACGCAACTGACGATCGACACCATTGCCCCGGTGGAGAAGGGGGATGTGCTACTGGCCTCTCTGTATCTGCGCGGACGCTCTCTGGATGGCAAAAGCCCGGCCCGGATCACCCTGCTCTTCGAGCGCAACAGAGACCCATGGACCAAGTCGGTGATGCAGGATCTGTACGCCCCGAAAGACCCGGACGCGTGGCGGCGCGTGTGGGTCCCTTTCACGGCAGTCGAGACATACCGCCCGGGCGAGGCCATGGTCTCGTTGCGGTTTGCCTTTGATCCGCAGATCGTTGAGGTAGGACCACTGGCCGTATGGAACTACGGGAAGGGACGTACCATGGAAGAACTGCGCGCCTTCTGTGCCCGGCAGGATCCCCTGGGCATGGCCCGCGTGACCGTACAGACCACGAGAACCCGGCAGACACTCGAGGGCTTCGGGGGGAACTTCTGTCAGCCACGCTACGGGGCCACCGAGCCGATGGACGCGGTCGGGGAGTATAACCTCAAGCACCTGCAGGTGGTGTGTGCGCGGATCGGACTGCCTCTGGAGAAATGGGCACCGGCCCCGGGCGTCTACCGCGATGAAGGACCGGCACATGCAGCGTTCCTGCAGATGCGCCTGATGAAACAACGGGGCCTGCCGCTGATTGTCTCGGTCTGGGAAGGACCGCAGTGGATGCTCGGAGGCCAGCCAGAACAGATGGGGCGTACGCTGCCCGCACAGAAGTACGCGGATTGCATCGAGGCGATCGCGCAATTTCTGGTGACCGCCAGAGACCGGTACAACGCGTCAGCTGACTACTTCTCTTTCAATGAGCCGGATTATGGGGTCAACTTCGAGTTCACTCCGGAGCAGATGGTGGCGTTCATCCGGCAGGCAGGGGCGCGCTTCGCGCAGCTCGGGTTGAAAACACGCTTCCTGACCGCAGATACGGCCACCGGGGGGAATTGCGTCGAGTATGCGCGCGTGTTGTTGCAGGCGGCGGACATCCAGGCCTACCTGGGGCCGATCGCCTTCCACTGCTGGGACGCGCTGGCGGTTCCTGAAGCGGCCTACGAGGAGATCGGGAAGCTCGGCAAAAGGTACAATCGGGCGATCTGGTGCACAGAGGCTGGACATGACGCGCAGCTCTGGCAGGCGCCCGATCCATGGGGCAGCTGGGACAACGCGCTCCGCACCGCCACGGCCTACGCAAAAACCCTGCAGCATTCCCGGGCAACCCTGATGCTCTACTGGACCTATCAGGACAACTATCCTCTGGTCTCTCGCAGCGGGCAACCCTACCCGGTGCACCATGTGATCCGTCAGATGGAAGAGGCCCTGCCGGCGGGCGCGCAGGTGGTGGAGGCATCCTGTGACAATGGAAATCTGCGCATCCTCGCAGCGAAGCATCCGAAATCCCGTCGGATCGCCGTGCTACTGGTCAACCCCATGGGGCCCGGGGAAGTACAGATCACTGGCCTGCCGGCAAACGCACCGGTCTCCGTTAGAGTCAGTGACGCAGAGCGCCAGAGGCGCGCATTGCCCGGAAGGAAGACCGATGCGAGGGGGCAACTGACGGTCACACTGCCCGCGCGCTCCGTGGTAACGGCGATCGTGGGCGCAAATACGGGGACCTGAAGGTACGGGTGGGAAGGACACGTCAGATCAGTTCTTTGACGGGCTCGTGTCCCTCGTACAGATAGTTGGGCCGATGCAACGCATCATAGACCGGCGTGTGCACAATGTCAATCCCCATCCGCTGATACAACGTCACCAGCACATCCTTGTAGTGCACCGGACGCTCCTGCGCCTCCCCCCCATCCCGCGTCGTGGCCCCGATCACCTGCCCCGTGCGCATCCCGCCGCCGGCCAGCAGGGCGCAGGAGACCCGGGGCCAGTGGTCCCGTCCCGCGTCCTTGTTGATCAGGGGGGTCCGTCCGAATTCGCCCCACACCACCACCGAGACGTCCTTGTCCAGACCGCGTGCGTGCAGGTCCTCCACCAGAGCCGAGACCGCCTGATCCAGAAGAGGAAG
>JANWZQ010000042.1 GCA_025054835.1 Chthonomonadaceae bacterium
GATCTGCATGCGGGGCAGATACAGGGCTTCTTCGATCTGCCAGTGGATCACCTGTATGCAGGGCCTCTGATCGCCGACTACCTGATTGCCGCCGGGTTGCACAACGGCAACACCGTGGTAGTCTCCCCGGACGTGGGGGGAGTGGCGCGTGCCCGTGCCCTTGCGGAGCACCTGAAGACGCCGATTGCTATCATCGCCAAAAGGCGGCCCGAACCCAATAAAGTGGAGATCATCGAGATCATCGGGGATGTGGAGGGCAAGGTCTGTGTGATGATCGACGACATGATCGACACGGCCGGAACGATTGTGCAGGGGGCAGAGGCGCTGATGGAGCGCGGTGCGGCTTCTGTGCACGCCTGCTGCACGCATCCCGTGCTCTCTGGAAAGGCTGTGGAACGATTGAACTGCTCTCCCCTGCGATCCATCATCGTAACAGATACCATTCCGCTGCCCCCGGAGAAGCAGATCCCCAAGATCAAGGTGCTGTCCGTAGCCCCACTCCTGGCGGATGCCATCCTGAGGATCCATGAGGACAGCTCTGTCAGCGAACTCTTCGAGCACTACGCAGACCATTGATCCGGGTGCTGCATGTCGAGGTAGTACGGAGCAATTGAGCGTGCAGCTGGGAGAACAGATCTGGACACAGGTGCCGGAGCGGACTGGCCGGGTTGTGGTGGTACCCCTCGGTTCACTGGAACAGCACGGGCATCACCTCCCTCTGCTGACCGATACGCTGATTGCCACGGAGATTGCCCGCCGGGCAGCGTTAGAGCTTCAGGAAGAAGCGGTCTTTCTGCCAGCACTCTGGCTGGGCGCGTCCGATCATCATCGTGCGATGCCCGGAACAGTCAGTGTGCGCAACAGCGTCTACGTGGAGATGCTCAAAGACGTGCTGGACAGCCTGATCGGGGGGGGCTTTCGGCGCCTCTTCCTGTTGAACGCGCATGGGGGCAACATCACTCCGGGGCGCATGGCCATCTACGATACCCATCTCAAGTATCGCCATATCAAGGACCTCTGGATTGCCTTCAGCTCCTGGTGGACGATTGCCGCCGATCAGATCGCAGCCATCGAGAGCCTGGATCAGAAGATTGTCACCCATGCCTGTGAACTGGAGACGAGCATGATCCTGCGTTTGCGTCCGGAACTGGTGCGGATGGAGGTGGCACGCGGGGCTAACATTGCTTTCCAATCGGCGTTCTACTGTCCCGATTTCTCGCAGAACAGTCGCGTGGATGTTCCCCGGGCATTCGATCAGATCAGCGTGACCGGTGCCTTCGGTCACCCGGAGCGCGCAACAGAGGATAAGGGGGAGGCGTTGTTCACAGCGGCTGTGCAGGAAGTGGTGGCATTCGTGCGTGAATTCGCACGCTGGCAACCGTTCGATCCGCACTGAGAGGAGCGGCAATGTCTGGTGTCTCTGCAGAACATAGCGTGCTTGCAGCCGGTGCTTCCCCGGGATCCAGACTGAAGCACTACATGAATGCCCGCGTCAATGTGTACTACGACAACAACGCCTACTCCGACCTGGGTACCCTGACATACATGGACAACTTCTGGGTCGAGCTCACCAAGGACAGTGGCGAACGCCTGCTTATCCCCACCAGTGCGATCCGCATTGTGAAGCTAATCGAGCCTGCAGGACGGCATCCGGAGTCGGCTCACCTGTTGCGTCCAGCAGCTCCTGATGGAGGAAATTGAGTCCCATGCGCCCGCGTCCGGATCGGGGCCCGCGCAAACCGTCTGGGTCGAAGAACTCTTCGGCGCGTGGAGCCGGCAGGCGTACGCGGGAAGCCAGTCCGTCCTTCCAGATCGTGGAACGTCCCGCGCTCACCGGAGAGCCACCCGGGTTCTCCGGCCCCTTTCGGGTTCTGATCGCGGTGCATCGCCCTCGTTTTCGCGGGCGGGCCGAGCGCGCCGCTGCGCTGGTGGGGTGGGAGGTAACCGCCCTGTTGAACAAACAGGACCCGGTCGGATACTGCCAGAAGCCGCCACGCCCTCCCGATGTGCTGCTGCTGTCGGGCGATTTCGGGCGCCAGAAGGACTACGCGATTTTCCGCGCCGTGCAGCGTTTCCGCGCACAGGGCATGCAACTGATCGGTCTGGTGGAGGACTGTCAGTCCCCGCCGGAGGGTTTTCCGGACTCCGTGCCCGATCGACTCTGTGATGTCTGCCTGACGCCTCCCTACAGGACAGCGGACCTGCGCGCAGTGCTTGTGCAGATCTACGAGCGGATGCGGGGTGAGCCGGCGCCTCCACCCATCACAAAGACCAGCACCAATCTGGAAGATGAGTCAGACGCAGAAATATGAACTGGATGGAGCCGGAGACGCGCTGAAGATCATCGGTAGCGGTTGAACAGATCCCATGCGGGCCACTCCGATACCTGCGCAGCGGCACGGTGCAGCGCCCCATCTATGTCGCCGTCAGCGCGCTTGTTGAACAGAACGGCCCAGGAGAGCCCATTGGCGAGCCGGACCAGCAGGGCCGAAGTCCCGGGCATGCTCCCGGAGTGCCAGTAGTTCGCGCTACCGTTCGGTGCCAGAGGCCGTACCATCCACCCGAGACCGTAGTAAGTCGGGGTGGGAGAGCCATCCGCGGTGTGCCCGAGTGGAGGAGCCGGGCGCGCGTACATCTGTGCGGTGGTCGATGGGTTCAGGACTGGTCGGACGCCCGGCCGGTCCAGAGCAACCGCGAACCGCGCAAGATCCACAACAGAAGCGATCCATCCGCCGTGCGCGTCCATCGTTTGTGGTGAGGCGAATCCATAGGGTGTCGGTACCTGCTTCGAGCGATCGAAATAGGCGGCGGTCGTCTTCTCATCTCCATCGTAGTAGCAGACCTCTCCTGTGAAGCGCTCACTTTTCTGGCCCCGACCGATCCGCGCTCGCCGGATCCCCATGGGCGCAAGCACGTGCTTGCGCACATAGGCCTCATACGACATTCCTGTTACCTTCTCGATCACGCGCCCCAGGACGCAGTACCCGAAGTTGGAATAGGCATATCGGGTTCCAGGGTCGAAATCGAGTGGACGTCCCATGGTCCAGCGGATCAGCGACGTGTGATCGACTGGCAGGGGGATACCCATCTCCGCCGCGATCTGAAAGTGCTGGAACATGATGTCTCCGCTGCGCTCGCGGTCCCATCCGCCGGAGTGTTGCAACAGGTGCCGGACGGTGATGGCGTTGAGACGCGGGTCGGGCGTTTTGCCCTCCGGGAGGAATGGCTTGAGGCCGAGAAGCGGGAACACAGGAGCGTCGAGATCAAGCCGGTGACGCGAGGACTGCACCAGTGTCAGGATGGCTACTGCTGTGATCGGCTTGGAAACGCTGGCAATGCGAAACAGGGCATCCGGTTGCACCGGAGTCTGTCGCTCGAGATCCGCGTAGCCGTACCCGCGGGCATAGACCAGGCGTCCCCTGACAACAACCGCCAGAGCCCCTCCCGGGATCCTGTGGGCTTTCATGTGGGCGATCATGGCCGCATCGAATGGATGCATGGCCGGCAGGTAAGCGCCCGTTGTCGGGATACCTTCTATGACCGGTGTCGATGCGATCTCCTTCTCTACTTCCACCGGAGGGATCGTTGTGAGGGAAAGATTGGCCATACCCGTGCACAGCATGACGCTGCACCGGAGGAAGCCCGCGACCAGATGGTACAGCATGATACCGCTCTCCTGTGGATACACGCCGCGCGCGTTGCGCCCGTTCACGCCATGTCGTTCAGGATCGCCAGAAGAGTCGGCACCAGCTGTTTCTTGCGGGAGACGATATCTTCCAGATCGTATTCGTGATTCGAGATCCGTGTGAAGGGCAGGGCAGCGAGGATCCGGTTCTCGCCCTGGCAGAGAAGACGGCTCCGTCCCGTGATCACATCGGTGATCATCAGGGCGATCAGAGAGAGGCCTTCCCGGTTGAGCCGCGTCTGCATGGCTTCCAGGATCTCTTCCCGGCGATCCGGCAGTTCCTGAAAGCCTGTGACCTCGACCTGCGCGATGCTGACCGGGCTGCCACCCATCTGATACGCCTTGCGATCGGCATCGAGGATCTCGTCTGCTGAACGCGCGGCCAGGCCCGGTGCGGCGCGCAGCAGCTCCTCGCCGTAGGGCACGATCTCAATCCGGGCCAGCTGCGCCAGCCAGAGCGCAACCTTCTCATCGCGCTCGGTGGCAGTGGGGGAGCGAAACAGAAGGGTATCTGAAAGGATGCCGCTGAGCAATACGCCGGCCAGACTGGCCGGAGGCGTCAGATTGCGCGCCTGACACTTCTCGGCAACCAGCGTGCTGGTACTGCCGACCGGATCGATAACAAACGGGATAGGAAGCGCCGTCGGTGCGTTGCCCAGACGATGATGATCCAGAACGCCCACGATTTCCGCCTCATCCGCGTCCGGAACAGCCTGCGCAATCTCGTTGTGATCGACCAGAAACAACCGGGCACGGGGAGGGTTCAGGATCACCCGACGGGTAGCAATGCCCACGTACTGACCGGTGGCGGAGACGACGAGAAAATCGTCCGTTTCGGAACGGAGCAACGCATTGCGGTGATCGCTGATGCGGTCATGCTCGAAGAAAGTTGGCGCGTGGGTAGCAATCTCCCGGCAGGGCTGCGCGAGCATCACTGTCACGTTCACCGGCGCCGTGTAGGCCCGGGCCAGCGCCAGCGAGGTCACAACCCCTACAGGTTTACCGTTCTCGTCCACGACCGGGATCACCCGGTCTCCTTCTGCGACACGTGCCATGGCCGCAGGCAACGCGGCATCCGGCGGTACGGTCTTCTGAGGGGTCGCCGCATGTCCGAAAGTGGGTGCGACTCCGGTTAGCAGACGGGGAGGGGGCTGCTCGAAACGTTCCAGAACAAAGGCGGCCTGCTCGTTGGGTTGACCGGCGCGCGCCGCCACAACGTCTTCCTGACCGATCTGTTGCAGGTACCATGCGTAGCCCAGTGCCGCAGCGATCGCATCCGTGTCCGGGCGCTGGTGCCCGATGACGTAGGTGACGTCCGGGCTCCATGTGTCCATCTTGTCTCTGCTGGCGTTCATGTTTCTATTATAGCCCATGGACTGGTAGAGAACACAGGGGAGGTTGTGGCCGATCAGCAGGACCTGCCGGGTGCTCCAGATAAGGCGGGACTGCGGCGCCATACCTGAATGAAAATTTAATCTGTGCTTAACATGCGCTTAATAGTCTGGCCAGTATAATGCACGGCAATGTCAGGACCGATGTCCCGGGCATTGCGCGGACGCTACTATGCTGCAGGGGATCGGGCAAGGAGGTACTCGTGGGATCGTTGTTATTGTCGCGACATGTCGCGCGCAGAGGTTTCACCCTGATCGAATTGCTGGTAGTAATCGCAATCATTGCCATTCTGGCTGCGATCCTCTTCCCGGTGTTCGCACAGGCCCGGGAACAGGCGCGGCGCGCTACCTGTCTGTCGAACATGCGTCAGCTGGGCAACGCGTGGTTGATGTACGCGCAGGACTACGATGAGCGGCTTCCCAAGACCGGGAACGGACGTCCGAACGAGGGCGAGGATACGGTGGGCGAGCCGTACCTGCTCCAGCCCTACATCAAGAGCATTCAGATGTTCTTCTGCCCGAACCGCATGACCAGGTACTGGGAGTGCTGGTCGATCGAGAACCAGGGTGGCATCCCGATCACTGTTCCGATCGAGCAGCGGACCTCACGGTGCTTCGGATACGGAACGAACTTCGGACTCTACGACTATCGCTCTGGCAACGGCATCTGGGGGCCAGCACAGGCGGAAACTGCGCCGTGGGGCGGTACGCTCTGGGTGGGACGCTACCTGTCCGAATTCCCGACGCCGGCGCAGTGCGTGCTGCAGGGTGACTCTAACGATGAACCACCTGCCACGCTGACGCCCTACTTCCAGGGAATTGATGGCACAACTCCCGGCGTCGTGCGACATAACGGGATGTACCAGTATTCCTTCGTAGACGGTCACGCCAAGTCAATGCCCGTCGCGGCGTACAGCATGGCGCGTGCCGCCGCAGGCTCATTCACGATCATGCCGAGGCGTCGGGAAGATCTGCTCATGTTCTGTCGCGACCCGGACAACATCGCGCAGTTTGAGTTCCGCTTCGCACAGGGCCGTACCTGCGCGCAGACCGTGGACCAGATCCTCTTCCGACGCGACGAGCTGCGCTGATTGCCGGGAGCTCCTATGAAGCAGAAGATCCACCCGGTTGTGGCGGTTGCGCTCATCGTGCTGGCAGTTGTCGGCGCAGGAGTGTACCTGACGCGCCTGATGAATTCTGGAGTGGTGGGTAAGGAGTACCGGCCCGGTGAAAAACCTTTCGTCAACCGGAATCTGGACACTCCGGAAGACGAAACCGCGCGTGATGCCGAGCGCACCGGAGACCCGGATGGCAAGTAGCTTCCGGCTGGCGTTGAAATGAACAGGACGGTCATGCATGATGGCAATGGGCAAGCGGAGAGGCTTCACCCTGATCGAATTGCTGGTAGTGATCGCAGTCATTGCCATTCTGGCTGCGGTCCTCTTCCCGGTGTTCGCACAGGCCCGTGCGAAGGCACGTCAGGCTGCCTGCGCAAATAACACACGCCAGCTGGCAACGGGCCTGTTGCTGTATGTACAGGACTACGATGAGACCCTGCCTCCCGTCGCATACGAGATCGATGTGAACGGGGAAGAGGAGGAAGTACTCTGGAGCGATCTGGCCGCGCCTTACCTGAAGAATGAGCCAGTCCGGCGTTGCCCGGATGACGCGCTGGCCCGGGGTAACTCCTACGGTTTGAACGAGCTGGCGTTTGCGGACCTGGCGGACGAGGAGGGTGAACGGGCGCCCATCCGGATCCTGGCGGCTTTCCGTACCCCCGCGGAGACGGTGATGCTGGGCGACATCGGCACGGAAGACGATCTGCGCACCCCGCGTCCGGACGCGTACAAGATGGTTGCGCCCTCCTTCCCGCTGAACGATGACGAAGATGCCCGGCCCTCCGCGCGGCACTTTCTGCGGGTCAATCTGGCTTTCATGGATGGGCATCAGAAGCCCTGTCGACTGGAGCAGTTCTATCTGGGACAACAACCACCGGATCGATGGTTCGAGCCCTGAGGTGTAATGCTGCTGCAAGGAGCAGGTATGGCAAGCGAGTATGATCTGACACCGGGCATCTCCTGGCCAACCATTCTCTATCGGTGCAAATGGCGGGAGCATAACTCAGAGGCACCGGGGATCATCGAGCATCTTTACCAGATCCGGGCCCGATATACGCAGAACATCGCCAGCGAGGTAGCCCGATCCGCAAAGTCCAGCTACGGGTTGTTCGAAAGCCCGTTTGACCTGCTCGAGACCGATCATGCTGGACTGAAGAAACTGCGTGCGTTCATCGAAGAAGCGTTACAACTGGCAGTTTCCCATGTGAACGGGGCGCAGGTGCCCCCGGAACGCATCCAGCCCATCATTGTAGACAGCTGGTTCCATATCACCAACGACGGGGGGTACCACGACGCGCACTTCCATGCCCACTGTTCCTGGTGCGGCATCTACTACCTTCAGGCAGGAGACAGCACAGCTGTGCCGGACCAGGGCGCCGGAAATGGGGTCAACCGCTTCTATTCTCCATTGACCTTTGCCGGTGCGTTCAGCGACTACGGCAACCATTATCTGAGTTCCAACCGGATTGATATCGTTCCTGAGGACGGTGTGCTGATCCTCTTTCCCGCATATCTGTTGCACAGTGCTCTGCCGTATCGGGGCCGGAAGGACCGGATCGTGATCTCTTTCAACAGCCAGTCTGTGCTGCGGGAAAGCGATGGTGTTGCATAGAGAGCTTAACGCAAAATTAAAGTCCGCATAATCTCCAATTAATATTTACCTCTCAAAATAACGAGCGCACAGGCGGTTATGGCGCTGTGACGATGCATCAAGTCCGAGTGAGACAATCCGCTCAGCGATCCGAGCAGTACGCAGAGAGCGTGTGTTCCACTCAGGAAAGGTTCTTAACTGAGGAAGGAGTGCTCGATGAAGAACGAAGCAATGAAGATTGCTCCTGCTGCAGTACTTGCTGGCGCTGCTGCTCTGATGTCCCCTTCAGGAAGCTCGGCGCAGGTCAACCTGTTCTCGGAGGATTTCGAGAACCTGACGCCAGTGCTCCGCCAGTTCGTAGACGAAACCCCGGCGCGGACCGGGAACCGCACGCAGCCCTGGGTGGGGCAGGGGGTCTGGACTCACTTCATGCCACTGGGTTGGACGCGTGACGACTCCGGAGTGCCGGGGCAGGGCGCACGGGAGTGGGCCGGGTGGTCCTTCGCCAACAAGGACTTCTGGATTGCGGCAGCGAACAACCAGAACCGCATTCAGTACACCCGGGGGCAGAACATCGTCGCGATCGCCGACCCGGACGAGTATGACGACTATCGTGGCGGGATCCCCGGCAACGCCTACTACAACGTGTACATGACCACCCCGGATATCTACATTGGCGCGGTCGCTCCAGCTTCCCTGCGTCTCATCTTCGACTCCAGCTGGCGCCCCGAGGGCTTTGATGATGGCAGTCCGCAGGACAACAATCAGACCGCAATCATTCGTGCCTCCTACGATGGGGGACAGACGTGGACCGAGATCCTGCGGTGGGACTCGGATGTGTTCAGCGACTTCTTCAAGCCGGACGCTACCAACGAGAATGTGTCGCTGGTGCTGAACCCGCCTTCCGGCGCGACCACTGTGCGGTTTGAGTTCGCATTGATCCTGGCGCGCAACGACTGGTGGTGGGCAATCGATAACCTGCGCGTTACCGGGAACCCGGTGGCGAATGCGCGCTCCATCTCCGGCACGGTGACCCGCGCGGATGCTTCAGGCCCGTTCGATGCGCGCTTCGTGCTGACGCCCACCGACGGCAGTGGCGCCATCACGGTGTTCGGTAAGGTGGCGGCCAATGGCAGCTTCACCGTCCCGGCTGTGCCCAACAAGAACTATCAGGTACGTGTCAAGGCCGGGAACACGCTCTCCCGTGTGGTGAACGCCAACGCGACCGCTGGCAACGTGACCGGTTTGACCATCGCGCCCCTGCTGGGTGGCGATGCTAACGATGATGACAGCGTGGACCTGTTCGACCTGGCGGCGTTGATCGAAACGTTCGACGCCGATGTGAACACTGACACCTACCGCCCCGGTCCTGACTTCAACGCCGATGGGATCGTGGACCTGCTCGATCTGGCGATCCTGATCGGCAACTTCGACCAGAGCGGAGAGTAATGTCCCGCTGGCATCCCTGTCCGCGCGGCTTTCCTGCAACCGCGCCGGTCAGGTTCTTGGGTACAGGATAGAGAGGCTGCCCCTGATGCGATCAACTGTGGCGGGTGATCGGCGGGGGAGCAGCCAGAGATGAGAATTCCCCCGGTTGTCTTCCTGCAACAATCCGGGGGAACTTTTCTTACCTCAAAAAAGTCAGGCGAGGATCTGACGGATCGGCTCGACACGCTCTACCCCGACCAGCTTCTGGTCGAGGCCCGCGTAGAAGTAGGAGAGCCGGTTGGGATCGAGGCCCAGGCAGGTCAGGATCGTGGCGTGCAGGTGCTTCACGTGGAAGGGGCTCTCCACAGCCCGGCTCCCCAGCTCATCGGTCTGTCCCACGCTGACTCCACCTTTGATACCGCCTCCGGCCATCCACATTGTGAAGCCGTAGGCGTTGTGGTCACGGCCGGTACCTTCCGCATACTCGGCAACCGGTTGCCTGCCGAACTCACCTCCCCAGACGATAAGCGTGCTGTCCAGCAATCCGCGTTGCTTCAGATCCTTGATCAACCCGGCGATGGGTTTGTCTGTCTCGCCGGCGTGCAGGGTATGATTGGCGACCAGATCGCCGTGCGCGTCCCAGTTCGCGTCGTTGTGAGATCCGCCGGAGTAGATCTGTATGAACCGCACGCCGCGCTCTACCAGCCGTCGGGCCATCAGGCACTGCCGGCCAAAGGCCTCGGAGCGCTTATCGTTGATGCCGTAGAGTTCGCGGATGTACTCGGGCTCCTTGGAAAGATCGGTAGCCTCCGGAGCCGCTGCCTGCATCTTGAACGCCAGCTCATAGGAGGCAATGCGCGCCGCCAGGTCGGAATTATCGCCCCGGGACACGGCGTGCATCTGGTTGTAGTCCCGCAGGGCATCCAGCATCCGGCGCTGCATCTGTTCCGACACCCCGTCCGGGCGCTTCAGGTCCAGAATAGGCGTGTCTGTGGCCGTGATCGTGGTTGCCTGATACGTGGCGGGCATGTAGCCACTCGACCAGTTCTTCGGTCCGGAGATCGGGCCGCCACGTGGGTCCAGCATCACCACAAAGCCCGGCAGATTCTCGTTTTCCGTCCCGAGGCCATAGTTCACCCAGGAGCCGAGGCAGGGACTGCCAGAGAGGATCCGACCGGTGTTCATCTGTAACATGGCCGAGCCGTGAATGGGCGAGTCGGCGGTCATGGAGTGAATGAAGGCGATATCGTCCACGCAGGTCGCCAGATGCGGGAACAGGTCGGAGACCCATTTGCCACACTGGCCGTACTGGCGGAATTTCCAGCGTGGCTCAACGATCCGCCCGACATTACGATGCCCTCCCCGACCGAACGTTTTCACCTGAACCGTCTGATTGTCCCGGCCATACATGTCGGGCTTGTAATCGAACGTATCGATGTGACTCGGGCCGCCGTACATGTAGAGAAAGATCACGCTGCGGGCTTTCGCCGGGAAGTGCGGCTTTTTCGGAGCCAGTGGATTCTGCCACCGGGTGACCCCATCAGCCGCCCGTGCCTGCTGCGCAAAGAACGACTCTTCCAGAAGACCCGCCAGCGCGGTCCCGAAGAACCCGGCGCCCATTTCCCAGAGGAACTGCCGTCGCGTACGTCCGCAGAAATTACCCATGATACCGCCCCTCAGTCCAGATAGATAAACTCGTTCAGGTTCAATGCCACCAGACAGAAAGCGGTCAGCGCCTCCTGTGCCGTCTTTCCGTCTCTGGCTTGAATATCCTGTATCAGGCGCACGCCACGTTGAACTTCCCGGGGTGCTGGCTCTCGTTGCAGAACCCGCCAGAGAGCCACCCGAACCTGGCGGGCCGGGTTATCGCCGGCTTTCCGGCGCACGAAGTCTGCAAAAAGGCGTGCCTGCTCCTGAATGAACTCACTGTTGAGCATCCCCAGCGCCTGTGTTGGCTGGGTGGTCACAAAGCGTACCGGGCAGGTAGCGTCCGTGTCAGCGGCATCAAACCGGGCCAGCATAGGCACCGCGAGCGAACGCTTGACCTTGATGTAAATGCTGCGTCGCGCCTGTTCCTCCGGGGGTGACTCCCCCCACCCCTGTCCAGGAACCGATTGCCCCATCAACACCTCCTGCGGGAGCTTCACCAGCACCGAGGGGCCGTACATCTTCCGGTTCAACGTACCGTTGACCGCAAGGATCGAGTCCCGGATTTCCTCGGCCTCCAGGCGGCGCGGGTTAAATCTCCAGAACAGATCATTCTCCGGGTCCTGACGTAACGCCACTGGATTGGCCCGGGAGGACATCCGGTAGGTGCTGGAGAGCAGGATCATACGGTGCAACGGTTTCAGGCGCCATCCCCGGCGCACCAGCTCCGAGGCCAGATAGTCCAGCAACTCAGGATGAGTGGGAGGCGTACCGAGGAAGCCGAAATTGCTTGTGGTGCGCACGATCCCGCGGCCGAAGTGATAGTGCCAGATGCGGTTGGCCATCACGCGCGCCGTCAGGGGATTGGAGGGAGAGGCGATCCAGCGGGCGACTACGAGACGACGGCCACAGGTTTTTGCATCGGATGCGGGTTCCGGAATGACCGGGTCCGGTACGCCCAGCACGGAGAAAAAGCCGGGGCGCACTTCCTCGGCCGGGGCATGCGCGCTGCCTCGCGTGAGCACAAACGTTTTCGGACACTCCCGACCCTGTTCCGTGACGCAGAGCGCCCGCTCCAGACCTCGAGGCGGATGGGCGCGCAGGTCGCGCAACTCCCGGGTCAGGCGCTCGTACTCCGCGTACTGCTCGGCAGAAATCAGGCGAGGAACGCGCCTCCGGACGATCATCAGGCGGTTCTGCTCGTTCTCAAAGTCCTGCTTCTCCACGTTCTCGAAGTCCGGCCGTACGATCGCCTCGATGGCACGCAGTTGCTCCTCAACCTGTTGCACGCGTTGCCGGTAGGTGCGACTCTCCTGCTCGAAGCGCGTCTGTTCTTCCATGGAGGCGATGGGGCGGACCGAGAACTTCTCGATCGACTCGGGAGAGCGCACCCCGAATCGGTTGATGTTACGGAAGAAGGCGGCGAACCGGTAGTAATCGCGCTGGGGCATGGGGTCTACTTTATGGTCATGGCAACGCGCACACCCGACAGTCAGGCCGAGGAAAGTCTGTCCGGTCGTAGAAAGGATGTCGTCCAGATCATCATAGAAAGCCTGTTCCGGATCGGATGGCTCGTCGTCCCACGGTCCCAGGCGATAATAGCCGGTGGCAATCAGAGTTTCCGGAGTGGCATCGGGTAACTCATCGCCAGCGAGCTGTTCGATGATGAACCGATCGTAGGGTTTGTCCTGATTGAACGCTTGGATCACATAGTCCCGATAACGCCATACGAAAGGCTTGTCGCCGTCTCGCTCGAACGAATTGGTCTCCGCGTAGCGCACCAGATCGAGCCAGTGCCGGGCCCACCGCTCCCCGTAGTGCGGAGACGCCAGCAACCGATCCACCACCCGCTCCCACGCACCCGCCGCACGATCCCGCACGAAACCCTCCACCTCCTCCGGAGTCGGAGGCAGACCGAGCAGATCGTAGTACGCCCGACGGATCAGGGTGCGCCGGTCGGCTTCCGGGGCCGGGCGCAGGCCTTTTGCTTCCAGACGGGCCAGAATGAACGCGTCGATCGGTGTGCGCACCCAGCTGCGGTTCCGCACACGGGGCACTGCAGGACGCCGCACCGGCTGGAACGACCAGAATCGTCGGGTCTGCGCATTGACAGGGGGCGGACCATGATGTGCGGTATCTGCCAAAGGGGGTTGTTTCCCCCATGGAGCTCCTTGCGCGATCCACTGGCTGAGAGTGGCGATCTCTGCCTGCGGTAACTTACCCTGCGGGGGCATGCGGCGGCCCTCATAGCGAATAGCCCGCAGTATCAAACTGTCTGAAGGTTTGCGCAGGTCGATCGCCGGGCCGGAAGCGCCTCCCTTTTGCAGAGCTTCACGGGAGGTCAGGTTCAGGCCACCGGCCGGGTTCTCGCCAGTGTGACACGCGACGCAGCGTGCTTTGAGAATGGGCCAGACCTGCCTGTCGAAGTCCACAACGCGGCTTGCTGCCCGGGGGGAACGCTGCCCGATGGGGGGAGCCGGGGCGTTGCGCGCAAGCGCAACACTCACAATCAGCAGACAACCGGTCAGCAGGATCGTTGTACGTAGAAGCGTTTCTCGGATCATGGCGGTAACAGTCTGCAGGAAAGTCGAAAATCATTCCATATTATGACGCGCGGCCGATCGTTTTGTTGCACCGAATGAGAAGGCTCCTTCGAATATCCGTGAAGACCCGTCCGGGCCCGATCCCTTGCTTCTCGATGGAAACTGTGCTATGCTTAAAAGGCAACCAGAAGCGTGCGCACCCCGGCTTTCTCAGCAGAGCAGGCCGTGATCTGCGGGTGAAAAGCACCTGTGTGCAGAACCGGGATCTTATGGATGAGGGCTCGAAAAACGCGCTCGGTTTGTTGGCTGTTGCCGGACTGGTGTTGCTCAACGGTTTCTTTGTAGCCGCTGAGTTCGCACTGGTGAGCGTGCGCAAAACGCGGATCGAGCAACTGGTCAACGAGGGCAATCGCCGTGCGCGAGCCGTACAACGTGCACTGGCGCATCTGGACACCTACATCGCTGCGACTCAGCTGGGCATCACCATGGCCTCGTTAGGGCTCGGGTTCATCGGGGAGCCTGCTCTGGCGCGTCTCATTGAGCCCCTGTTTCGAGCCTTTCTGCCGGAGCGCGGGGCCGCGATTACCGCGCATGGCGTTGCGATCACTGTAGCCTTCGGGATCGCCACGGCTCTGCACATCATCCTCGGGGAACTTGCCCCGAAAAGTATCGCCCTGCAACGGCCAGATACCACCTCGCTCTGGGTAGCCGGCCCACTGGACCTCTTTCTGCGTGTCTTCCGCCCCTTCATTCACGCGTTGAACGCTACCGGGAACCTGGTGGTGCGCCTGATGGGGCTCCGGTCAGTAGGGGAGCGTGCGTCCGTGCATTCAGTGGAGGAACTGGAACTGCTGGTACATACCTCACGAGAAGCAGGAATTATTGAAGAAGAGCAGGAGCGCATGGTCACCGGCGTGTTCGACTTCGAGGAGACCGTGGTCCGGAAGCTGATGACCCCCAGGCCGGACATCACCGCGATCGATGTGAATGCAACCCCTGAGGATCTGATCCGCGTGGTGAGCGAGTCCGGGCATTCGCGGATCCCCGTCTACGAGGGCAATCTGGACAACATCGTCGGTATCGTTCACATCAAGGACGTGCTGAAACATCTGGCCGGGGAGAGGCCGCAGTTTTCTCTACGGGAGGTGCTGCGACCTCCCTACTTCGTGCCGGAAAACAAGCGGGCTGGCTACCTGCTCGCGGAAATGCGGCGCAGCCGGACGCAAGTCGCCATTGTGCGCGACGAATACGGTGTGGTCTCCGGTCTGGTCTCAATCGAGGACCTGCTGGAAGAGATTGTGGGCGAGATACAGGACGAGTACGATGCAGAGCTACCGCCGGTAGAACAGGTAGATGAGAACACCTGGCTGGTGAATGGCACGTTAACTCTGGACGACTTCAACGAGCTTACAGGTGCCGATGTGCCCTCCGATGAGGCGGATACCGTTGGCGGGTTCGTGTTCAGTCAGTGCGGACACCAGCCGGTGCAGGGCGAAACCGTCGTCTGGGATGGGCTGGAGTTCACCGTGGACAGAACCGACGGACGGCGCGTCCTGCGTGTGCGCGTATTCAAACGCATGCATGCCCATGTTGAAGCGGACGCGCCGCAGGCAGAACAGGATGTGACACGGACCTCGTCAATCAGTTGAGCTGGAACGATCGCTGGAGTGACCACCTACTTTGCTCATAACCTGCTCCTGCTTCTGCTCTCACCCCTGATTGCCGTGTATCTCGGGACGCGCTACCTGTCCGGCAGGTCCAGACCGGGATGGCGCGAACGCTGGGGGTATCTCCCGGAGCGGCTGCACGCACGCCCGAATGGACGACCGCGCATCTGGGTCCATGCAGTTTCCGCCGGAGAGGTTGTGGCCGCGGTACCCATCCTGCGGGAACTACGCGCCCGGTCAACAGAGCATGACATCCTGTTTTCGGTGGTGACACCGGCCGGGTATGAAATGGCGTGCCAGCAGGCTGCACCGTACGTGGATGGTATCTTCTATGCGCCCTTTGACTTCCCACCGGTAGTGCAACGCGTCATCCGGTTGCTTCAACCGGATGCCTATGTGAGCCTTGAGAGCGAGCTCTGGCCGAATCTGCTCTACCTGTTGAAGCAGGCGCAGGCCGTAACGGTTCTCGTAAATGGGCGTCTGTCCGAACGGAACTATCGCCGCGCACGGCGGTTCGCTCCCGGGTGGATGCGCTGGATGCTGGGCCACGTGGACTGCTTGCTGATGCAGTCCGGGGGCGATGCCATGCGGGTGCAGGAGCTGCTCGGCAGCGCAAAGGCGCCGGGAAGGATCCAGGTGATCGGCAATTCCAAGTTCGATCAGGAGATCCCCCGCCTCACACCCGGGCAGGTAGATGCCCTGCGCATCGAATTGCAACTGCCTCGAGAGGCTCCGGTCTTTGTGGCCGGCAGCACACGCAGTCCGGAAGAAGAGGCCGTGGTGATCCGGGCTTACTGTCAGTTGCGCACGGAGTATCCCGAGCTCTGCCTGATCATCGCCCCGCGCCAGATCGACCGTGCGGAAGCGGTGGCACAGGCGATGCGCGCTGCCGGGTTGCACCCGGTGCGGCGCACCCGATTGCAAGGGGCCTCGGGTCCGGTACAGCATCTCATTCTGGACACCATGGGCGAGCTCGCCTGCGTGTACGCTGTGGCCACAGTCGCTTTCGTCGGCAATAGCTTCCCTCCTGTTGTGAAAGGGGGAGGGCAGAACCTGCTGCAACCGCTGGCACATGGGAAACCCGTGCTGTTCGGGCCGTTCACCGCAACAATCCGTTCCGAGGTGGCTCTGGCAGTACAGCATGGCGTAGGCTTCCCCTGCCCGGACGGCAACGCACTCGTGGCGCAGGCACGCACATTGCTGGCCAACGGAGCGTTGCGCTGTGAAATCGAGCAGCGTGCCGTGGCGTTGATCGCGGCGCATCGGGGCGCATCGGCGCGCTATGCGCAGGAAGTCATCCATCTGATCCAGAACCGGAAAGCTCAGGAAGGCGAGAAGAAGTGAACCGTCTGGAGGACTATCTGCTCTCCGTCTCACGTGGGCGGCGCGGCGTGATACCGGCGTTGCTGCGCGGCACCACAGCCCTGCTCGCCCCCGTCTACGTGGCCGGGCTGCGAACCTACCTGCTGCCCTATGCGATTGGACTGCGCAAACGCGCCCATTTGCCCTGCCCGGTGATCTCCATCGGGAATATCACCGCAGGAGGCACGGGCAAAACCCCGATGACCCAGATGCTCTGTCGGCTGCTCACCGCAGCAGGATATCGCGTGGCTGTCCTGATCCGGGGCTATTCCGGAGAGCGAGAACACGATGGCGCGGTCGTTTCGGATGGCCGGGCAGTGCTCCTGAGTGTTGCCGAGGCTGGAGACGAGGCCTTTTTGCTGGCACACTCCCTGCCCGGTGTACCCGTTATCGCAGGAAAAGACCGGCGCAGGACAGGCCGGCTCGCCTGCAGGGAGTTCCAACCCGATATCCTGCTACTGGACGATGGCCTGCAGTACTGGCAACTGCACCGTGATCTCGACATCGTGTTGCTCAATGCAACGTGCCCGTTCGACAACGGCCACACGTTCCCCCGAGGCCTGTTGCGAGAGCCACCGGCGCACCTGCGTCGTGCCGGCGTTATCATCCTGACACGGGCGCGCGAGGTCTCTGCCAGTGCATTACAGGCGCTACAGCAACAGGTACGACAGCTGGCACCCGGATGCCCCATCCTGACTGCCGATCTGATCCCGGTAGGGCTGCATACCGTTTCCGATCACAACGAGTACCCTTTGAGCTGGCTGGATGGCCGGCGAGTAGCCGCATTCTCTGCAATCGGACATCCCGCGTCCTTCGAGTCGATGATTGGCGAGCTAGGGGGTATTCTGGCGGCGCGTTTCCGCCTGCGCGATCATCGGAGGGTCACCGCGCCGGAGCTGGAGCAGATGCTCTCCAGAGCCTGTTCCGCTGGCGCCGAGGCCCTGATCACAACCGAGAAGGACGCGGTCAAGATGCCCCGGGTATCGGCCTCCCTGCCCGTGCTGGCATTGCAGGTCACCATGCAGGTCGAAGGAGTCCATGAGCTGCTGGCCCGTATTGAGGGCGTGGTGCGTCCCTGATGTCTGAGTCGCCTAGCAACACACAGGAGAGGACGCCTCTGCGCAAGCGCCTGGAACGCGCGGCGGGGAGACTGGCGTTGCGCATGCTGGTCACCCCCCTGCGAGCTCTGCCGCTTTCAGTGAACCAGAAGGTAGGGCGTCTGCTCGGAGGCATGCTCTACTATCTGCTGGGGAGGTATCGCCGGGTAGCGCTGATGAACCTGCAACTGGTGTTCGGTCAGGAGCTGACACCGGCCGAGCGTCGCCGTATGGCGCGCAGGGTCTTCCAGCACTTTGGCGCCGTCGCTACCGAGTTCGTCAAGCTCCCCGGCCTCCGGCGTGATGACCTCGACCGATTGGTAACAGTCGACGGTCTGGAGCATCTGGAACAGGCCTATCAGGGAGGACGAGGAGTCCTCCTGATCACCGGCCATTTCGGCAACTGGGAGGTCCTCGCTCGCTGGCTCACCACGCACGGCCATACGCTCACCGTGGTGGCGCGCCGCGCGAACGACGCGAAAACGGAAGAACTGCTCCGCGGCACGCGTGAGAAGAACGGGGTGCAGATTGTCAACCGGGGGGGCTCTGCCCGGGAGATCCTGCGCGCGTTGCAACAGAACACCATCGTGGGGATCCTGCCAGATCAGAACGATGCCGATGTATTCGTTCCCTTCTTCGGCCTGCCTACCGGCACAGTAGATGGGCCAGCGCAGATCCACCTGAGGACCGGCGCGCCGCTGCTCTTCGCATGGTGTGTGCGCGCTCCCGACAACCGCTTTCACGTCACGCTGGAACCGCCGGAAGTGATCCCGCCAACGGGCGACCGTCAGGCCGATGTGGAGCGTGTCATGACGCTCGTCAATGCGCGACTGGAGGCGCAGATCCGGCGTTACCCGGAGCAATGGCTCTGGTTGCACCATCGATGGAAAGCCTCTCCGGGTGTGTTCGCAGATGGTGCGGAACAGGCACGGCGGATCAAAATGCCCTCCAACAGGTACAAACAGGAGATACAGGGGCGCCATGAGCGATAGCGCGTCCCGGGCAATCAACATGACCGGTGTGCGGCGTGTGCTGATCGTGAAACTGAGCGCGTTCGGAGACATTGTGCACGCGCTGCCCGTCTCCGCTGCACTGGGAACGGCATTCCCGCACCGGGAGATCATCTGGGCAGTGGAAGAACCGTTTGTGGACCTCCTTTCCGGTAATCCGTATGTGCAGGAGATCTTTCCCTTGCCGAAGTTGAAGCCCGGGCGTTTGATGTCTGCCACTTATCGTCGGACCTATCTGAGCCGACTGGGCGCGTTGCGCCGCCTCGGATGTGATCTGGCAATCGACCTGCAGGGGCTGACCAAAAGCGCGATCGTCAGCGTGGCCTCCGGAGCGAAAATCCGCATCGGCTATCACTGGTTGCGTGAAATAGCACCGTTGCTGGAACGGCGGGTGCCACGCCGACCGCAGAGCGTGCATATCGTGGACCAGTATCTCGATGTAGCGCGCTACCTGGGAGCAGATCTCCCGGAAGTCATCTTTCCCTTCCACATCCCGGCGGAGGCCGCAACGTCCGTGAATGCAATGCTGGAGGAGGCCGGCATCGGGCCGCACACGCCATTCATCGCAATCAACCCTGCCTCCGCCAGGGCAAACAAGCAGTGGGGAGTAGATCGATATGCTGCGCTCATCGATCGGTGCCAGCACGATCTGCGCCTGCCCTGCGTGCTGGTCACCGCGGACCGGAAGGTCGCGGAAGCCGTTCAGGATCGGCTGGCCACCGCCTGCGTCAATCTTGCCGGTCGCACTGACCTGAAGCAGTTGGCGGCGGTCCTGAGCCGATGCGCCGTGCATGTGTGTGGCGATACCGGCAGCGCCCACCTGGCCGCAGCGCTCGGAAGGCCGGTTGTCATGCTGATCGGGCCTACCGACCCGGATCGCATTGGCCCGTACAACCAGAGGCACAATGTGATCACCCATCGGGAAGTCTGTGCGCCCGGTTGCACATGGCATCGGTGTCGGTATGAACCCCCGCGTTGTCTGTCGGCAATCCACGTAACAGAGGTCCTCGCAGGCATTCAGGCGAACCTCACCACAGGATCCGCGCAGGACACCCTGTCTGGCGTGCACCGTGCGCAACAGAGACGGCAGTAATAGAAGCGCCCGGACCGCACGGCACAGGAGACACTCTGACCTTCCAGGATGATTGTGCCGACGATAACAATGAGAAATCAGATCAGTACTCAGGTGCCGCAGGCTTCTTTGCGCCCGCCCGACGGAGTAGGAGATCCCGCATGAAAGCAATGATACTGGCCGCCGGAGTAGGTTCCCGGCTCGACCCGTTGACCCGCAACGTTCCCAAGCCTCTGGTTCCCATCATCAATCGCCCCGTCATGGAGTACCTGGTTGAGTTGCTCAAGAAGCACGGTTTCACCGATATCATGGTCAACCTGCACTATCTGGGCGATCAGATCGAGGCCTACTTCGGAGACGGCTCAAAATGGGGTGTCAACATCCACTGGTCCCGGGAAGACCGGCTCTGGGGTGACGCGGGGAGCGTCAAGCGCGTGGAAGACTTCTTTAAAGAAGACACGTTTGTAGTGATCGGGGGCGATGACCTGACCGACATGGATCTGACCCGGCTGGTCAAGACCCATAAAGAGAAAAAAGCGCTGGCAACCATCGCCCTCTCGCTGGTGGACGATCCCAGCGAATACGGTATTGTCCTGATGAACGAGGACAGCAGGATCACCCGATTCCTGGAAAAGCCCAAGGGCGAGGTGATCTTCTCCAATACAGCCAACACGGGAGTCTACGTGTTCGAACCCGAAATCTTCGAACTGATCCCCCGTGGTGTGTTCTACCTGTTCGGCAAACAGGTCTTTCCCATGTTGCTGGAACAACGGCTCCCGCTGTACGGGCACCTGACCGCCGCCTACTGGCGCGATGTAGGCAACCTGAAGATCTACCAGCAAACCCACCAGGACGTGTTGCAGGGAAGGGTCAACGCGCCGCTCCCCTACAGAGAAGTGCGCAAGTACGTCTGGATGGGTGACAATGTGGAGATCGACGATACCGCGGAAATCGGCTACCCGGTTGCTATTGGCAACAACGTCCGGATCCTCGCGGGAGCCCGCGTTCTGGAGAACACCGTGATCGGCAACAATTGCGCCGTGGAAGAAGGTGCCACTGTTAAAGACAGCATCCTGTGGGATGGAGCTGTCGTCATGCGCAACACCCATGTCGAGCGATGCGTGGTAGGCAAGGACTGCCACGTTAAGACCAACGCGGCCATCTTCGACGGGATCATCGTGAACCCGCAGCGGCCTGAAGTCGCCTCCGGATAGCGCACGTCGGGTGCCCCGGCGTCAGAACCCTGCCACATCCGGGCGGCAGGGTTTTTTCTGTAGCAGGGCGTTCCAGGCGCCACTGCCCCGAAGGAAACCCGTCGGGCTTGCTCCTGCGTATCAGGCTTTGGAGGCGATGACCGGAATGAACACACGTTTCAACGTCGCGGTAGCAGCATGCGCCTGTGTGGCGGTTCTTGCAGGGGTACTGGTTGCGGGGGATAGAACGAGAGCGTCCGTCAGAAATGCCTCTTTCAGACCACAGGAGGCGAAAATGGACGCCCCCGATTTCCCGGCAACGCTGGAATGGCTCAACACGGACAGGCCGTTGTCCCTGAAAGATCTGCGGGGCAAAGTGGTCCTGCTCGACTTCTGGACCTACTGCTGCATCAACTGTATCCACATTATTCCTGATCTCAAGCGTCTGGAGGCCAGGTACCCCAACGAACTGGTGGTGATCGGGGTGCACTCTGCCAAGTTCCAGAACGAGAAGGACGTGGAGAACATCCGCAACGCCATTCTGCGCTATGAAATCGAGCATCCGGTCATCAACGACAAAGACTTTCTGGTCTGGAACGCCTACGGTGCGCAGGCATGGCCAACCCTGGTGCTGATCGATCCGGCCGGCAAGTACGTCGGCTACGTTTCCGGGGAAGGACATTATGAACTGCTGGACCGCACGATCAACCGGCTGATCCAGGAATTTGGCGACCGTAAACTCCTCAATCGCAAGCCAATGAAGTTCGTGCTGGAGAAGGAAGGGCGGCCGAAATCGGTACTCTCCTATCCCGGCAAAATTGTCGCTGACGAGGCCTCCGAGCGCCTCTTTTTCACGGACTCCAATCACAACCGGGTGATCGTGACTTCACTGAACGGGGCCGTGCAGACCGTCATCGGCGACGGCAACATCGGCCTGAAGGACGGCAGCTTCGCCACAGCACGCTTCTTCCGACCGCAAGGGCTCACCTACGACGCAAAACAAGACCTGCTCTATGTGGCAGACACCGAAAACCATGCGGTACGCCGGGTGGACCTCAAAGCGGGCACCGTGACCACGCTGGCCGGTAACGGCAAGCAGGCAATGTACCCGCCGGTGGGCGGGGTAGGCAGGCAGGTGGCGCTGAGTAGCCCGTGGGATCTGGTGCTCATCGGCAACACACTCTACGTGGCCATGGCGGGAACGCATCAACTGTGGGCCATCGATGTCACTACCGGGAAGGCGGCACCCTACGCCGGGACCGGTGCAGAAAACATCGTGGATGGACCGTTGAACCGCGCTCTGCTGGCTCAGCCTAGCGGGATCGCTACGGATGGTAGGGTGCTGTTCTTCGCCGACAGCGAGGTCAGTGCCGTACGCACCGCCGACCTGAGCCGATCCGGCGAGGTGAAAACCCTGATCGGGCAGGGCCTGTTCGAGTTCGGAGACATCGATGGGGCGTATCCACAGGCGCGCCTGCAACACCCGATCGGCGTCGCGTATCATCAGGGCTATGTTTACGTGGCCGATACGTACAACCACAAGATCAAACGCGTGGACCCGAAAACACGCGTGGTGCAAACCGTGATCGGCACCGGCAAGCGCGGCATGAACGATGGCAAGGGCAAGCAGGCAAGCCTGAATGAGCCGAACGGACTGGTCTTTGCAAAGGGACGCTGGTTCATTGCCGACACCAACAACCACCTGATCCGGGTGTACGATCCGGAGAAGGACGAGGTGACCACGCTCCGGCTCACGGGCATTGAGAAGCTGGCGCAGAAGAGCATTCCGGGCTTTATCGGGAAAGAACAACGGGTGGCAGAGCAGCAGATCGCGCCAACAGCCAGCCGATTGCTGTTACTGATCCAGCTGCCCGGTGGCACCAAATTCACCCCGGGGGCGCCATTCCGCGTGCAGGCAGTCTCGGACCAGCCTGAAAGCGTCACGGTCGGGAAGTTCTCCATTGCAGAACCAACGGATATGCTCGCCATCCCCATCACCCCCCGGCAGGGGAAAGCGACCATCACAGTGAACCTGAGCGTCAACTACTGTGCCACCGACAACACGGGGCTCTGCTACTTCAAGGAAGTCCGGCTGGTCGTCCCCGTTCAGGTCTCGCCGGAAGGCAGCTCCAACCCCATGGTAACCTGTGAGCTGCGATAGCAGGACGTGCGATTGCGCGTCGGGCACTGCCCGCGGCACATGATCCTGCGGACAGGAGATGTGCTCTGGCGCAACCTGTCTTTACATTCCGGCAAAGCCGGGTTATAATGACCCATCAAGCGGAATATCCTGATCTCATGCCGTCTCCCATGCCCCGGAACCCCGGCTCCGGCAATGTTGCCGCCTTCACGTACTGATCGCGTCCGGCTCCAATGGCGGAACCGAATTGACCGGAGGTGCTTTGCGTCCATGTCCATCTTTGCTGGCTACCAGACGGACGGCTTTTTCGATGAGATGTTTCAGGCCGACGGGCAGCCGCGGCCGCACTATCGCAAACTCTACCAGCGCCTCTGCGCCATGTCGCCGGAAGAGTTCCGCCAGCGTGTGCGTCTCGCCGAGCTAACGCTGTTCAACCAGGGAGTGACCTTTGCCGTATACGGCGACAAGCACGGAGTGGAAAAGCCATGGCCTTTTGACCTGATCCCCCGGATCATCCCGGCGGAAGAATGGGATCTGCTGGAACGTGGTCTGACCCAGCGACTCACCGCGCTGAACCTGTTCCTGTACGACATCTACCACGAGCAGAAAATTCTGCGCGATCGGGTGGTGCCCCGTGAACTGGTGGTGAACGCCGCACACTATCGCCCGGAATTCCATGGCGCCGATCCCCCCGGTAAGATCTATGTGCACATCTGCGGCACCGACCTGATCCGGGATGCCGATGGCACCTATCGCGTGCTGGAGGACAACCTGCGCACGCCCTCCGGCGTCTCCTACGTGCTGGAAAATCGCAGCATCCTGACCCGCGTTCTGCCGCACGTCTTCCGGGACCTGCCCGTCCGCCCGGTCGACCACTACATCTCGCACCTGCTGGCCAACCTGCGTGAACTGGCGCCCCGCGGACGTGAGGCAGACCCGACAATCGTGCTCCTCACCCCGGGAGTGTACAACAGCGCCTACTTCGAGCACACATTCCTCGCACAGCAACTCGGCATCGAACTGGTAGAAGGGCGGGACCTGTTTGTGGACGACAACATCGTCTACATGAAGACCACGCGTGGCCCGCAACGCGTGGACGTCATCTACCGCCGGATCGATGACGACTTCCTCGACCCACTGGTTTTTCGCCCGGACTCCCTGCTCGGAGTGCCCGGGCTGGTCAATGCGTATCGGGCCGGCAACGTGGCGCTGGCCAACTCCATTGGCACGGGAGTGGCCGATGACAAGGTGGTCTACGCCTACGTGCCCCGTATCATCGAGTACTATCTCGGAGAAAAGCCCATCCTGCCCAACGTCGACACCTACCTCGCCTGGAACCCGGAACACCTGAAATACATCCTGGAACATCTGGACACGCTGGTCGTCAAAGCTGCCAACGAGTCAGGAGGGTACGGCATGCTCATCGGCCCGCAGGCTACGCGAGAGGAGCGCGAGGAGTTCGCCAGAAAAATTCATGCCCAGCCGCGTAACTACATTGCCCAGCCTCTTGTCCCACTATCCCGGGCGCCTGCATTCGTGGGCGATCATTGCGAGGGGCGGCATGTCGACCTGCGACCCTACCTGCTGGCAGGCAAGAATGGAGTGACACTGGTGCCCGGCGCGTTGACTCGTGTGGCCCTGCGCAAAGGATCCTACGTGGTCAACTCCTCACAGGGAGGGGGAAGCAAGGACACCTGGGTCCTGGCGCGAGAGACCTGCATGGCGCAGCAAATGCAGGAGAGCAGTACGGTAACGGGCTATCAGACAGAAAAGGGGGAGTGAACCGATGCTCTGCCGTGATGCGGACGCCTGCTACTGGATCGGGCGTTATGTGGAACGTGCCGAGGCCACAGCGCGTATGGTCGACGTCCACTTTCACGCCGGTCTGGAGACCGTTTCCATGCAGCAGGAGAGCAATCCCGGGCGCCCGTTGCGCTGGCAATCCATCCTGACCATCTCGGGCAGTCTGGACGACTTCCGACAGCGGTACAGAGAAGAAACCGACCGCAACGTGCTCTACTTTTTCGCCTTCGACACCGAGAACCCGAACTCGATCCTGAGCACCTGGACAAAAGCACGGGAGAACGCGCGTGCAATCCGGGAACAGATCTCCTCGGAGATGTGGGAAAGCCTGAACACCTCCTACCATGCGTTCCAGCGATGGGATGTCGACCGTATCCTGGCCGACAGCCCGCACGCATTCTTTCAGGAAGTCAAGAACGCTTCCCACCTGTTTCAGGGTATCCTGAACCGGACCATGATGATGGGCGAGACCCGGGAATGGCTGGATACCGGCCGATTTCTGGAACGCGGAGGACAGACAGCGCGCCTGCTCGACGTGAAGTGTCAGGACATGTTGCCCGCCCTCTCGCTAACCAGCGCAACCATGCCAGCGCTCTCCGATCTCGTGCAGGTCTACAGCTGGATGGCCGCACTCCGATCCGTCAGCGCGCTGGAGATGTACCGTAAGACCTACCGGGACGGGATCCAGCCCGCACATGTGGTGGAATTCCTGGTGCTGAACGCGCAACTGCCCGCGTCAGTACGCCACTGCATCGAGCGTGTGGAAACCTGCCTGCGACGCATCAGCGGCAACCAGAGTGGAGAACCCATGACATGGCCAGAGCGTCTGCTGGGCCGTTTGCGTGCCGATCTGACCTACACCCGGCCGGAAGAGATCATGCAGGGAGGACTGCACGCGTTCCTGCAGGACGTGCAGAACCGGTGCGCTGAAATCGGCAATGCCATCACGCACACCTACCTGTCCTACTGAGGAGTGCATGCGTCGTGCGCCTGCGTGTCTACCACACAACGCGCTATCTGTACCCGCAACCGGCGCGCGAGAGCCATAACGAGTTGCGTCTGATGCCCCGCAGCGATGACGATCAGACCTGTCTGGACTTCCGGCTCAGCATAACGCCGCAGGCCAGGATCTTTGCCTACGACCTGCCATCAGGCCGTGTGCACCACTTCAACTACCGTCCTCCCCACAACACACTGACCATTCAGGCCGAAGCGCTGGTCGTGACACACCGGAGCGACCCCTTCTACTTCTTGCAGCTGACCACGGAAGACCGTGCCTTTTACCAGCTGGAAGGGGTGCGGCAACGCTACGCGGAATTCCTGGCGCCAACCCCGCGGGTGCCTCTCGTCGAGGATGCCGATCGGATCGCAGCCATCGCGCGGCGGCAAGCAGGGGCCAGCACCGCGTCGTTCCTGATCAGTCTGACCCGGGCCCTCTACCGCGTGATCACATATACACCCGGAGCAACACACGTCAATACCTCCCTGCAACAGGTGCTGGAAAAACGGCAGGGCGTCTGTCAGGACTTTGCCCACCTGATGCTGGCCGTCTGCCGCCGGCAGGGCATCCCGGCGCGCTACATCAGCGGGTACCTCTACACCGGCCAGCGCCATGAGGAAACGGAAGCACACCTGACTGCAGAATTGCCCGCGCCACTGGTCAGCGGAGATGCCATGCACGCCTGGGTCGAATGCCTGATGCCGGATGAACGCTGGTGTGGCTTCGATCCGACCAACAATCTGCTGGCCAACGACCACTACATCAAGGTACACTACGGACGGGACTACAACGATGTGGCGCCGGTACGCGGGGTCTACCACGGCCCGGCAGAGCATACCCTGGAGGTCTCAGTGCGGGTTGTGCGAGAGGCCTAGACGATGAAACGCATTGAGGCGATCATTCGCCCCATCAAACTGGACGAGGTCAAAATCGCCCTCGGAGAAATTGGAGTCACCGGTATGTCCGTGATCGACGTGCGCGGGTGTGGCCGGCAGAGAGGGCATCGCGAGAGCTTCCGCGGCGCGGACTACGTGATCGACCTGCCCATCAAAGTCAAAATCGAAATCGTAGCCCGTGACGAGGACGTGCCCGAAATTGTGGCCACCATCGAGAAGCACGCCCGAACCGGGCAGACCGGGGACGGCAAGATCTTCGTGCTTCCCATGGAAGACGCCATTCGCATCCGAACAGAAGAGCGTGGCGACGATGTGCTCTAGTGGTGAGCCCGGCGTCCCTCGACACAGAGATCCCGGATCGCCTGCAGCAACCCTGCAGGAGCCGGACGTCCCTCCTCCACCTGCCCCAGAAACACATTCTCCTTGACCGTCGGACCGTGAAAGTCGGAGCCACCCGAGGTAATCATGCCAAGTCGCGCTGCCAGATCCAGATACCGGAGCGTGTCCGCACGCGTGTGCTGGGAGTAGCGGGCCTCAATCCCATCCAGACCGCAGTCACGTAGCTGACGCACTTTCGCTTCCGTCGCTTCCGGATCCAGTTTCAGGTGATTGGGATGCGCCAGCACAGCAGCCCCGCCCGCAGCATGGATTAGCGCAATCGCCTCCTCAGGTTGCAGACGCACGCGATCCACGTAAAACAGACCTCCGCGCCCCAGATAGCGGTCAAATGCCTCCTGCATGGACTCCACATACCCCTTACGCAGGAGCACCTGCGCAAAGTGCGGACGCGCTACGATCGGCCCCCCGGCAATTTCCTCTACCTCGGCGAGCGTCACATCCCAGCCGTACGCCTGTATCTTCTGCGCAATCAATGCATTCCGCTGCGCCCGTGCCTCCCGCACCCATTGCAGACGCGCGCGCAGAGGCACGCTCTCCGGATCAATCCCGAGGCCCAGAATGTGGCACTGGGCCGGGGAGGGGATCTCCGCGCTCAACTCAACGCCCGGAACAACCTCGACCCCGTACCGGGTACCGGCCGCCAGCGCCTCGGCAAGACCCGCGGTGGTGTCGTGATCGGTCACCGCAATCGCCGAAAGGCCCACACACTTTGCCCACCACACCAGCGCCGCCGGAGATTGATCCCCGTCCGAGGCTGTCGTATGCGTGTGCAGGTCAATCCCACCGGCTGGTTGCATGCCTGATCAGCTCCTCCCGATCAGGCCACGCTCGGTCAGATAGTGCAGAATGCGTTGCACCGACTCATCCACGCTCTCCACACTGGTGTGCACAACGATCTCCGGGTTATCCGGAGGCTCGTAAGGATCGGAGATACCCGTGAAATTCTGGATCTCGCCGGCCAGCGCTTTCCGGTACAGCCCTTTTACGTCGCGTTCAATCAGAGCCTCGATCGGCGCATGAGCGAACACCTCCACGAACGCGGCACGGCCCTCTGCCAGTGTCTGAGCCCGGATCTCGTCACGGATCTCCTTGTAGGGCGAGATCGCTGCTGTAATAGCGATGACCCCGTTGCGCGCCAGCACGCGCGCCACCCACCCGATGCGCCGGATGTTCGTGTCACGATCTTCCTTGGAGAACCCCAGTCCCTTGGACAGGTGCGTCCGGACCTCGTCACCGTCCAGCAACTCAACTCTGTACTCTCTGGCACGAAACTCGCGGACCAGCCGTTCCGCAAGAGTGGACTTTCCAGCACCGGAAAGTCCGGTGAACCACAGGATAAATCCCTGGTGCGAACTCACGAATGCGTATCCTCTCTTCCTCGGTAAAATGCGTCTGAAATGCAATCTTCCGGCGGTGAGGCAACCGGTGCGCTCTGCCAGTAGTGCTCCGCGAGAATGACCGCCACATAGTCATCATAGGGGCGGTCCGGCGTGCGGAGTGACCCGGGGATCCAGCGTTGCCAGCCACGGGGCGGGTTCTCCGCGACAAAACGTGCGCGAGCCTCCTCGGAAGTGCGCTGTTCGTCCACCAATGCCAGTGGTAGATCCGGAAACGCCTGCGCCGCCGACGCCACAATTGCCCGGCTACCAGTCCCTCCACCCACCACCAGGACTGTCGGATGCCATTCCCGGAGTACCTGCTGTATCGTACCGATCAGTTCCCCGGTCGTCACCACCGCCCGATAGAGCACGCACCGATCACTCCGGACCACCGCCAGACCACATTTGGAGCGCCCCGGATCCACGGCGAGCACACAGGGCAACAGGGTACGCTCACGATCCATGGACTATTCCACCCGGGAGATGCCAAATGTGAGCCGCAGGGTGTCTGCGGAGGTCAGATCGTCGCGGGCAATGGCTTCCAGACGCACGCGCCCGCGCAATCGGCGCACCTTATCTGTCAACGAGACAATATCACGGGTGGTGATGACGCCTACCTGCTCGGTGCCTGTCTCCGGATCGACCTGAGGTATTATACCTTCTCGCTTGGCCGCCAGACTGATGTCCTTCTGCAGAAACTGCACGATCGCATCCGCAACAACCTCCGAAGGGCGCCGGCCATCAATCACGCGCTCCGCCACAACCTGCCCTTTGCGGAAGACCGGTCGCACGGGCAGCAATGTGCATTCAATCAGCACCTGCTCGCCGGCCACCGTGTTATTGATCGCGTGCGCAATCACCACTGTGTCCACGTCACGGCCCGCCAGATTCTCTGCCAGAGCATCGATGCTGTCCTTCTCGCTGGTGTTCTGCACCCCGGCAGGCGTGACTACCCGCTTCCGGACAATGGCTACTGCACGCCCATTGTCCCCGGGAACCGCCCCGAGACGCAGGGCGAGCGCACTCGCCTCATCCAGCAGACGCTCCAGCTCGCGCCGGACAGCAATGGGGCCCTGATGGGACGGGACAATCCGCCGACCCAGCTCACTGCCCGCATGCAGAATCAGTCGGCCCTGCCGCACCGCTGCGAACGACTGGTTGAAAGCCTGCCGTGTGCCGACCAGACGCGAGTAGAGCGCGTCCTGCTCCGCCTGCAACTCTCGGATTTTCGCCTGTAACTCGGCAAACTGCTTCAGATTCTCCCGGTTGGCAGCCAGTTGCTGCCGGTTGGCCTCCTCCAGCGCCTGGTTCTTCCGAATAAGCTCCTGACCTTCTTGCTTCAGCTGCGCATTGGTGCGGGACAGGAGTGCGTTCTCCTCCTCTAGTGTGCGATTCTGCTGCTCCAGATCCAGATTGCTCCGGGAGAGCGCGAGGTTCTGCTGGCCCAGCTCCCGGTTGATCGCCTCCGCGTTCTGGTTCTGCCGCACCAGCGTGCGATACTGACGCTGCACAGAGGCCAGCAGGCGTTGATCCCGCCTCAGATCCTGCTCCAACCGTTGCTGCCGCCGGAGCAGTTGCGCGTTGCGTGCAGCCAGCTGTCGAACCGTCTGCTGCGCCTCCTGAATCTCACGCTGGCGCGCCCGGAGATCTTCACGCAAACGTGCCAGACGGGCACGCTCGGTCTGGAGCCGTGCGACAATCAGACGCCGCTCCTCAACCAGCTGCTGCCGCTCGCTCTCCCGCGTCTTCAACTCATTCAGCAGGGGAGTGAGCCGGTTCTGATTGGCGATACGCTCGGCAATCAGAGCCGCGTTCAGGCGCTTGTTCTCCCGAATGGCTCGTTCCCCCCGTAACACCACCTCACGCAGGGTAGGGGCCGCGATCAGAACGGTCAGAATGCTCAGCAGCGCGATGAATGCGCCGGTAAGGCTCGTGATCAGGATCGCGGTGTGCCTGGGGCGCAGGCCCAGAATAGAGACGCGCTTCTTGCCCCAGCGGCGGCCCTGCAGGTCACCGTAGTACGAGAGAAACCCGCCAAGCACCACCAGGGCAACCAGCGCAAGAAATGTCCAGAACATACCTTCCACCTACCGCGAAGCGCGCACGGCGAGAACAATGCCCACAATCGCCCCGACAATGTCGGCAAGGAAACTGGCCAGGATCGGCGGCAATCCCCCGTTCTTGCCAACCACAAACATGGCATGATAAAAGACCCAGTACAGAAAGACAATGAAGATCGCCATGCCAAACCCAACGGTCTTACCCCCGCCACGTCGGGTGTTCACGCCGAGCGCCGCGCCCACTACACCAAAAATCAGGCTGGCCAACGGCAACGCGATCTTTCCGTAAAGATCCACTTCGTTGGCCCGACGGTTCGCCCCTCCCCGCGTGTCCGCAATGATCTCTGCACGCAGTTGCCGGAAGCTCTTCTGATTGTTGTCCTTCACCTCTGCAACCAGCACCTCATCGAAGTTCTTACCCAGCGAAGCGCCCTGCGGCAACAACTTCAACTCGCGAAAACTGGTCGGCAGAAAATCGTTCAACTGACCGGTCTTCGGATCCGGAGTGTAGAGCGTAAAGTAACCGTCATAGTAAGTCCAGTCCAGCCCCTTGGTGTCCCGTACGCTGGCCCGATCTGCGTAAACAACCACTTCCGGCTGGCCAGCACGTCCGGGGTCCGTCGTGTTGTACTTGATGATCGAAACCCGGCGCAGCGTGCGTGTCCGCGAGTCAAACCCCCCCTGAATGTAAATGAACTGCTCGATGGTCACATCGTCCTTGCCGAAAATGGCGTAGGAGATCGGCTTGTCGGTACTGCGCAGATTTTTCAACGCCTGATTGCGGATGTTATGATACGCCGTACTGGCCGGGGGCACCACCATGTCGTTCCACAGGAAGGCCGTAAGGCTAACCAGCGAACCCATCACAAACACCGGCCGGGCCGCCCGCATAAAGCTGATCCCCGTTGCGAACAGCGCGACTGCCTCCCGATCCGCCGACAGGCGCCCGAATGCCATCAGGCCCGACAGAAGCATCGCCATGGGGAAGGTCTGCGTCACCACACTGGGCAGACTGTACATCACAATCCGGAATACGACCTGTGCGGGCACGCCCTTGACCAGCATCTCCGTCGCGGGAAACATGTAGGCGGCGGCAAAAATCAGAAGCATGAACATAAGCAACCCGTTGATGAACGGGCCGATCAGGTCTTTGAAGACGAGCTTATCAACGAGCTGCATGATCCTCTTCCGGAGGAGCCTCTGGAACCAGCTGGCGTAACTCCTCTTCTGCGGCCTGACGCAGGGCGCGCTCACGATCGATCCTTCGCCCGTACCCGTAGCGCTCGCCAAAATAAAAAGCACGGGCCTCGGGGTTCGCCAGCAACCCCTCCGAGCGTCCCTCGAACTTGATCTGCCCCTGAGCGATAATATAGGCGCGCTCCGTGATGCGCAACATCGCCTCCACATTGTGATCGGTGATCAGGATCCCGATCCGATCGCGCCGGGCAAGCCGCTCGATGATCGTTTCGATATCCTCGATCGCCTTCGGATCCACGCCCGTGAACGGCTCATCCAGCAGGATGAATCGCGGATTGGCCGCCAGCGCCCGTGCAATCTCCACCCGTCGCCGTTCCCCGCCCGATAACAGCTTCCCCAGCGACCGACGGCGGTCCGCAATGTGCAGGTCCTCCAGCAACTGCTCTACACGCTCCCTGCGTTGCGTAGCGGTAAGCGGTTGCATCTGCAGAACCAGACGCAAATTCTCCTCAACCGTCAGGTTGCGGAACACCGACGGCTCCTGTGGCAGGTAGCCAATCCCCAGCCGCGCGCGCTGGTACATCGGCCGCCGCGTGATGTCCTGATCCGCCAGAAAAACCCGGCCACTCTGGGGACGCACCAGTCCAACAATCATGTAGAAGGTCGTGGTCTTCCCCGCGCCGTTGGGGCCCAGCAAACCGACAATCTCACCCTGACGTACCTCCAGGCTGATCCCATCGACCACTTTCTTGCTACCATACTGCTTGTACAGATTATCTGCGCGGATTTCCACGGTTCGGAGCCGCCTTTCGAGAGGGAGACACTGGCGCAGAAGTGCCGGTTTCTGCATCGCGCGGTTGAAACCGGATCTCGCCCGTTGCTTGGGCACTCTCAATGTCAAATGTTAACAGGTCCTGCGACAGATCCAGCGTGAGGCTGGACGCGCCCGGGTCCCGGATCACGCCCGGCGCGGCAAGCGCAACCTCATCGATGATTTCAACTTCCAGAGGACCGGTTAGTTGAACCTCCCGTGCCTGCGCGGTGTTGCGAAAGGTTGCACGCTCCGCCTTCCCACGCGCCGCCTGAGGCCTTCCAGAGAGCGGGTCAACGCGCTGAACGTCAAAAGTAACTCCACCGGTCAGCTCCGCCGTGCTGACTACTTCCTCGTTGAGAAAACGTGCCACAACTTGCTGGCAGCGCACACGGGCAGCAGAGCCGGCATCTGGAGCCTCACTGCGAAAAAAAAGGCCGGTCCCGGTGAACAACGCCTTCTCCCCCGGGACAAACTCCCCCCGCTCGAACGACTCGATCGTGATCGTTCCGAACGCAAAGCGGCTCCGGGGAGACGCATCAGAACCCGGAGATACCGGAGATCTGGGCGTGAACACCAGGCGTGACCGCTCCGGGCTGCCACTCACCGTGTAATGGTAAGGGCGACCGGTCATGAACGCGACCTGCTCGGCCAGCAGACGCCCCGGGCCCTGCAGAGCCTCCGCCGAAAGCAACGTCAGGTCCACCCGGCCCTTCAAAAGCACCTGCGCCTCTCTGGCGAGGAACACTGCGCGCTCACACTGCCCCTCCACCGTCTCCGGAGCACCCGTCCCGCGGGAACGTTCCACACGCGCCTGCACGCGACCCTCACCCGTTGCACGCGCAACCGTACGGTCATCGCTCTCAAAGGCCAGCGTGATCCGCTCTGCCTCAAAGCGCGCCCGTCCATCGCTCTGATCGATCTCAATGCGCGTCTCCGGTCCGGAAAAGGCCGCCTGGCGCCCCGGTTGAAACACCCCCTCCCGGAAGCGCGCAAGGCGCACCTCCTCCACACGGGGCGTCCCGGAAGCCTCCGTGCGTGGCGCGAAGCGCACCTCGCTGTTGCTGTTCCCTGTGAGCTGGTACTGGAACGGGGTCACGCCGATCTGCACGGCGATCCGCTCCGCGCGCAGAGTCGCCGGACGACGCAGACGCGCCGGATCCGTCAGGCGCGCGTCCACGTCACCTCTCAGTTCGATCTTCTGCTCCACCCTCCGGTACGTGCCGGCAACAGCGGTGCCCTCCAGAACGCGCTCTGTGCCGTCCGGATCCTTCTGCGTCACCGTATACCGGAGGTTGCCTCGCATGTCAATAAAGTCGGACACATCCTGCTTCTCCTTGCGAAACAGGATCGTGTCCGCATGAAACACCAGAGTGGAACGGCTCGACTTCTCCGGTACCGTTACCACCGTCTTCGGGCCAACCAGGCGGATCTCCCGGTTGATGTTGCCTGAAACGCGCTGGAAATGGACTACCTGCACATCGCCAAACGTCAGACGCTTCACATCCTCCGGCGGTTGCCCTGCCCCGATAGCCGGCTCCACGAACCACACCGGAGCCAGCATACCGAACAGGCAGATCTGGAGCAACAGACACACACTGCGCGATTTCATTCGATAACAAAGTCCTTGAGCCGCGTGTCGAAAAGCACACGGTTGCTGAAAGAGGTAGCCCGCTGCCCGTTGGCAAGCCGCCGCGTCACCTGCGCGTTGCCACTGGCAACAATCGTTCCCGACCGCGTGTCCCACCGCATACGGTCCGCGCGAACCACTGTGTCCGGGGGATCACTCAACGAATGCACAATCACATTGCCCTTGCCGATAACCACACGATCCCGACGGTTCGCCGACACCTCCTGTGCCTCCACATAGGCAGCTGGCTTCCCCTCACGGAACAATTGCGCTCTCACCTTGCGCAGCTGCACCCGCACGTTGCCATCATCGTTCTTCATCGCGCCGGTCTCCGCGTTGGCAATCATCACCGGCACAGAGCGAGTCGGATCCTTCGGGTCACGCACCTTCCACGGTACATACCACCCTTTACCGGTCACGGTGCCTTTCAGCTGCTCAATCTTCTCGATCTCCGGCTCCTGTTGCGCTGGCTTGGGGGGAGGATCTGGCCC
This sequence comes from Chthonomonadaceae bacterium, assembly GCA_025054835.1. Classification (GTDB taxonomy): domain Bacteria; phylum Armatimonadota; class Chthonomonadetes; order Chthonomonadales; family Chthonomonadaceae; genus JANWZQ01. The sequence goes on from JANWZQ010000042.1 coordinate 34,611, forward strand.
GCAGCCGGCAACTCCGAACAGCAGCGTACCTGCAACCCCGCACACCTGCGGGAAAACAAAAAGACTCCGGTGTACTATGGAGCATCCCCTGTCAGATGTCCTGCGTCGAGGCATCGCAGCACCGGCCACCTCAACACGATAATGGCAACGGGATCGCTCCCTCTGGACGTGCATCCGCGCCCCCTGTGACGATGCGGCGCAACTGCCCGCAGGCCGCAGCAATCGCGTGCCCGCGAGTCATACGCTGGGTGGTGACACGACCGGCCCTCTCCAGCTCCTCCCGGAATCGGGCAATGCTTGCCCGTGAGGGACATCGATACCCCTGTGGCGTATCCACGAAATTAAAGGGGATCAGATTCACATTGCCCGGCAGGTGCTTGCTCTCAAGCAGGTGCGCCAGACGCCGGGCCTGTTCCGGACTGTCGTTCACCCCGCCGATCAGCAAATACTCAAAAGTCAGATTCCGCCCGGTGACCCGGGCATACTCGGCGCAGGCGTCCAGGATCTCCTCCAGCCGCCACTTGCGAGCGGTCGGTATCAACTCCGCGCGCAGCACGTCATCGGGCGCGTGCAGCGAAAGCGCCAGCGTGATCGGAAGATTTTCCCGGGCCAGAGCGCGGATACCGGGGACCACTCCCACGGTAGAAACCGTCAGATTCCGCAACGACAGTCCCATCTCCCGGCCCAGAAGCCGCAGGCTCCGGACCACGTTGTCGTAGTTCCAGAGAGGCTCTCCCATACCCATATAGACGGCGTGCGAAATCCTCCGCGCACTCTCCGATTGCATGCGAAGCAGCTGCCCGACAATCTCACCCGCGGTCAGATTGCGCGCGAAACCACCCTGCGCCGTTGCGCAGAAGCGACACCCGGCCGGACACCCTACCTGTGTGGAAAGACAGACCGATACACGATCCGGGTAGGGCAGGTAAACGCTCTCGATCATCTGCCCGTCAGAGAGCGCTAGCAGATACTTGATGGTCCCGTCCTGCGCAACGTGCCGGCGCACCACAGGCAACGTGCCGACAACATAACGCTCCGCCAGACGCATGCGCAACTCCCGGGGCAGGTCCGTCATCGCCTCGAAAGTCTCAGCGCCACGCCGGTAAATCCACGCCGCGATCTGCCTGCCGCGGTACGCCGGATGATCCATCTCCTGAACCAGCCGTTCCAGCTCTTCGGTTGTTTTGCCAAGCAGGGAGTCCATACCCACGTTCCACCCGGATATACTGCTTGTATTATACTGCTTCCGGTGTGCTTTCTTCTGCGGGCCGCCCGGAAACAGTCAGCGGGAAAAGTACCGGGATAGTCCCGGTAAGTTTACCGGCGCTCCGGCAAGAAACAGTCGGCAAACCCTACCCGACAAGCGCTCTGACTGCCTTCACAATGCTCGCGGCATCGATACCTGCTGCCGCGAGCATCTGCTGCGGCTTGCCAGAGCCTGGCATATCCCGCACCGCCAGATGCCGTACAATCGGGTGCGCGCCACCCGCATCAGCAAACACTGCCAGCACGGCATCGCCCATACCACCTTCCGGCCAGTGGTCCTCCACCACCACCAGCTTGCCTCCGCACTCGCGCGCCGCCGTTTGCAACGTTGCCGCATCGATGGGTTTAATCGAATACAGATCGATTACCCGGATCGCGATGCCCTGCTCCATGAGGATCTCATGCGCCTTCAGCGCCTCATGCAGCGTGATACCGGCAGCGATCACCGCAGCCTGATCGTTATCCGAGCGCCGCAGAACCTTGCTCCCGCCAACAGGGAACCGCTCCTCCGGACCGTAGATCACAGGCGTCTTCTCACGGGTCGTACGCAGATAACAGATCCCCCCGCATTCCGCCATCTGCGCTACAAGGTGCACGGTAGCCGTCGCGCAGGAGGGATACAGCACCGTACTGCCATGGACCGCCCGCATCATTGCAAGGTCCTCCAGGGCCATCTGCGACGCGCCGTCCTCACCAATCGAGACCCCGGCATGAGAACCGCACAGACGAATGTTGGCCCGGGATATAGCCGCCATGCGGATCTGATCATAAGCGCGCGTGAAGAAGGCCGCGAACGTTGAGGCAAAGGGCACCTTGCCCACCACCTGCATGCCTACCGCCGCGCTCACCAGCTGCTGCTCCGCAATGTACACCTCGAAGAAGCGCTCGGGGTACACCTTCTTGAACTTCTCAGAGAACGTGGAGTTGCTCACCTCCCCGTCCAGCACCACAACGTCCGGGCGGGACCGGCCGAGCGCAACCAGCGCATCACCGTACGCCTCGCGCGTAGCTACCTTCGCTCCTGGCTCATAAACCGGTGGCTCGAACGGGCTGGCCGGCGGCAGAGGAGCCGGATCTCCGGCCCGCGGGCCCGCTACCGACACCCGCAACGTGCCTGCCGGATTGCCCAGCTCCGCCAGTGCCCGATCCACATCCGCAGCCGGGATCGCCTTCCCGTGATAGCCCTCCACATCCTCCGTGAACGAAACACCGGCCCCCTTCTTCGTCTTCGCAATAATGCAGACCGGCTTCCCGTTGCCCCGCTCTGCCTCCGTGTAGGCCGCATGAATGGCTTCCACATCGTGCCCGTCAATCAGAAGAACCTGCCAGCCAAAAGCGCGGATCCGTTCGGCATACACATCACCCTGCCATTGCAGCATGGTCGTGCCACGCTGACCGAGCCGGTTCATATCCACAATTGCAATCAGGTTGTCCAGACCATAAAACCCGCCAATCTGAATGGCCTCCCAGACACTCCCTTCGGCCATCTCGCTGTCGCCCAGCAGAACCCAGACCTTCAGCGGTAATCGATCCAGATACTTGGCGCTGAGCGCGATGCCCACCCCGATCGGCAGGCCCTGCCCCAGAGAACCGGTGGCCACATCCACATAAGGCAGACCGTTCGGCGCTGGAACCGGATGCCCCTCAATCCGGCTACCATGCTCCCGCAGTGTCATCATCTCCTCGTCGGTGATCGCGCCAGCCGCCTTGAACATCGCATACAGCAGGGGAGCCGCATGGCCCTTCGAGAAGATCAAACGGTCATTGCGAACGTTACGCGGGTCCTGAAAATCATAATGCAGATGATCACGCAGCAGCACAGCCATCAGATCCGCAGCAGACATGCTGGAGGTCGGGTGCCCGGAGCCCGCGCGAGACGTGCTGCGTATGCTGTCGGCACGCAGTTGCGTGGCCAGGTCCTTCCATTCCTGTGGCGTATGGCCCATAACGGTACCCCTTCCTGTGGAGAATGTCGATCCCCGGATGCCGGAGAACATCGCCCTTGATTATACCCCTGTCGCCGCTCTCCCGACCGGAACCCGCACACCGTGAGATCCTCCGGACAGAAGCAGAACGGCACAAAAAAACGCCTGCACCCTGTACAGGCGTTCGCTTTCAACCGATGTGGCCCTCAGGCAACACACCGCTCAGACTCCGGGGCGTCCACACGATAGAAACGTCGAGGCAGACGTACAATGCGTACCTCTTCCGGCAGGGTATCCATATGAAACAGGGTCACCAGAGCCCCGGTCTTGATGTCACGATACGTGCCCGGCTCCACAATCTCCCCGGAAACGAACACATCGCGCGCACGTGGCGCAAAACGATCCTGCGCCTCAATCACATCGGCCATCTGCCACTCCCTCCTGCATTGCGGAGATGCCCGGCATTTTGCCGGAACTATCCGCGTTATTCCACGCAGAATTCCCGGAGGGGACTGGTATTGTTGCGTTATCCGGCACGGCGTTGCTGCAAAGCCGTGGTCAACACCGCCAGCAGCAGAACGCCCCCCACCACGGTACCCCGCCACAGAGTCGGTTCGCTCAGGTTCAGATTGATGGCGCTGAAAATCGCGTGCAACAGGCAGGCACCGATCACCGTACCGATCACACTGCCCTGACCACCGCTCAAACTGGCTCCGCCCACCACAGCCGCCGCCACCGCGTCCAGCTCGTACGCCGTGCCCGTCTGCGGATCCCCCTGACCACCGTAGCCCGCCCAGAGGATCCCGGCCAGCCCGCCCAGAAACGCGCTGGCCCCGTATGCAAACAACTTCACCCGATACACGTTCACCCCGGAAAGCCGCGTCGCCTGCTCATTGCTGCCCACACTGTACAGATAACGCCCCATCTGCGTGCGCGTCAGCACAACATGCATCCCCACCGCCACAATCACCAGAATCACTGTCGGAATAGGGATCGCAAACGGCGTATCCTCGAACAGCTTCCCGTTGGCCAGCCAGGTGAAGAACGGGTACCGGTCCGCCGGGATCGGGATCGGTTGACGCCGGTTCATCACCAGCGATTGACTGCGCAGGATCAACAACGAGGCCAGTGTCACCACAAAAGCAGGCAGGCGCAACCGATGGATCAGCGTGGCATGCAGACTGCCAATCAACAGAGCGATCGCCAGCGTCAGCACCGAAGCCAGAGCCATCGCCGCCCCGGCCACCAGCGTCTGATCCAGTGTGACCGTAAACAGGGCCACCAGCATGCCAGTAAATGCCAGCAGAGAGCCCAGCGACAGGTCGATCCCCCCCGTCAGGATCACCACCGTCTCCCCGATGGCAAAAATACCCAGCAACGACACCTGCAACGCGATGTTCTGCAGGTTGCGCGAACCGTAGAAAGCCTCCCGGGCCGGCGAGAACAGCATCAACACGCCCAGCAGAATCAGCACAACCACCACGCTGAACTCGCGGGACGTGGCCAGCCGCCCCGGCACGGACAGGGGGCGTGCGCTCTCCTGCGCCATCATGGCACGACCGTGGCGCAGACCGCCACCATCCCGCAGCATGCATGGGCCCGGACACGCAAATTCACATCAACGCCTGCAGCAGGATCACCCATCAGAACCTCCGCTTACGTAGACTCCAGACCGCGCGCCTTCAGCTCCGCCAGAAACGCATCAGCGTTCTCCGGAGTGACCACCGTCACCCCGGTGTCCAGGATCCGCTTCTGCTTATCCAGCTTCATGCCCAGCTTGTTCGCCTCTTTCTCCAGCTCATCCAGGGCCGCAGAGAGCCCCTTCCGATTGATCAGGCTGAGCAGGTGCGCCGCCAGACGGCCAAACTCATACGGCTTCTGCACCACAGTCACATCCACCTTCCGCTTGCGCAGGTTCTCCAGAGTGCGCGGCTCCCCATCAAAGCAGATGATCTTCACCTTGCCCAGCAGACCCGCCTTCTCTACCTCATCCACAATGGCCGGGCCGTTATAAGAATAGAGCCCCAGAAAGCCATTGATCTTATTGCCATAGCGCGTGATCGCATCAGCCACATTGGAGTGCGCGCGCCCCACAGCATCCTTATCGTCCTCATATGGCTCCTGCAGCATCTGGATCTTGCCCTGCGTGGCGTCCAGAAATCCCTGATACCGCTGCCGGGCGTTCTCCGCGCTCATATTGCCCACAAACGCCACAAAATTACCTCCGTTCGGGAATAGCTTGAGCGCCGCCTCCCCCGCAGCCCGACCTGCCTCGTAATTGTTCGTACCGATGTATGCCAGCCGCTTGCTGGAAGGAGAATCCGAGTCAAACGTGATCACCGGCACCTTCTTATCCACCGCCGCATCAATCACCGCAACGAACGCCTCCGCCTGTATGGGCGACACCGCGATCCCATCCGGATTGGCCGCCAGCGTCTGCTCAAAAAGCGTCTTCTGGCTGGCATGATCCGTCTGCTGCGGCGCATTCCAGTCCCCCTTTGCGCCCACCTCCTTCAAACCTACCGCCAAACCCTTGCCCATCGAATCCCAGAACGGACTGTTGCCGTTCGTGATCACCTTGATGGTCAGAGCGCCTTCAGGCTTCCGTGGTTTCTCAAACGCCTCCAGATAATCCGTGCTGCCTCCGTTGGCAGAGGTTGTGCCCGTGGTAGCGGCAGGCGAAGAAGTCGCGCTCGGAGGCGTCTCTCCGTTCTGCTTCGGGTCACAACCCGGCAGAACAAGCGCGCACGCCATCGCCGCAAACACCCCGGCGAGAGAAGACAGTGTCCTCATCACTGATGGCTCCTCAGCAAATAGAGATGCGTGTTGCCACAATGCGCGGCCCATATTCAATAAAACGACCGCAGTTTCCTGCCCGAAGGCCCTCCATCTCCGGTCCCACGTGGCAACATCACAACCGGTACAGATCCCGATACTTCGTCTGCAAATACGCCGCATAATGGTCCGCAGAAGGGGGTGCACCGGTCGCACGTGTGATCAACTCCGCAGGAGGATACTTGCTACCATAGCGATAGATATGCTGCTGCAACCAGTCCAGCATCGGAGCAAAAACACCCCGCTCAATCTGCGCGTCCAGATCAGGCAACGCAGCACGCAACGCATCCCAGATCTGCGCCGAATACAGATTGCCCAGACTGTACGTCGGAAAATAACCGATCAACCCCTCCGACCAGTGCACGTCCTGCAAACACCCGCTCGCGTCGTCCGGAGGAACCACACCCAGATACTCCCGCATCCGGGCGTTCCACACCTCGGGAAGCTCCCGCACTGCCATCTTCCCGGTCAACAGGTCCGACTCAATCTCAAAGCGCAGCAGAACATGCAGATTATAGGTCACCTCATCAGCCTCCACGCGGATCAGCGAGGGCTCCACCCGGTTGACCGCGCGATACAGATCCTCCGCATCCACACCCTCCAGCGCGTCCGGAAAGAACCGCTGCAGAACAGGAAGCAAATAACGCACAAAAGGACGCCCCCGCCCGACCAGATTCTCCCACAAACGCGACTGACTCTCATGCACCCCCAGTGAAGTGCCTCCAGCCAGCACCGTACCCTCATACTCCGGCGCAGAGCCCTGCTCGTACAGACCATGGCCCGCCTCATGCAGCGAGGAATACAGGCCCTGCGTCAGATGCGCCGTGTCGTAACGCGTCGTCAAACGAACATCATCCCGACCGAAGTTCGCGCAGAATGGATGCGCCGCCTCGTCCTGACGCCCGCGTCTCAGATCAAAACCAATCGCCTCCAGCACATGCAACGTCAACTGCCGTTGCGCCTCCACCGGGAAAAACCCCTGAAGCGCAGACACCCCGGACTCATCCCGTCGGCTCTCCACAATCGCCTGCGTCAGAGCTACCAGCGCCGGCTTGATCCCGGCAAACATCGCCGCAACCGAAGCATGGGTCGCACCCTGTTCATAACCATCGAGCAACGCGTCATAAATATGATCCCGATACCCGTAGTACCCGGCCTGCTGCCCCACCAGATCAAACATCTTCTCCAGAGCCGGCTGAAACAGAGCGAAGTCATTCCGCGCACGCGCCTCCACCCAGACCCTGAAGCTGTGCGACTGATGCCGGCTCAACTCCGCCACAAAAGAAGCCGGCAAACGCGTCGCACGCTCATACTGCCGCCGGAGCAACGCCAGCATCCGTCTCTCATCGCTATCCGCCTCCATCCCCTCCGTCTCGCGCTCCGCGGCCTCCAGCAACTGCCCCGTCTCGTCCGCCGTGAACAGCTCGTGCGCCAGCTCACTCAACGTACCGATCTGCTCCCCACGCGTCTCGGCCGCGCCAGCAGGCATGTAAGTCTGCTGATCCCACCCGAGCAAACCCGCAGCCTGATTCAAATACACAACCCGACGGACGCGCGCCTTCAGCAACTCAAAGCTCTGGCTCATAACAACCCCCTCTCACAGGTTGGACGAAATAAAACAACATGGGGAAACAGCACCGCGGAAACGCTCGCTACGGGCCTCTCTCCGTACCGGGCTCCGAAGAAGTTGCGCTCAACTGCCACGAGGCCAGCAGATAGGGCTCCACAAGCGTCACAGCACGACGCGCCGCCACACGAACAAGCTCGGGCGCAAACCCGCCGCGCGATACCAGAAAAGCGTGACGTGCGCCACACTCCGCACGCCACGCCTCCAGAGCATTCCCCGCGTCCACAGTAGCCGCCTGCCCACCCGGAAGAATACAGGCAACCTCCAGACGGCACTCCCCGGGCGCATGCAACACAAGTTCCACTGGCCCGTGCGCACGCGCCAGCTCCACCGTGTAACCACGCCGCGCCAGGATCTCCTGTACCTCCCGTGCAAAATCCCCTTCCGCAAGCGCACACAGGCGCGCCACAGCAGCCTCCAGAGCCGCCTCACGCGACTGCGCACGCGCTCGATCCAGCTGATCCTGCTCACGCAAAACGCGCCGCGACGCCGCACGCGCCCGACCCGAACGCTCCTCCGCGCGCGCACGCGCCTCCCGAACCGCCTGCTGCCGGGCACGTTGTGCCGCCTCACGCCCCTGACGCAACGCACGCTTCTGGAACTGTATCCGCTCCTGCTCCGCACACCACCTCTCAGAACGCCACCACCGGAACCAGCGCAGCAACCATACCACCAGACCACCGCCGCTCCCCAGCACCACCAGCCATCCCGCCACGCGACTGCTCGCATCCGGGCTCAGAACACCGGCCACACCGAACCCCGCCACCGCACACACCAGCAGTAGAGACCGTAACGCCGGCCGCCCCACGCGATACAATACCGCAAACCCTTCCCCCGGAAACGTGCGTCGCCACCCTGCCGGTATCACCGCGCAAAGAAATGCAACGCATTACAGACAAAAAACGTACCCTTGAAAAAGCGCACGTCAGAGAACACGGGCAGCGCACAGCGTGCCCCCAGAGGAGATCCTGTGTCCACCTACCTCTTCCGCGAAGAACAGAAAATCGCGCCCGCAGTCATGCGCGCGGTCCTCTGCATCAACCTGCTAACCTTCGGCGGCATTGCCATCGCGGAACGACGCATCGACGTCATATACGTGGCCCTGCTGCCCATCGGGCTCATCTGGCTCATCGCCGAAAAAATGCGCCTCATCACCGAAGTACGAGACGATGGCCTCTACGTGCGTCTCCTGCCCTTCGGCTTCCGGAGAATCCCGTTCGAAGACATCACCTCCGCCACCGTACGCCGCTACCGCCCTCTCCTCGAATACGGAGGATGGGGCATCCGATACGGCCGGGAAGGCATGGCCTACAACGCCTCCGGCAATCGCGGCGTGCAACTGGTGCTCCACAGTGGCCAGCGCATCCTGATCGGCTCTCAGCAACCCGAAGAACTCCTGATCGCCATCGAGCACGCGAGACGCCGCTAACCCCCGCACCCATGCCCGGATTTCGCAACCCCCATCAGCTCCCAACCCGCATCTGCCCCATCTGCCGCCGACCCTTCCACTGGCGCCGCAAATGGGCACGCAACTGGCACAGCGTCCGCTACTGCTCCGAAGCCTGCCGCAAGCGCGCCCGCCAGCAGAACACATCGTGAATCCACATCAACGAGGAAACGCCTCTCGTAGTCCCCCGTCAACCGGCAAAAACGCCCCGGTCGTCTTCGCACTCCGATCCGAAGCGAAAAACAGAGCCGCCTCCGCCACATCCCGCGCCAGCACCGCCGCCCGGAGCAGATTACTCTGCCGGATCGCCTCCTCAAACTGCTCCACCGGGATCCCCTTGGCCCGGGCCCGCTCCGCCTTCAACTCCGGCGTCCACAAACCAGCCTCAAACACCGCATCCGGGTTTACCATATTCACACGGATCCCGAATGCCCCGTTCTCCACCGCCAGAATCCGGGCCAGCTGATACTGCGCCGCCTTCGCACAGGAATATGCCCCGAAATCCGCACCCGGAGCCGTCACATTCTTCGTCACATTGAACACAATGCTCCCACCGAGCCCCTGCGCGCGCATCACCCGCACCGCCTCCCGGGCCACCAGAAAATGCCCCGTAGCATTGACCGCAAGACTCCGCTCCCACGTCCCCAGAGGCAACTCCTCAATCCGACCGGTCGGCGCAATCCCCGCGTTGGAAACCAGAATGTCCAGACCGCCAAAAACACGCACTGCCTCCGCAAAGCCCGCCTGCACCGCGCCCTCATCGGTCACATCCATCGCCAGACCAACCGCGCGCCCCGCACCCTGCTTCGCGCAGATCCCCGCCGCAACCGCCGCACACGCGTTCGCGTCCAGATCCGTAACAACCACATGCGCCCCCTCCTCCGCGAAGCGCTCCGCAATCGCCCGGCCAATCCCGCTCGCAGCACCGGTCACCAGAACAATCCGCCGCGCCAGCTCCTTCTCCGGGGGCGCCAGCGTCAGCTTGTACAGCTCCAGACCCCAGTACTCCGCCGCAAAAGCATCCTGCTCCGGCAACGACCGGTACGCCGCAACCGCCTCCGCATCCCCCAGAATCCGTATCGTATGCCGGTAGATATCCGCCGAAATCAACGCCGCGTGCGCATCCTTGCCACTCGTCCACATACCCAGCCCGGGCACCAGAATCACACGCGGAGTCGGATCCAGCATCGGCTCATCCACCCGATAACGATGATAATAAGCCTCATAAGCCGCGCGCCACTCCGCTGCAGACCGGCGCACCGCCGCAATCACCCCCGCAACATCCCCCGGGTCGTCAACCGGCACATAAAGAGGCAGCACCTTCGTGTTCAGAATATGGTCCGGCGTTGCCGCACCAACCTGCGACACCCGTGGAGCCGCCTCCGAACTCACAAACTCCAGTACCTCCGGCCCATCCTCATAGCGAAGCACCATCCGCTTCGGCACACTGATCGCCCCGCGCAACGCCGGAGCTACCTGCGCAGCCACCGCGCGCCGCTCCCCCTCCGCAAGCGCCCGCACCCGGGGCGCACCAAACACCACCCGGCCCCGCCGCCGCGAAGCCAGATACTCCTCCGCGCGAGTCGTCAGCGCAATATGCGCCTCATACGCCTCCCGGCAGGTCGCCCCCCACGTGATCAACCCGTGGTTCATCAACACCAGCCCCGGCGCATCCGGACGACCCCGCACCGCCAGCCCCACCTCCTTCGAAAGCAAAAAACCCGGACGACGGTAGGGGATCCGCACCACATCCTCCCCCAGAGCCTCCCGCACCGCCTCCTCGCCCCGCGTGTTGTTCGACAACGCAACAATCGCATCCGCATGACTGTGCGCCACCACCGGAGCCGGCAGAAACGCATGCAACAACGTCTCGATCGAACCACGGGGCTCCGACGGATGCATCAGAGCGCAGGATAGATACGCCACCATCTCCTCATCGCTCATGTCCTCCCGCTCCATCAACGGCAGCACATCCTCCATCCGCACCCCGCTGAAGTGCTTCCGCTCGATCGTCTTCATGTCGGAACCACTGCCCTTCACCCGCAACACATAGGTGTCCCGACCCCGAAAGTCCTTCTCCCACACCTTGATCGAAGTGTTCCCGCCTCCCCACAGCACCAGATCCGGCTCCGCGCCGATCAAACGCGACATATACACCAGCTGATCCAGGGGCGCCAGCGTCGCAGCAACCGCTTCCTCCCACAGACTACGCATCCTCAGGCCTCCTTGCAGCAATCATAGCACACAGGGCATACCCGGAAATTATCGGCGATTCCCCGCCCGCACACACCCGCACACGCGAGAACCATACCCCGCAACCACCGGAACCGCGTCAGGATTGTACCTCATCCCGGCAACCGACCCGGAACCAGACCCGCACAACCCGCTTTCTTTTGCTTGCATTTGCGATTGATCTCCTTCGATTGCATCGAGTATCATAAACAAAGAAGTCAACCAACCCCACAGCCCAACGGAGCCTGTACCTGAGGAGTGTTCCCATGCCCAGATCGCTCGCCATCCGCCCCGACGACGTGCGCCGCAGCGGCCAGCTGGAATTCAAACCCATCCCCATCAATCAGTACCGACGCACCCTCCGCGACGAGCTCGACCGCTTCGCGCGCGAAGACCTCATGCGCATCCACCGGGATATGGCCCTCATCCGCGCCTTCGAAAGCATGCTCAACGACGTCAAACTCAAAGGCAACTACCGCGGCATCGAATACAACCACCGCGGACCCGCACACCTCAGCATCGGACAGGAAGCCGCCGCCGTCGGACAGGCCTTCCTCCTCACCGTCGACGACCACATCTTCGGTAGCCACCGCAGCCACGGAGAAATCCTCGCCAAAGGCCTCTCCGCCATCGAAAAACTCGACGACGACGCCCTCATGGCCATCATGAAAAACTACATGGACGGAGCCATCCTCCGCGTCCTCGAAAAAAGCCCCGCAGAAGCCGCGCCCACCAGCGTCAAAGCCCTCGCCGTCGACTTCCTGCTCTACGGCGCCCTCGCAGAAATCTTCGGCCGCGAAGCCGGCTTCAACAAAGGCATGGGAGGCTCCATGCACGCCTTCTTCACCCCCTTCGGCATCTACCCCAACAACGCCATCGTCGGAGGCTCCGCAGACATCTCCGTCGGCGCCGCACTGTTCAAACGCATCAACCGGAAAAAAGGCATCGTCATCTGCAACATCGGAGACGCCTCCGCCAGCTGCGGACCCACATGGGAAGCCCTCTGCTTCGCCACCATGGACCAGTTCAAAATCCTCTGGGACGAAGCACACCGCGGAGGACTCCCCCTCATCGTCAACTTCGTCAACAACTTCTACGGCATGGGAGGACAACCCGTCGGCGAAACCGGAGGCTTCGGCGTCCTCGCACGCATGGGCGCCGGACTCAACCCCGAGCAGATGCACGCCGAACGCATCGACGGGTACAACCCCCTCGCCGTCGTCGACGCCATCGCGCGCAAAAAAGAACTCCTCGAACAGGGCGCCGGACCCGTCCTCCTCGACACCGTCACCTACCGCTTCAGCGGACACTCCCCCTCCGACGCCTCCTCCTACCGCGACCGCGCCGAAATCGAAGAATGGCAACAGGTCGACTCCCTCGTCACCTACGGACAGGAACTGATCAAAGCAGGCGTCTGCACCGTAGAAGACCTCAACCGCATGCAAAACGACATCGACGCCCTCATCCTGCGCACCTACAAACGCGCCATCGACCTCGAACTCTCCCCCCGCGCCAACCTCTACGCCGTCGGATGCCTCCTCGAAAAAACCATGTTCTCCAACCAGCGCGTCGAAACGTTCGACCCCGAACGCCAGCCCGAACTGCTGCAAAAACTCGAAGAAAACCCCCGCGTCCAGCAACTGGCACAGCGCAACCGCTCCGGCATCGGACCCGACGGCGAACTCCTGCCAAAAGCACGATGCATCGGCATCCGCGACGCCCTCTTCGAAGCCATCGTCCACCGCTTCTGCACCGACCCCACCCTCATCGCCTACGGCGAAGAAAACCGCGACTGGGGCGGAGCCTTCGCCGTCTACCGCGGACTGACCGAGCTCCTCCCCTACCACCGCCTCTTCAACAGCCCGATCGCCGAAGCCGCCATCGTCGGAACCGCCGTCGGATACGCCCTCGAAGGCGGACGCGCCCTCGTCGAACTCATGTACTGCGATTTCATGGGACGCGCCGGCGACGAAATCTTCAACCAGCTCGCCAAATGGCAATCCATGAGCGGAGGACTCCTGAAAATGCCCGTCGTCCTCCGCGTCTCCGTCGGCAGCAAATACGGCGCCCAGCACTCCCAGGACTGGACCAGCCTCTGCGCGCACATCCCCGGACTCAAAGTCGTCTTCCCCGCAACACCCTACGACGCCAAAGGACTCATGAACACCGCACTCGCCGGCACCGACCCCGTCATCTTCTTCGAAAGCCAGCGCATCTACGACCAGCCCGAACTCTTCCACGGAACCGAAGGCGTCCCCACCGGCTACTACGAAATACCCATCGGAGAACCCGACATCAAAAAACCGGGACGCGACCTCACCATCCTCACCATCGGAGCCACCCTCTACCGCGCGCTCGACGCCGCACAAACCCTGGAAAACGAATACGGACTGCAGGCCGAAATCATCGACGCACGCTCCCTCGTGCCCTTCAACTACCAGCCCCTCATCGATAGCGTCAAAAAAACCGGCAAAATCCTCCTCACCTCCGACGCCTGTGAACGCGGCAGCTTCCTCCACACCATCGCCACACACCTCACACGCTTCGCCTTCGACTACCTGGACGCACCCCCCGTCGTCGTCGGCGCGCGCAACTGGATCACACCCCCCGACGAAATCGAAGACGCCTTCTTCCCCTTCCCATCCGACCTGCTCGACGCCATCCACACCCACCTCGAACCCCTGCCCGGATACACCGTCAGAAGGCCCACCGACAACCCCGAACTCCTGCGCAGAAACCGGGAAGGCATCTGAAACACATCCCCCACCACACCACAAACGGGCCCGATACCCACCGGGCCCCAAACTTTTTTCCCGCGAACTTTACCGGGCAGTTGACGCGTAAACGAGGCGTCAGGTATTCTCTAATTGAGAATCATTCCTATCTAGCTGTCCGCAGCACCGGGCGCACAACAACACGCAACGTCAGAACCCGGAGCCACCAACCAGCCCGGCGCCGCGCAGCCAGACATCACAAACGCACAACAGCGTCACTTTCAGAGAGGAGAACGCAACAATGGGTTACGCAAGAGTAGGACAGCCGGCCCCGGACTTCACCATGGCCGTAGCACGACCGGACGACACCCCGAAAACCGTCGGCAGCAAAGTGTCCCTCTCCGACTACCGGGGCCGATGGCTCATCCTCTTCTTCTACCCCCTCGACTTCACCTTCGTCTGCCCCACCGAAATCACCGCACTCTCGGACCGGTACGAGGAATTCCAGGAACTCGGAGCCGACATCCTCGGCGTCTCCGTCGACTCCGTCTACTCCCACCTCGCATGGATGAACCACCCCAGAGACCAGCACGGACTCGGAGGCATCCGCTATCCCCTCGCCTCCGACATCACCAAAGAAGTCTCCCGTGACTACGGCGTGCTCATCGAAGAAGAAGGCATCGCCCTCCGCGGCCTGTTCATCATCGACCCGGATGGCGTCCTCCAGTACGCCGTGATCAACAACCTCAACATCGGCCGCAGCACCGACGAAACCCTCCGCGTCCTGCAGGCCCTGCAAACCGGAGGCCTCTGCCCCTCCGACTGGAAACCCGGCAAAGAACTCCTGACCGTCTGAACCCCGCACAAACACCCCGGAACCTGCAGGCCCTTCCGGTATCGGAAGGGCCTGCACATCCACCACACACCCCGAACCCGCATCACCCGGCATCCGCCGCCTCGCACAGCAACGCATGGATCCGGGCAACATACCCCGCATGCTCCGGCTTCATCAAACAGGAACGCAGGCAGAGAACCGTATCCTGATCCCACTCCAGAGACCACCGATCCCGAACCAGATCCGCAGGCAACCGCACCAGCGCCAGATGCAACTGACGACGGGCCGCCGCATCAAAAATCCGACGGTTGCGCCGGGAAGCCTCCCCGGCACTCCCGGCACGCGCCGACCAGACCAGAATGTCCAGCTCCGGCTCCCACACCACCAGAAAACGCCCGTCCCGCTCCAGCAAACGGAACAACGCCAGCGCAGCCCGCCGGCAATCAGAAAGCATCCCGGCAAACGCCCCGCCCGGCACACAGGGCAGAAGCTGCTGCGTGGCCCACAGCGCCACAGCCGCCGCACCGGCCCGCGAACACTCCAGACTGATCTCCCCGGGATGCCACTCCGCCTGCGTGAAATACGTGTA
This sequence comes from Chthonomonadaceae bacterium, assembly GCA_025054835.1. GTDB lineage: Bacteria > Armatimonadota > Chthonomonadetes > Chthonomonadales > Chthonomonadaceae > JANWZQ01. Next base: position 50,081 of record JANWZQ010000042.1, read on the forward strand.
GGGCGAATCATGACGATAAAAACGAACCACGTCCGCATCCCGGAACAACACACACCCGCACCCGTACGGCTGCAGGCCATGCTTGTGCGGATCTACCACAACCGAATCCACCTGCGACAACACATCGAAAGCCGCGCGCGTCTCCGGAGCCAGATTATCCGCCAGCACAAAATAACCGCCGTACGCCGCATCACAGTGCAACCAGAAGCCATAACGCGCGCGCAACGCCAGCAAGTCGGGCAACGGATCCACACTGCCCACCGCAGTGGTGCCCGCCGTAGCCACCACCGTGCCCACATCCCCCCGCTTCAGGCGCGCCTCCAGCGCCGTGCAATCCATCCGCCCGGAACGATCCACCGCAACCGTCTCAAACGGCACCCCCATCAGCGCACAGGCCCGGCGATGCGTGTAATGCGCCTGCGCAGAAGCCAGCACCGTCCGTCGGCCCATCGCCTCACCGGCAATCCACAGCGCCTCCAGATTGGCCATGGTGCCGCCACCCGTCAGATGCCCCGCATGCCGCTCCCAGCCCCACATCCGGGCAATGTGCGCCACCGCCTCACGCTCCATCGCCACACTGGCCCGGCCCCCATCCACCGCATGATTGTTCGGATTCATCCACAGCGCCAGCGCATACGCCATGCGAGCCACCGCATGCGGCGGCTTGAGCATCTGCCCGGCGTAGAGCGGATGCGGGTAGGGGAAATTATCCTGCAAACGCCGCGCAACCTCCAGCAACACCGCACGCACCGCCGCAACGTCCACATCCGGCGTGAACGCCGGTAACTCCGCAAAGCCCGCCTCCAGCACCTCCAGTGCCTCCCCCAGCAGAGGCAGGCTCTCCCGATCCAGCATCCCCGCTACTTCCCGATGCAATACAACCGCCGCGTGGTCCGCAGAAACAGATTGCCCCGCGCCACCGCAATCGTCGACCGCACATCCGGATCCTCGGAGTTATCCATGGCCACCGTATGCAGGATCTTCCCGTCACGCGCCTGCACCACACACACCTCCCCGCGCAGATTGACCAGATAAATCTTCCCATCCGCCCCGGTCGGAGATGCCCAGTACATCGTGTTCCCCGGCAACGGCACAGACCAGACCACCTGCCCGGTCTGCGGTTCCACACAGCTGAGCGCCTTGCGCAGATCACTCAGCACGTAAAACCGGTTCTGATAGAACAGCGGCGTCGGCACATCACTGGTCACCTCGCTGCGCTCCTCACTCTTCCAGACCAGCCCGCTCGTCCCCAGAGTGCCGGATCCGCCAGCGCGCGCCGCATACACCGGAGCCCGCTTGGGCGCACAGACCACCACCACACCCCCACCGGCCACCGGTGAAGGCACCAGCCGCCACCACGCCTCCCGATGCCCCGGGTTCCACGTGCCCCACCGCCACAGCTCTTTACCGGTCTCCGGATCGTGCCCGGTCAGCACATCCCCGCCTGCGATAATCAGCTCCCGCCGCCCGTTGTGCTCGTACGGGATCGGCGTGCTGTACGCCTCCAGCGACTCCATCTGCGCCGGGGACGGACGCACGTGCCGCCACAACTCCTTGCCCGTTGCCGGATCCAGCGCCAGCAGATACGACGGGTTCCCATCCTTGCCCCGATTGCCAACAGCCAGATTCCGCTGCAGCACCTGCAGATACAGCTTCCCGGCATACAGCTGCGGACTGCTCCCGAAAGTCCACTGGAACGCAAAATCCCCGTACTCCTTCTGAATGTTCCGCTGCCAGAGCTTCCTGCCCTGCAGATCAAACGCCGCCAGATCCCCGTTGCCAAAGAAGAACACCACGCGCTTCCCATCCGTTACCGGCGACGGCGAGGCATAGTTGCTCCGCGAGTCCAGCTGGATCTCATTCCCCTCTCCGCCCGGGCGATAACCCGTGCCCACATAGTGCTGCCAGCGCACCTTGCCCGTCTGCCGATCCAGACAGAGAGCCAGAAGCCCCTGATTCTTCAGATCCGTGCTGGTCAGGAACACCTGATCGCCCCAGATGATAGGCGTGGAGGCCGCCGGCCCCGGAAGACTCACCGACCACTTCACGTTCTCCGTCGGTGAAAACCGGACCGGCAGGCCCGTCTCGGGGGAAGAACCATTGTAATAGGGACCCCGCCAGTTGGGCCAGTCCGCCCCGAATACCGCGCCGGGAACCAGCGCCAGCAGAAGCGCCATACCGGTGATACCACGTCTCATTCCTGCGTCCTCTCCTTCCAAACGTGAAGTACTACGTTGTTTCCACACCGCCTCCGGAACTCCTCTTCCGGAAAGCCCGGGCGCGCCCGCAGGCAGGAAACCGGTTGCAGGGCGCAAAAACGGAACCACAGAACCCATCCCGCTGGAAAAGGAGCAACATCATGGACCTTCCAGAAGCCATCGCACGCGCCTGCGCGCCCCTGTTCGCAACCCTCCCGCTGGAGCAGGCCATGCCCCATCTGCTGGGCAGTCACCCCGTGCACACCGCACTGGTCGAGGAAATCCTGCGTGACCCGGCGATCCGCAACCGCCCCGAACTGATTGCCGGCCTGTGGCTCTACGTGGACGACCTGGAGCGCAGCCACACCGTCAGCCAGAAGATCGACACCCCCACCGGAGCGTTCTGGCACGGGATCATGCACCGACGTGAGGGCGACTTCGGCAACAGCCGGTACTGGTTCCGCCGCGCGGCAGGGCACCCGTTGCTGGTCACACACCCGGAGCTGGACCCGGAACGCCTGGTGGAGGCGGTAGCACGCGCCCACGGGGATGACCCGGCGCTCCTGCAACAGCAACGCGCGGAATGGCAGGCCCTGTTCTCGTGGTGCGCGCGCAACCCGTAACCGGCGCACGGCGCACAAAAAGCGTCTCCGCCCCTTGACAGGGACGGGCACGGAGGAATATACTGGAACGCAGAGAGTGCTTTGCTCCTCAAAGTACTCTCTGCAAATCGCACCATCCTGAGCCGCGTTTCGAGAGGACGTGTATGCCCCCCTTGCGCGAGACCTTTCTCCCGGATGTGCGCGAGGCCGAAGAGAACCTGCGCGTCATCCGGGAACTGATGGAACGTTCCACAAAGTACTCCACGTTCTCCGGATGGTCCGGGATCCTGGCCGGGATCGCCTCCATCGCCGGTTGCGTGGTCACACAGGCGCTGCAGCAACGCTATCCTCGTCCGCAGGATCTGCGCCTCCCTTTCCTGATCACGTGGTCCGTGGTGATCCTCTTCGCCATCGGCGCCGACTACAGCATCACCAAGCGCCGGGCCGCGCGCGTGGGCAAGACCATCATCTCGCGGCTGGGCAGGCAGATGGCCCTCGCCTCCGCTCCCGGGCTGGGTACCGGGGCGTTGCTGACGCTGCATCTGGTGCAGCGCGGGCAGATCCAGGACGTCTACCCGATCTGGATGCTCTGCTACGGCATTGCGGTGTCGGCCGTCGGGTTGTTCTCCCAGCGTGAGGTGACCTGGCTGGGCACAGCCTTCCTGCTGGCCGGTGCGGCCACACTGCTGTGCTTCCCGGCAGCCGGCCTCGCCATGACCGCGGTCACATTCGGCGGGTTTCATATCCTCTATGCGCTGGCCGTGGCCCGCCGGGATGGATGGGAACTGTGAGGACGCAGGGAATGTCAGAAACACGGCCCGTTGCAGGGGAGAAGAACGCTTTTCGTGCCGAGGATGCGCGCGAGGCGCTGGAGGCGCTGGATGAGGTCATCCATCAGAAAGTGCGGCTGGGCATTATGTCGACGTTGCTGGCTCTGGGAGAGGCCGATTTCAAGCTCCTCCGCGAAACGCTCGCCCTCTCGGATGGGAACCTCAGCACTCATCTGGCGCTGCTGGAGGCCAGAGGGTATGTGACGGTGCGCAAAGAGTTCGTGCGGCGCAGGCCGCACACGTCCTACACACCCACCGAAGCCGGGCGCATCGCGTTCCAGCGCTACCTGGACGCGCTGGAGCGTATCATCCGGGCCTCACAACCGGTTGTGATGCAGCCGCGAGCGGCGCATGGAAAGGCGTGTCGCGCCGGTACCCTGGAGCCGAAGAACGCATGAGAGGGAGGAGGCTATGTCATATCGGCATTCTCTGCATCGTGGAATGCATCGGGGAGAGTACAGGGAGGGCGCCGGCCGGCCTGGCCAGAAGGCGCGCCGGAGCCCACGACATGCCGTGACGCGGTCGCGCCGGAGGGCACCGGGGCACGCGCAGGAAGCGCTCCCGGCCGTGTGGCTGCCACCTCTCGCGGGGCTGGAGAACCGGTTGTACGCGCTTTTCGGGGACTAGCAGGGAAAATGGGGTGGAGCGTTGTGCGCTCCCGGTCGCGCAGTACCGTTTCACGTGAAACGGTGCCGCAGTATCACAACCCCCACCATCAGGAGCCCTGCACAGGCCGGATCCCACCCGTTTCACGTGAAACATC
>JANWZQ010000088.1 GCA_025054835.1 Chthonomonadaceae bacterium
CCCCTTCTCTCTGCGTATCACGTCGAACAGCATAGTGCCTAACCTGATTGGTTGTTCGTGGCGCAGGCGGCGCATTGCCACCGTACCATCCGGTGGTGCGAAGTCGCAGGCAAACTCACGGCATCCCAGATAGGGCCGGGAAAAACATTGCCCGCGTGCTACACGACGCCGGAACTGATCCCGGTACTTGGCGATGTCGTCCGTAGCGTGTGGCCTCAGCACAATGTCCGCCTGGATCAGGTAAGCCACATCGCGCAGTCCGAGCGTGTGGCGTTGCGCGCGCGTGTCAGTGTCGTCCACAAAAATGGGGTTACCAGTGGCTCTCTTACTCACTTCATTGCGCAGGATAGAGAAGTGGCGATAGAACGAGAGCGCATCCACGTTATTGCCAGCAGAGCTGTGTCTCGGACGCAGAACGTGTATCGCACGCACCTGCCACGAGAACTCCGGCTTCCAGAAGATGGACTCCAGAACGCCACGGGCCGCCGAGGGCGTCATCATCGGGTAGCTCACGCGCTCCACTTTGAACTCCGGACGAGTGAAGCATGCGAAGTCTGCCCATACTTCCACTTCCAGCAGAGAGTGATCCATACAACACCTCCTTATCACAGATCACAGAACGTGGAGAAACCTGACAGGTAGAGTACTGCACAATTGCAGCGAAAACAGGAAACTCGCTAGCGCAGATATCAGGGGGAAGGCAGCAATTGTTACCGGATTGCAGGCATCAAGGTCTATTCTATCTGGTCTGGGATCGAGGTATGTGAATACGGAACGACAGGGAGCTTATCGCTCTGCCGCCAGCAGCTGGGTTACAGCTGCCTCTGACCACAACGCAGATCGGGGTCGACCGGGTCTTGCAGAACCCCTACCATCCCCTCTACCTCGTCGTAATCGCCCTTCCAGAGATACAAGGTGTCTGGATATTCCGGCAGCGCGTCGGCAATCTGCCCGGTCTCCATGAGACGCTCGACATCGCGCGCCAGCAAGTTGACCAGCAGGGGTTGTGCTCTACGCCAGATTTCCCGTGACAACCCTCCCTCGGAGAGTTCACGGATTATTCGGTCATACAGAGCTGCTTCCGGTGCATAACGTACGAGAACGGGTCGCGTAAGCTCTGTAATCATGCGAAACTTCGCAGCAACCTCCGGGAAGTCACACCGACGACGGGAGCTCTGTATCCCGAGCTCATCCGTATCGATGTCCTGGTAGACCTGCCGGAAATATTCCGTACATTGCGCGGGGTCGTCGTAGTCCACCGAGCCTCTGCTCAGCAGGAGTTTTGTGCGTTCTGTAGCTGTCTTGTAGAACTCAGGTGGCAGACGTCCTTCTGCAGGGAAGAAGACGACTACTTCGCCCCGCGGCAGTCGCCCCCGGCGATTGCACCGTCCTGCCAGCTGGATGATCCGCTCAAAGCCTGCGATGGCACGCATGGCAAAAGGAAAGTCGACGTCGACTCCTGCCTCGATCACCTGCGTTGCAACCAGTATGCAGTCCTGTTCCTCGGCCAGACGGCGCCGAATGTCCTTGAGCACGTTCTGCCGATGCGCGCCACACAGCAGAGTGGAAAGATGGCAGACAGAACGATCCTCTCCTAGAATTTCTCTCAGTGTTTTCAACAGGCGTAACGCGTCGGCACGTGTGTTCACAACGGTCAGACACTGCCTCGGGCGGCGCGTGTCACGTGTCATCTCTTCTGCTACACGTAACCACCCCCACGACTCAAGTTCAACACGGTACTCCACACGCCGCATGAGGCGAAAGTGCTCTTCCGGGTGCGCTACAATGTCCCGAACCTGTTCAAAACCACTGAGATACACGTGCTTCCCACAGAGTGCCGGTTGCGTTGCACTGCACAGCACAACAGTTACTCCATAGTATTTCACAAGGGTCTTCAGTGCATCTACAATGGGCTTCAACAAGCCGGGAGGCAGCATCTGCACCTCATCCAGAATGAGCACACTACATGCAATGTTGTGCAACTTGCGGCACTGCCCCGGCTTGCAGGAGAACAGCGATTCGAACAGTTGCACGGTTGTCGTCAGTACCAGCGGAGCATCCCAGTTCTCGCACGCCAGGCGACGCCATGAACTCAGACCGTCCCCACCATCTTCATCGCCGTTCCCAGATGCTCTGTCCTCGAACGCTCCGGAGTGATGAACCAGAATGGGCGCATTCTCACCGAAGATGTCCCGGAACACCATGGCAGTCTGATCGATGATACTGGTGTATGGGATCGCGTAAATGATCCTGCGCAGATGTGTCCCTCCTGACTGCTTCTCATGGTGGCAAATGTGCGTCAGCGCAAAGGCAAGCGATGCGCGCGTCTTTCCTCCGCCTGTTGGCACTGTCAGGCGAAACACTCCAGGCGGGAGTTGTGCTGCTTTCAGACAAGCTTCGTAAACCTCACGACGAACTCGATTAACAGTGCGCTCTAGCTCTGTACGCGCCTCGGAGTCGGCTATCTCTTGCAGTTGCTGTTGATTCGCACGAAATACCTTTTCCCACTCCGCAAACGAGACATGCC
>JANWZQ010000144.1 GCA_025054835.1 Chthonomonadaceae bacterium
CCACTGCCAGTTGAGCTCCGGCCCCGCTCAGGACGAGGGCATCCGAGCGTATGAACGGTCCCTGCAGATCCGGCCGGGACACTGGGAGACCGAGGCAGCTCTGGGGCGGGTATATCAGCAACGACGCGAGTGGAGCCGGGCCATTCCGCATCTGCGCAATGCCCTGAAGACCGCGCCGGACCCCGGACCGCTCTACTACAGCCTGGGGCAGGCCCTGATCCAGTTCGGGCAACGTGAGGAAGGAGAGCAGATGCTGGCGCAGTACCGGGCCTACCGGTCAGGCCGATTGGACTCCCGTTGAATCCCCTGCGCGGTTATGTCACAGATGCCCGTAGATGATCGGGCAGAGCTCCGGGTCATCAATGAATTCCGTGAGCCCGCGTCGTTCCCTGTTCACCGGGCGCGCGTTCTGCGTGCGCAGGTGCACCGCGAAGCTCCTGCGGGGCCGGTCCGTCTGGTTCGGGCCAGAGCCATGTAATGTCAGGCAATGATGCACACTGACGCCTCCGGGAGGCAGCAGGGCAGGCACCTCCTCCCATAGGGCACCCGGAGGCACATCCATCTGAGCGCGCAATGCGTCCAGATCCTGCGCAAAGAAGTCGCCCTGCGGTAGAACTCCCCAGCGATGTGATCCGCGTACGAACCGCATCGGGCCACTCTGCTCTGTGACGTCGGAAAGAGCGATCCATGCGGTGAACAGCTCGCTCCCCTCTTCCCAGACGCCCCAGTACTGGCGGTCCTGATGCCACCCGATATTGGACACAGCAGAATCGTCTTTTGCCGGGGGCTTGTAGAGCAGCTGCACCCACCAGACCTGTACCATGGTAGCCCCTGTCAGAGCTGCCGCCAGTGTGCCCAGCGCCGGATAGCGTAGCAACGCCCGCACCGCGCGACTGGCAAACTGCGGGTTTTCGATCTTGCACAGGCGATCCGGGTCATCGCCGGGGTTCCAGACCGACGGGCAGGGAGGCCTGCCCGTATCGTACTCCCCGCGCCGGATGGCGTCCATGCCGGCAATCGCGTCTGCAATCAACGCCTGCGGGAAGAGGGGCTTCTGCGTGATATAGAAGCCGTCTGCTTCGTACTGCGGGCGTGCGCTCTGGAAATCGGACCACTCTGTCATGCTCTTCTCCTCCCTCCGGAGCTGCTACTCAATGCGCCGGAATCGATCGCTGAGCACATCAACGGACGTGTCCTGCAGAAACGAACGGGCAAAGTTCAGGTAGCGTTGCGCTTCGGCATGGCCCGGATCCCGTGCCAGCACTTTTTTGAACTGGAACACTGCCTCCGGGTACCGCCGGGCGTGATAGTGTTCCATACCCGTGGCAAATTCCATGGCGATCTGCGCTCTGGCCAGTCGTTCTGCCCGTTCCGCCGAAGGCGCCAGGGTCTGTGCCTGCTCCATGGTGGCAACCGCTGCGTCCAGATGACCCTCGGCCAGAAGCCGTTCGGCCTCCGCATCGGCCAGCGCGCAGATCTGCGCCCGCAGGTCCGCCAGCTCCTGTCGGGCCTCCATGGCAAACGGGTCGATTTCCAGAGCCTCCCGCAGCATGCGATCGGCGCCCTCCGTGTCACCGGAGGCGCGCTGTTGCCGGGCCCCGGCCAGCAGTTGCTGCGCCCGTGCCGTGCGCGCCTGTGCCAGCAACGCGGTGAGCTGCGGCTCCTGCGGCGCGCCCTCCAGCGCGCGCTCCAGCACGCTCAGAGCAGTCGAAATGTCCTGCGTCTGCAGAGCGGCGCGAGCGCTCTCCAGCTGTTCCTGTACCCATTCCTGATGCCGGCGGGCAAACTCCCGCGCAAGCGCCACGTCAACCGGGCATGTATGCAGGACCTCCAGCAGCAGATGGTACGCCTCACGGGGATCCGCGCCCTGCAGGTGCGCATACCTGTCGAGCGTTTCCTGCGCCGGCCCACGGCCCGCAGCAGGCACAGCGACCACGGCAGCTCCCGGGATCAGTTCATACACTGTGGTTGTGCCGTCGCGGGCCCCGGTTGCCATGTAGCGTCCATCCGGCGATAATGCCAGACCGAAGAGCCGTTTCTCCACTGGCATTTCCCAGCTGACCTGTCCCTGTTCCGTCAGGCAGATCAGATGGGTGACGTCCGGTGCATCGGGTCGGACGGAGAGTGCGACGCAACAGGATGCATCCGCTGGCAGTGCCACAGCCACCACACTCCCCTGCAGGCGCGTCTCCCAGAGGCGTGTCCCGCCTGCATCCACCAGCCCGACGCTTCCGGCGTCGGTGCCGCAGGCCATGATCAGGCCATCGTACGAACAGGCCAGAGCGCGCACCGGCTCCGGTTGCACGAAACGGTAGCGCTCGCGCATCTGCTGGTCGATTAGCAGGAGCGTGCCGTCCTCCAGACCGGCAGCGATGTAATCGCCCTGCGCCGAGATCACAACGCGGGCCAGAGGGGCGTCCAGATCGCATGTCCACCGAATCTGTCCGTCCACCCCACCCGGAGCAAGTGCAAAACTGCTGCCCGCAAGGTCCGAGAAGCCGGCGACCACATGTTCCCCGTTCGCGCTCAAGCTGGCATCGACAAACAGAATGCGCTTGTCTCCAAGGAAGCGGCGCTTCTGCCCGGCATGGAACAGGTAGACGTCGTCGGCAGTCATGCCCAGAAAGTTGTCGGATCGGTGCGTTACCTCCAGCTTGAGCAGGGTCTCCACAGAGAAGTTGCCGCAGTGCTCCACCCCTCCGTCAGGTCGCAGGCGAGCCAGATCGTAGGTGCGCACTTCCAGAGGTCGGGGAACAGCCAGTGTGAGCGTCCCATCGTTGTCCAGCGCATGCGGGGCCACAGGGTAGGTTCCCCGGATCCGCTTCTCCCAGATCAGATTTACAGTGCGAATGGCCGTCATTGCATTGCCTTTTTCCATGTAGCGGGCTGACAGTAGCCTACTGATTCCATCCGAGCCGCCCGTTGATGGACACAGAGTAGGTTGCCTGTCGGTAGACCATCGCATACACCGCCCAGATAGTCTCGGCGCAGAACTCCGCCAGAATCACCCCCAGAGCCACCTGATGCAGAGCGCTGTGGCCTCTCAGGCCGTAATAGCGCTCCACAAACAGCTTGATGAGCCAGACGAGGATCAATCCGAACCAGAAGTAATCCAGGCCGAAGTTCATGGCCAGCGCGTACCCGGCCGGATGCAACGGGAAGCCCGGCAGGCGGAAGCGAATAAAATCCAGCGTCAGCACCACCCCGAAGCCAACGCCAACGAACAGCATCGCTACCGGGTTGGGTGGCCGACGTTGATCGATCAACGTGGAGACCACACCGGCTACCTCTCCGCCCTGCGCCGACGGGGTGAAGCGATACCCCTTGTAGATGTAGCACAGATGCCCCAGCACACACCCGACCACAGTGGCGATAATGATCGCCAGAAACAACGCACGCTGGTTGATCCGCGCCATATCCCCCATTTTCATGGCCTCCAGCTGATGCGGCATGGGATGTGTGCGATGGATGCGGTTCATGAAGTGAAACATCATGGCCATGCGACTGATGCCCGCCTGTGGCAGGTTCTGCGTGCCCGCGAAATCCACGATCAACTGCGTCGGCCCCATGAATGCCATCTCATGGGAAGGAGCACCGATCTGCGCGCGCATCCGGGTCAGGGCCACACTGAACGCCAGAAACAGGCCCACAGTAACCGCCACCAGCACCGGAGGAATGCCAATAACGAAGACGCTCAACCCCCCGATCGCTGCCAGACTGAACAGCAGGCCGGCAAAGGCCAGACGGTGTGGCACGCCGGGGTCGCCCGCTGGATGCCCGCGCACAATCTGCTGCCACACCTCCTTCAGGTAGTTGCGCGCCGTCCAGATCGCTGTGACAAACAGGGCGAGGAATGCTCCCCACGATTGCTCACTGAAGTAGGGAGGGCCGGGAACCAGACTGCCTCCACCGAACGTGCCCGCGCTCTCCGTGTAGCCAATGGCGTAGGTGAACACCTGCGTCAGTTTGCGCAGCAAGAAGAAGAAAATGCAGGAGAACAACAGGTCGGTCGGCATGAAGAAGCCGATCACCGCCATGTAGGGGAAGATACCGACTGGCGTCCAGCCGATGGTGTTCCACGGGGGCGCCGTGAACCACTGGGACACGTCGGCGAGAAAGCGCACGTTGATCAGAGGCACGGACGGGTAGAGAAAATGCAACCCGTTGATCCCATCAATGATGAACATGACCAGAAATGGCCCGAGGAACCAGCGGTTGCGCCATGGGTGCGCCCTGCCGGCTCCTACCTGCACCACGGCCATTGGCAGCTGTATGATCGGGAAGGCCAGCTTCTCACGGTGAGTCCACTGATCGCGCATCAGGCTGTTGATGCAGAGCATGGCGAGCCCCACCAGCGAGAACAGCACTGTCCATGAGAGAATATAGGGCCACCACAGGTGCAGGCGTGTCAGGATGTAGGGCAGTGGAAAGCCGCCGTTGCGAAAGTCCGTGAACCGCTCTGCCTGCTCTTTCGGGATGAAAAACCACGGGTGCGTGAACGGGTTGATGTGCCTGTCAAAGCGTGAGTCGTTGCCGGCGTAGAGCGCGTACGAATAGATGTAGGGCTGGGTGACCATCATCCACTCGGCACAGATCGCTCCAACAACCGTTTGCATGCCGTAGAAGATGATGAGCTCGCCTTCCGTCAGGGCATACCGGGGGGCAACGCGCCGCACCAGAAGGTTGCCTGCTGCTACCGCCACTGTCATCATGACCGGAGGGATCATCAGCGAGAAAATCACATCGATCCCCTGATCTGCAGTCCACCATGCGGTGAGAGGTGCAAACAGAAACGCCAGCAGCATGGCGCGCAGACTGATCCATCGGTGTCGGGAGGCATCCCGGCTCTGCAGGATGGAATGCGCCGGGGTCTCCGGGGCAGGCGCACTGGTCACGTTCTTTCTCTCCGTTTGCACTGGGATGACTCTATTCTACAGGAACTGCCCGTGTTTCCTTCGCGTTTGCCAGTGCACAGCAAAACGCCTCTCCCGTGCGGGAGAGGCGCGGAGGTAGCGGAAGATCACGATCACGTCCCCGACATCCAGTGGCGCTCCCGGTGTAACCGGGCATGAAGCCAGTCAGGATTGGAGCCAAACCCGGAGAGGATCAGAGCGCCCAGCCCCATGAGCGCAAAGGCCGCCTCCAGTAGCAGCACCGCACCTCCCAGCCAGGAGCTGACGCCATAGGCCAGCAGCTTGGCCAGACAGAACCCGAGCAACCCGAGCGCGATGCGTGGATATACTGCTCCCTCACTGCGCCAGCCCAGCCGCCGCGCTATCAGATCTCCAGCAAGCCGCATGCCGCAGAGCCAGCCGGCACCGAGCAGGATCACCGCGGTCACACCGACCAGCACGCCTACCGGAGACCAGACCATCCCGACCGGAGAGCGAGCGATCAGGGCGTTGATGAGCGCCGCTACGAGCAACCCCAGAGCTCCCAGGAGGCCCATGACCAGCGCACGCCCGGGATCCAGAGCTACCACCTCGGTTGCCGTCACTGTGGCGCGTGGGGCAAGCAGACGCATCACCAGCACACCAATCAGTCCGAGCATGAAGAGCGCAATCTGGTTACCTCTCCAGTCCTCAGCCTGCCCGGGAGACGCTGCGGGATTCTTCGAAAGGCCTGTCCCGTCAACACGGAGCACGCCATACTTCCGCAGGTACGAACCATTGTACAGCGTTGCGCGCACTGCCCCTCCGGCCTCATCCCGGATGGTACCGTCCACTACAATGACGCGCCCACCCACCCGGGCGCCAGGCCGGATCCGTACCTCACTGTTGAACACGATGACATCATGCTTCACTTCGCCAGCCAGATCCAGCGGGCGCCCGTCTACCACAAGTGAATCGACCGTCTCACCGGCGCGCAGCACCACGGGCTCCTCCTGCGCCTTCGCGGGACCTGCGGAAAACAGAGTCAGCACGAGAACCGCCGCAACAACATACAGAATGTATCGTGCCATCTGACAGTCCTCCTAGGCCCCGCGCGCCCGATGCTGACGTCTTCGCGCTACAATGAGGTAATATCCGACCACGCAAATGCTGATGTCTATCGCCAGCCCCAGCATAGAAAACCATTCGGAAGCACGATAGGTTGCGTGCAGTATGCCGGCGGCCTGCGTCAGCACAGCGGCCACTGCGGCCACAATGCTTCCGATCACCGGAACGTGCGCTACAGCATCCACGATCTGTGCCAGCAACGCCGACACGGTATCCAGATTCACCCCGATGGCCTGACGCCCCCATTCGGTCAGCAACAGAACGCCCAGCACCGCAAGCAGCAATCCGGTACCGGTCAGTTGTCGCCAGAAGGCCACCACACGGCCGGTCAGCACGGTCTGCTCATCTGGATGCGTCTGCAGCGTGCTGGCGGTGCACAGGCGTACATTACGCACCCGGCGCACCCCGGCAGAGCGCGCCTGTTGCTGGGTCGCGTTGCTGCCAGCAGGAGCTTCTTCGCGGCCTGTGGAGAGACTTGCTGCAGGAAAGGAGGCGCGCGGAGCGCCCTGAGCCCTGTGGTATTCGGCCTGGATCCGTTGCCTGATCGCTGGCGCAAAGTCGACCGGCATCTCCGGCGGTTCGAGCGTTTCCAGCAGGGAGATCACCTGTTGCATCTGCGTATAGTACCGCGCGCACTGCGCGCAGGTTGCGATGTGCGCCTGCGCAGACGATGCGATCTCCGGGCGAACCTCGCCATCGTGTTCCAGTAGGTGCGGGATCATCGACTGTACGCGCACGCACAGGTAGCTCGAACGCGCATCTCCAAGTTGCTGCGTGTTCTCCGGAGTTCCGGGGGGCCGGACGTAATGGCCCCAATCGCTCCGCTCCTCTGGCGGAATATGTTCAAATCTATTTTCCATCCGTTTTCATTTCCAGCACCGGGCCGAGCCGATCCCGGAGCATCTCCCGGGCCCGGAAAAGATGGGTTTTCACTGTGCCCGACGGCAGGTCGAGTGCACAGGCGATTTCCTCCACGCTCATGCCTTGCAAATGACGCATGATCACCACAACGCGGTAGCGCTCCGGCAGGTTCATAATGGCGCGTTGCACCACATCCTGCAGGGCGCCCCGCACAGCGTTCTCTTCTGGCCCGCATGTGCGCGGGTCGGCAGAAGGTTCTCGCCCCTCTTCCAGTTCCAGATCGAGCGAGAGAGCGTTTCGGGCCTTGCGCGAGCGCAACTGGTCAATGCAGAGGTTGGAGGCAATCTTGTATAGCCAGGTGAGAAAGCTGGCGTCCTGGCGGAAGGAGGCGAGCGCTCCATATGCCCGCAGGAACGTCTCCTGCACCAGATCGCCTGCATCCTCAGCGTTGCCGAGCATCCGGTAGGCGAGGTTATACACCTGACGCTGATAGCGCTGAACGAGCGTATCGTAGGCCGCCACGTTGCCGCAGAGCGTCTGCCTGACCAGTTCGGCGTCTTGTGGTTCCACCAGCGTAACCGTCCTCGTGTCCCCCTCTTGCAAGCGCTTCACAGGGACTACGGTTGCATCCGTGACAGGGTTTCACGGACCATGCGGAGCCAGAGTAACAGAGAAGGCCTCCCGGAGGCCCACACGCAGGCCGGGGAAGCCTCGCATCCAGACAGAAAGCGCACTGCGCGCCGGGTCATCCGGCGGCCTGCACCTCCGGGTGCTTGCTGAAGAACTTTTTCAACGCAGGCCAGACATCTTCCTTGCTATTGATTTTGACCAGGCAAACCCGGGGCTCGTTGGCGAACGCTTCCTGATAGGCCTGACCGAGCGGGGCGAAGTGCGGCGACTGGCTCCAGACATCGTTGGCAATCTCACCGTAGCCAACCAGGTTGCAGATATCCACCATTTTGCGCACCAGCTCCACACACTCAGCGTCACCCCAGTTGTAACCGTCCGAAAAGAGGAACGGGTAGATGTTCCACTCACGGGGATTGTAACGCTTGTCGATGATCTCCAGCGCGAGTTTGTAAGCCTCACTCATCTTGGTACCGCCGGAGTCCCCCAGGGAGAAAAAGGTGTGCTCATCCACTTCCTTCGCCTCGGTATGACAGGTGATGAACACGATCTCGGCACTGGCGTACTTCTTGCGCAGGAAACGCAGCATCCAGAAGTAGAACGACCGGCAGATGTAGGCCTCGAACTCCCCCATGGACCCGGAGACGTCGCGCATGGCGAAGACAACTGCGTTGCGCTGTGGCTCGGTCACCAGTTCCCACGTACGATAACGGCGGTCCTCGTTACGGATCTGCCACCCCGGGCGGCCCTCCCGGGCATTGCGCTTGTAGGCCTCCAGCAGGGTGCGTTTACGATCGAGATTGCTGGCGATGCCCCGTTTGCTGATGGTGTTGAAGTCCGCATGTTCTGCCGGGATATGTTTGACGCCCCGCTCTTCCAGATTGGGCAGGTGCAGGTCCTCAAAAACCAGAGCCGTCAGCTCCTCGATGGTCAGCTCCGCCTCGTAGAAGTCCACGCCAGGCTCCTGCCCGGCCTGCTTGCCGGCCGCATCTCCCGGTTGTGGAGCACGCCCCAGCACATCGCCCGGTTTGGTTCCTCCAGGGCCCTGACCTACACGCTCACGACCACTGTTATCGAAGCGGATGCGAGGCAACTCCAGGCCGCGAATGGGAATTTTGATGATCTTGCCCTGATCGGCGGTGATGATGTCCTGATGGCTGATCAGGTCGCCGAGGTTCTGCTTGATCACCTCTTTGACTTTCTCATTGTGCCGTTGTCGGTCACGTTCCGCACGGCGATGCAGGTCCCAGCTATCATGGCTCAGAGAAAACTGCCGCATCGGATCTCCCCTCATTCGCGACTGCGCTACGCATTCATCCGGGCCGGATCCCCCTCCGCCCCTTCAACTCTTTTCTGGTAGAGACAGGCCAGCTCCTTGTTGAGAACAGAATTTTTCTCCCGTGCACACCGGGTGCATCCCGGCACACCACGGTGCCCCGGAATGCACCCGGCGCGGAACCCGGCATGTTAACGGTTGAGCAGAGTGCCGACGTAGCGCAACAGCTCGTTGGCCGACTCTGGCGTGTAGCCCTGCTCGCGGCACATGCGATCCACCACCTCGTTGATCTTTTTCAACTGCTCTGCATCGGGCGTCTTGGCGCTGGTGGTGATCTTGACGATATCCTTCAGATCAGCGAACAGCTTCTTCTCAATCGCCTCCTTGAGCCGCTCATCCGAGGAGGGCGTGAAGGCCTGCCCGCGACGCATCAGGCTGGCCACAGACCGCATGATCCCCTCCCGGAATTCGCGCTTGGCGTTTTCGGTGACTCCGATCTGCTCCTCAATTGAGCGCATGAGCCGCTCGTCCGGATCGACATCTTCGCCTGTGATCGGATGCTTGACCTTCTCCCGGTTGCAGTAGGCCTCCACGTTATCGATGTAGTTGTCCATGAGTGTCTTGGCAGACTCTTCGTAGGAGTAGACGAAAGCGCGCTGGACTTCCTTTTTGGCCATCTCGTCAAACTCCTTGCGTACTTCATCGATGAAGCCCAGCAACCGGCGGCGTTCTTCTTCGTTGTTGGTGTACTCGGTGATGCCGTCGCGCAGGGAGCGCAACACATCAATCGGTGTCACGTAAGACTTCCCGCCGCGCACCAGCGCCGAAGAGATGCGGTTGATAATGAAGCGCGGGGAGACACCGGTCATCCCCTCGTCGAGATACTCGTCGCGCAGCTCACGCACATGGCGCTGGTCCCAGTCCCCCACCTGCTTCTCGCCGTCGTAGAGCTTCATTTTGGTCATCAGGCTCAATCCGGCCTTCTTGGAGGGCTTGAGGCGAGTGAGGATCGCGAACATCGCGGCGACTCGCAGGGTGTGCGGAGCGATGTGCACCTTGGACAGCTCCAGCCCGTTGTCCTGTACATCGCTCTGACCGATCAGCTTCTCGTAGATGCGCACTTCCTCGGAGACCCGCAGGTTATACGGCACCTTGACAACGAAGATGCGGTCGATCATCGCCTCATTCTCCTTGTTGGAGAAGTAGGAGTTGTATTCGTACTCGTTGGTATGGGCGATGACCGCCACGTCACAGTAGATGAGCGCGAACCGGCTGGCCTTGATGGTCTGCTCTCCGGCCACCGTGTTGAGCTCATACAGGAAGCGCTTCTCGGCCTTGAGCATCTCGATGAACTCCATGATGCCCCGGTTGGCGATGTTGAGCTCCCCGTCGAAGTTGTAAGCGCGTGGATCCGACTCCTGACCGTACTCCGTCAGGGCCTGAATGTTGACGCTGCCTGTCAGTTCAGCCACGTCCTGGCTCTTGGGGTCTGCCGGCTTGAACGTACCGATCGCCACACGATTGCGCTCGGAAGCGAAGATCCGCACGACCGGCACTTTGTCGATCTGGCCGTTCCACTCGTGCTCCAGTCGCCACCGATCCACGGGATCGAGGTCGCCCTCGATGTGCACGCCGTACTCTTTCTTGAACTGCGGCCGCAACTCTTCCGGGATCAGATGCAATGGTTCCTCGTGCATCGGGCTGCCCTTGATGGCATACATCGCGCCCTGCTCGGTACGGCTGTACTTCTCCAGGCCGCGCTTGAGCATGGTCACCAGGGTTGACTTGCCGCCGCCAACCGGCCCTACCAGCATCAGGATCCGCTTGCGAATGTCCAGACGGCGGGCCGCCGGACTGAAGTACTCCTCCACCAGTTGCTGGAGCGTGCGCTCCATGCCGAAGAGCTCCCCTTCAAAGAACTTGTAGCGCTTGGTTCCAGTGACCGGGTCCTCTTCCACGCCGGCCGACATGATCATATTGTAGATGCGCGCATGGGCCAGATCCGCGACATGCGGGTTCTTGGCGACGATCTCCAGATAGTCGCTGAAGGTGCCCTCCCACGCGAGCGCCTGCTCCTGCTTGCGATGCTCTTCAACCTGCTTGAGAAACTCGGTTGTCTTCATAGACATATAAATCCATCCTCCTGAGCGTCCGACAGGACATTCGCGTCGCGAGTGGAACGCAGACCTGAACGGGCGTGGATTGCTTTCATCACGACGAGCCACGTAGAAAACAAAATCGCCCCGGCGGAAACAGAGCGCTTCCTACCGAGACGGGACAACGGCATTGAAACCACTGTTTGATGGTCACTACCGGCTCCGGCTCGGCTATTCGCACGTAACACTCGCGCAACACAGCAACGATGCCGGTCTCATCAAGCCGCCTGTGAAACGGAAGGGAGTGCGCCGGGAACTGGCAGTTCTCTCCTGTAATACGGCAGCATCCATGCTGCTGTGACATCTGATCCCGGTACCACTTTTCTCAAACCCGATGCGCTCGATGGCAGAACGCGTCACAGGCACGCTTCCAATGCCTCCGGTGCCTCTCACCGGGACATCGCGCCATCCGGGCCCCCTGCAGGTTGCAAGCCACAGCACCTGCCGGCGCCCCTGCCTGAAAAAATTATATCACAAACCGGTGCATTCTGCCAGACGCGTCAGGACCGCGTTGCCCCGCCGTCAGGCGTTGCCTCTAATTTCCTCTGATTATCGGGAACCGAGCCCCGATTCTGCATCAATGACACCACCCCGCACGGCAACGCAGGGCCGCGCCACGCCCCCTGCTATCCATCGTGACGCATGAACTGCCGCAAAAGGTTCCGGACAGCCTGCGCGAAAAAACCCACCGCTTTCGCGCGGAAGCTATTGACTCTGCACCCTGTTCTATGGTATATTCTGTCCCGAGTACTCGGTGGGCCGGTAGTAGCCACCGAGTATTTGTCTGCCTGATTGAGGGATAATCCTCTCTCTGGGACTGCAGACGGCACGTCGTGGGGAGATTCCCGAGTGGCCAAAGGGAACAGACTGTAAATCTGTCGCGGAATGCTTCGCAGGTTCGAATCCTGCTCTCCCCACATGCATGCACAGGCAGAGGGCAAGAGACGCGGGGAACAGGATCGGGTAATCGATCCGGTCCACCCTCCGGCTCTCCCCCTCCATCCGTTCGCCCACATAGCTCAGAGGTAGAGCACTTCTTTGGTAAAGAAGAGGTCCTGGGTCCGATTCCCAGTGTGGGCTGATCCACCCTTATATCGCTATGCAGGCTCCTGTGCCTCCCCGCACATAACGAACTGGAGGCACGGGAGCGCGTTGTCCGGGGCCTTCTGACGCGGCGCGAAGCAGCGTTTGTACGTGTGTAACAGGGACACCAGCCCGCACAATGCCCCCGGTGGAGGTTGTCGAATACCATGGGTAAGCAGCGTTTTGAGCGAACGAAGCCACATGTGAACATCGGCACGATCGGTCACGTGGATCACGGGAAGACCTCGTTGACCGCAGCGATCACGCGGATGCTCAACGCCTACAACGGCTCCAAAGCGATGTCGTAC
>JANWZQ010000045.1 GCA_025054835.1 Chthonomonadaceae bacterium
CCGCTTTCGACCACTCAGCCATCTCTCCACGTTGCTCCCATTGTATCATAGTTCGTTGCAAAATGCAACTTCAGGGGCATTTTTCCGGGGAAGCCGGGCCGTTCCAGAAAAAATCCAGCGGGGGATCACCCGCGGGTTGCCGCCTTGAGCTTGGAAGTGAAGTCGTGAACTACCGCGCACAGATGCGGCTCGTCACGATGCTTATGGATGAGGTCAACCAGGCGACTGCCGACCACAACGCCGTCCGCGAACGCGGCGATCTGACGCACGTGTTCCGGTGCGGAGACACCGAAACCAACACAGACGGGCAGATCGGTGCACGATTTGATACGCGTGACGACTTCCGTAAGCTCCGCCGGTACCTCGTTGCGTGCGCCTGTCACCCCGGTGCGCGACACGCAGTAGACGAATCCTGTGGAGAGCCGGGTTACAATCTCGATGCGCTGGGGCGTGCTGGTAGGAGCCAGCAGGAAGATGGTATCCAGCCCGTTGGCCTCGGAGAGGCGTTTCCACTCGTCGGCCTCTTCGGGGGTGAGGTCTGTCACGATATGTCCATCGACACCGACAGCTTTGGCATCGGCCGCATACCGTTCCAGCCCGTAGCGCAGGATCGGGTTGTAATAGGTCATGACGACGATCGGGAAGTGCGGCGGAACACTCCGGCGTGCCTGCGCGATGGTCTCCAGTGCCCGGGATACGGTCATGCCAGCCTGAAGGGCGCGTTGCGAGGAGGCCTGAATGGAGGGGCCGTCCGCCAGCGGGTCGCTGAACGGGATGCCGATTTCCACGGCGTCCACTCCTGCCTTGGCCAGTGTCGCGATGATCTCCACGGTGGCCTTCGGGGAGGGATCTCCGGCGGTTACAAAACAGATCAGCGCCTTTTCGTTGCTGGCGCGCAGTGCGCGGAATCTCTCGTCGAGTCGGGTCACCCTTGCATCCTTGCTGCCGCTACCGGCTGTATCGGGATCGATCACAGGCCGAGGGCGTTTATCACAGTGTTCATGTCTTTATCGCCGCGGCCGGAGTTGTTGATGACGACAAGCGTATCGGGAGTCAGGTGCGGCCGCAGGTACTCCAGATAGGCGTAGGCGTGCGCGGTCTCCAGCGCGGTGATGATCCCTTCCAGATGCGCCAGCTGTTGCAGAGCTGCCAGCGCTTCTGCATCCGTGATGGAGACGTAGGTGGCGCGGCCTGTGTCCTTCAGGTACGCGTGCTCCGGGCCGACACCCGGGTAGTCGAGACCGGCAGAGATGGAGTGTGAGGGCGCGACCTGCCCGTCCGCGTCCTGTATGAGGTAGCTCTGGGAGCCCTGAAACACGCCCACGGTTCCTGCAGTGAGCGGGGCGCAGTGACGGCCCGTATGCAACCCCTCGCCGGCGGCCTCCACACCGATCAGGCGGGTACTGGTGTCCTGTAGAAAGGGGTAGAACATGCCCATCGCATTGGAGCCACCCCCCACGCAGGCCAGAACGATATCGGGCAGGCGACCTTCCCGCTGCAGGATCTGTTCCCGGGTCTCCCGACCGATTACCGACTGGAAATCGCGTACCAGCATGGGGTAGGGATGCGGACCGACGACAGAGCCGATGATGTAATGCGTGGTGCGGACGTTGGTAACCCAATCCCGCATCGCTTCGTTGGTGGCGTCTTTCAGGGTAGCGGTGCCGGAAGTAACCGGGGTGACCCGGGCACCGAGCAGACGCATCCGGGCGACGTTGAGCGCCTGCCGCTGTACGTCCTCGGCGCCCATGTACACCTCGCACTCCAGTCCGAACCGCGCACAGACTGTGGCCGTGGCGACGCCATGCTGCCCTGCGCCAGTCTCCGCGATGATCCGTGGCTTTTTCATGCGCCGCGCCAGCAGGATCTGGCCCATCGTGTTGTTGATCTTGTGCGCGCCGGTGTGACACAGGTCCTCGCGCTTGATATAGATTCGGGCGCCGTAATGCTCGGAAAGGCGCGCAGCAAAGTAGAGGGGAGTAGGGCGGCCCACAAAATCGCGCAGATGGGCATCCAGTTCATGCTGGAACTCCGGATCGTGCCTGGCCCGCTCGTATTCGATGGTCAGTTCATCCAGCGCAGGGATCAGGGTTTCCGGCACGAACCGCCCGCCAAAACGTCCGAATCGCCCGCGTCGGTCCGGGACCGCATCGGCGCTGTGCCCTTCGCGTACATCGCGTGCGGGGATTGCTGTCATGAGGCACCTCAGCTTCTTCTGTATCAGACGCAAGATATGGCATTATAGCCGATTTTGCCGGGCGCGACAATGCACGTTCCGGACTCACCTGTGCCACGCCTGTTGCGCCGCGAGATAGACAGTTCTCCACGGGACGTTGTGGGCCAGCGCCGCAGCTTTCACATCCGCGTATTCCGGCGTGGCGGTGATCTCTTCCCCGCGCCAGGAACCGATTTTCACCCGGATGGGGCCGTAAGGGGTGGAGACAATCTCCTGACGACGGTGCAGCGTGTCACGATGCCAGAGAGTGTATCGGACGCCAAATGTGGTGGTCTCATGGAAAACGATCGTTGTGATCGCTTCCCTCCTGTGCAGAGGCGCGAGGACTGTGAGCAGCGTACCGGGCCGCTGTTTCTTCATCTGGACGGGCGTCAGAAACACGTCGAGCGCACCTGCAGCCAGCAACCGCTCCATGAGCACTTCGTAGGCCTCCGGCAGAAGATCATCCAGGTTGGCCTCCAGAACGACGACGGTGGCCGGCGGGGACGCGGGATCCGGTATGGCGTCCTGCGGGATCGCGGCAGGCATATGGTCTGCCGGTTCGCCACGCAGCAGCGATAGCGCGTGCGGAAGCACAGGGATCAGGACCGCCAGACCATCGCGTACGCTGTTCGGGCTGCCGGGCAGATTGACGATGAGCGTCTTTCCCCGGATCCCTGCGACGCCCCGGGAGAGCACAGCGTAGGGAGTCTTCTGGTACCCGGTCCATCGCAGGAGTTCTGCCAGCCCCGGTGCTTCTCGCTCGATCACCACGCGGGTCGCCTCCGGAGTGACATCCCGCGGGGAGAATCCGGTGCCTCCTGTGGTCAGGATCAGATCGCAGGTGGAGTGGCACCACCCGGTCAACATGTCCACGATGGTCTGCAGGTCGTCCGGCACGACCGCATGCGCGGTAACGATGTAGCCGCTGGCCGTCAGCGTCTCGCTCAGGATCCGGCCAGAGACATCCTCCTGTTCTCCGCGTGCGCAGCGATCACTCACGGTCAGGATGCTCACATTCACCGGCACGCTTCCTTCTGATCTCCGGGAAATGGCCCGGGACATCTAAGAGGCCAGCGCGATAGAGTCCGTGACGCCCAGATTCGCATAGATCTCGCGCGTTGCGGTGGAGCGATTGAGAGTGTAGAAGTGGATCCCGCGCACATGATTGTCCAGCAGGTCACGGCACTGTTCAGTGGCCCAGTGCACGCCAACGCGCCGTACCGCCTCTTCGTTGTCACCGCAACGCTGGAGCGCACGCAGAAGGCGCGCCGGGAAGCGTGAGCAGAGCGCCAGCTCGGCCATGCGATACAACCCGCGCAAGGAGGTCACCGGCATGATACCCGCGATAATCGGGACTTTGATGCCTGCCAGCTCGCACCGCTCACGGAAGTCGTAAAAGTCGTGATTGTCGAAGAACAGCTGGGTGACAATGTAGTCAGCTCCTTCATCGACTTTAGCCTTCAGATAGTCCATCTCCCGCATGCGGTTCGGGGTAGCCGGATGCCCCTCCGGGAACCCGGCCACACCGATCCCGAACCCGCGTTTATCGGGGTGGATGCCCTGCTCATTGAACTTGCGGATATAGCGCACCAGATCCGCTGCATGCTGGAAAGGATCCTGCGATCGGTCGTAATGGGGCAGGTGTCGGGGCGGATCGCCTCCGAGCGCGAGAATGTTGGAGATGTTATTCTCCGCGTACCGCTCCAGAATGTCGCGGATCTCCTCCACTGTGTGACACACACAGGTCAGGTGCGGGATCGGATCGCAGGAAGTAGTCCGCTTCAAACGGACAACGAGGTCATGCGTGTGACGGCGTGTGGTTCCCCCTGCGCCGTAGGTCACCGAGACAAAGGAGGGGCGCAGGGGCTCCAGCTCTGCGATGGTCCGGTAGAGCTGCTCTGCCGCGGCCTCATCCCGGGGCGGAAAGAACTCGAAGCTGAAGGTCGTTCTGTGCTGTGCGAAGATATCCTGAATGTGCATGGTCTCGTGTCTATCCTCTGTGTCATGCATACGGCCCGATTGTCGGTTCCGGACCCCTGTCTGGAACAGGGGGTCTCCTCCAGCACACCCGGCGTTGACGCGTCGCAGAGCCATATGCTATACTCCAGCAGTATCTGCGCCGCAGGCGTATCCTCGAGGGGACGCTGCATGCGTGTCCGGCCATGTCGATTGCGCACGGCGCAGTGCAGGAGGCCTCGCGTGAGTGAAGTGCAGTCATCCGCATCTTCTGATTCTGCCTCAAAACCGGTATCTCCTTCCCTTTCCCCCCGAGCCTCTCACGGAACCCCTCACGCTGTGATCGTGGAACCGCCCGCCGTGTTGCCGCGCAAGGCTTCCGAGCTCATTCCAGAAGACGAGATCAATGCGGTGGTGGGACGTCTGCTGTCGTCTCAACCGGAGGAGCAAAGCGCTATGTCCCCTGTGGGAGATTTCGACGCTGATGTTGTGGTCATTGGCTCGGGTCCCGGCGGCTATGTGGCCGCGATCCGCGCCGCACAGCTGGGTGCGCGCACCGTGTGCATCGAGAAGCAGGCGACCGAGTGGGGTGGCACGTGCCTCAACTGGGGATGCATTCCAACCAAAGCCATGATCGCCAGTGTGGAGCGGCTGATGCACGTCCGGCATGCCGACGCGATGGGGGTGGTGATCAAGGGCGAGGTCTGCTTCGATTTCAGCAAGATGATGGAACGCAAGAACAAGGTGGTAACCACCTTGCGCGGGGGCGTGCAGCAATTGCTGAAGAGCAATCACGTCCGTTCCATTGTGGGGACCGGGCGCCTGGTAGACGCACACACGGTTGAGGTCGTCAACGGGTCGGAAACGCAGCGGATCACCACAGACAAGATCATCATCGCAACCGGTTCCGTGCCGGTAATCCCCCCCATCCCCGGCCTGCAACGCAATCCCGATGACCCCCGGGGCGTCAGCACCAACGGCATCTGGACCAGCGACGAGGCGGTATCGGCCACAGAGTGCCCCG
This sequence comes from Chthonomonadaceae bacterium, assembly GCA_025054835.1. GTDB lineage: Bacteria > Armatimonadota > Chthonomonadetes > Chthonomonadales > Chthonomonadaceae > JANWZQ01. The sequence continues at coordinate 5,199 of JANWZQ010000045.1, forward strand.
GGCGCATGCTGATCCTCGGCTCCGGAGCTGTCGGACTGGAGTTCTCCTACACCTACCGCAACCTCGGGGCCGAGGTGACCGTGGTCGAGATCATGCCAGAGATCCTGCCCGTGGCGGATCGAGAGATCTCGGCAGAACTGCGCAAAAGCCTCAAGAAACAGGGGATCCAGATCCTGACGGATGCCCGGCTGGTGAATGTGGAGCGCACCGCTTCCGGACTGGTGTCCACGATCGAGACAAAGGAGGGCGCGCGACAGGTGGAGACCGATGTGATCCTGGTGGGCGCCGGGCGCCGGGCCGCCTACGAAGGGCTGGGGGTGGAGACCGTCGGGATCCGAACGCACCCACGGGGCATCGAAGTGAACGACTACTTGCAGACCAGTGTGCCCAACATCTATGCCATCGGGGACGTGACAGGCCGGTTGCTGCTCGCGCATCTGGCCTCACACATGGGCATTGTGGCTGCAGAGAACGCGATGGGACATTCTGTGAAGATGGACTATCGGGCTGTCCCGTCTCCCATCTACACGGTACCCGAGGTCGCGTGGGTGGGGCTGACCGAAGAGGAGGCGCGCCAGCAGGGGTACGATGTGATCACCGGCAAGTTCCCGTTCCGCCCGCTCGGCCGGGCCATGGCACTCAACGAGCAGGAAGGCCTCGTGAAAGTCGTTGCCGAGCGCAAGTACGGCGAGCTGCTGGGGGTGCACATCATCGGCCCCTATGCGACCGAACTGATCCACGAGGGAGTGATCGCCATCAAGCTGGAGTCGACCGTCGAGGAGCTGATGACCAGCATTCATGCGCACCCGACGCTTGCGGAAGCGATTGGTGAGGCCGCGCTGGATGTTCGGGGCGAGGCGATCCACAAGCCGAGACGATGACACCCCGTATCCGCAAGCACGTTTCCCGCTTCTGCTGGCAGCCGGGAACGCATCGGAATACGCTTTCAGAACACGCATGATCGGCAACCCTCTGTCCATTCACTCCCGGCGCGTACTCCTGCGTGCCGGCCTGCTCGGGTTTCTGGGAGCATGGAGCGCCTTGCCGGCGGTAGCTACCTATCGTGGTGGCTTCTTCAACCCGGGTCGGCGTCCGGAAATCCGCTTCCAGCGGAGCACCATGACGTGGACGTTGCGGAACCAGGCTGTCGAGCGGGTGATCCAGTACGACCCGAAAGCCGGGAGCCTGCAGACGGTGCGCTTGCGCAACCTCCGCCAGCGCGTGGAGATCGCCCCGGAGCCCGGCTCCGAGGCGCTGTTCTCCTTCATAGCTCCCCTTGTGGAGCCGCCTGTCCCTCTGGTCAACTGGCGGCGTTCCTCCGAAGTGCTTTCGGAACGATGGGCGCAACCGGACTTCGACGATCGGGCATGGCAAGCGACACGCCTGCCGTTGACCGGCCTGCAGTCGGGGCAGGTAGTCTGGTTGCGCGCGTCCATCCCTCCAGGGCGTATGACGCCGGGCCGCGCCTACGCGTTGACACTGGAACGTGCGCCGGACGCGGACTATCAGGTGTTTGTGGACGGAACGCTGGTGCTGCAACTGGAAGCACAGGCAGAACCCGGCAAGCAGTTCCTGCAGGTGGATCTGGATCCGAAGAACCGCGTGGTTGCCGTCCGGATCGCAGTGACCGGCCCGCGCTTCCGGGAACAAGGAAGTATTGGCATTGCCGAAACAGGAAGTGCGCCGCAGAACATCGACCTCCGGAGTGACTGGAAGTATCTGGTACATACAGTCAACACAGGGGGAGACGGCAGCCGCACTCTGACCATCACGCTGTCGGGCACAAAGCGATACGAGGGGTTCGAGCTCAACGTCAGTTATCAGGTGCACGGAGGGGAAGAGCCCACGCTGGCCAAGTGGTTCCTGTTCGTCAGTCACCGCCCCACACGCTTTCTGATCGAATCAGTGACCTATGACGGCTGGCAGATGCCCGGCAACAGGACAGAAGCAGAGCGCTTTGCCGATAACGCCCTCGTGGTTGTCGACCCTGTGTCCCGACAGGGAGTGATGGCCGCAGTGCTCTCGCCCCTCGGGGGTGTCGAGCGGTCCCGGGATGGCAACGCGCTCCGCGCCGTCCTGCGCCCGGCCTACCGCGTCCGACCGGACAACGCCATTCTGATGCCCCGCTCCCTGGTCAGTGTCTTCACCGGCACTCCGGATACCGGCGCGTTTCTGCACCAGCTCTATCTGGGGCAGTACGTCGTGCCCGGGAATCCCCATGCCGTGCCCCCTGCCTTCCACTCCGGTCTGGGATACGGACTGGCCATCACGGCCGAGGCCTGCCTCCGGAACCTGCAACCGGCAATGGACCTGGGGCTCGGGTTGTTCGTTCTGGGGAATGGATGGCAGGCCAACTCCGGAGGGGCGGACAACGGCATCTATGGCGACTGGAACGTGGACCGCCGGAAGTTCCCGCAAGGGCTGGCGCCCATCGCGCTGCTGGTGCGGCAGTACCGGATGCAGTTCGGCCTCTGGACGGCGCCTGCGGTGGTCTCCACGAAGTCGCAGGCCGCGCGCACGCTCGGGGACTACCTGGTGCGCCGCCCGGACGGCACACCCGCCCCCGGTCCGGAGACAGAAACACTGCACATGTGCTTCACTTCCGGCTGGGAAGACAATTTCAGCCAGTCCCTGCTCATGCTCTGCCGCGAGCTGAGCGTGACCGGCCTGCATCTGGACGGTCATCTGCCGGAAATACCCTGCGCCAATCCCGGGCATGATCACCCGGTAGGCTATCCCGGGGCCGAACAGGTGCAACATCAACGCCTGTTTGCCAGCAAGATGCTCAAGCTCGACGCGCAGTTTGTGCTGATGCGGGATAGCCTGTCGGGCACTGAATTCTCGGATCTTGAGCACACGCGCCGGATCCAGCCCGAACCGTTTCTCCTGCCAGAGGGGGAACGCCCTGCGGATGCCCGGGAGTGGCGTGCGCGGATTGCGGCCTACCGCAGGAGGTTGTTACAGGTGATGCCGGGTTTGCCCGGATTTGCCCTTTCCGCAGTGGCACTGGTCCGCCTGCCCGGAGGAGAGAAAGATCTGGAACTGCTGGAGTATAGTTTGACCAGCGCGGCCGCGCTGGGATGCAATCTGGAGATCCATGGCGAACTCGATCGCCTGACACTGGAGGAGCGCAATCTGGTGCGCCGGTGGGTGCAGTGGAACGCAACACGACGCCCCTACCTCGCGTTTTCACAACGCCTCCGGTTGTCCGACCCGAATGTAGACGGGGTTCTGCATCTGCGCGATGCGTTGCAGGAGCGTTACGGCTACCTGTGCCTGTGGAGCCTGCCCGGTGAGGGTGCCCGCAGTGTCACCGTCTCGATACGGCCTGCAGATTACGGTGTGCCGATGAACCCGGGCCGGGTGGTGGTCATACGGGAAAGGGACGGCACCGTGTTCCCCGTGCGGATCGAGGGGGATACGTTGCGACTGAATGTGGAACTGACACCCGGATCGTGGGAAATCTTTGAATTCCGGGTGAAATGAGGTCAACGACACGATGCGTCTGCGAGACCTGACGCTGCCAGTTCTGGCGATGTGCATCCTCGGGGTGATCGCAGTCAGTGAGGCGGTGACCCGCAAAAATCCGCCTCCCGGGCCGGTACGCATCACCTACTGGGAGAAGTGGACCGGGTTTGAAGGCGACGCTATGCGCGCCGTGGTCGACGCCTTCAACCGTTCGCAGAACCGGATCCATGTGGACCTGCTGACGATCAGCAGCATCGAAGACAAAACACTGCTGGCCATCGCCAGTGGGAACCCGCCGGATGTGGTTGGCCTGTTCGGCCCCAATGTGGCACAGTACGCGGATGCCCGGGCAATCCTGCCTCTGGACGATTACTGCCGCAAAGCGGGCATCCGGGCCGAACAGTACATTCCCGCCTACTGGGATGTGGGAGTGTACCGGGGACACATTTATGCGCTGCCATCCACGCCAGCTTCCACAGCGCTCCATTTCAATCGACGGATGCTAGAGGAGATCGGGCACGACCCGGATGACCCACCGGAGACCATCGAGGAGTTGAACGCCCTCGCAGATAAGTTGACCCGACGAGACGCCTCCGGGAGGATCATTCAGGCGGGCTTCATGCCCAATGAGCCCGACTGGTGGCGGTGGGGTTGGGGATTCGTGTTCGGCGGGCAACTCTGGGACGGCAAAGGGAAGATCACCGCCAACTCTCCGGAAAATGTGCGGGCCTTCGAGTGGGTGCAGTCCTTCTTCAAGAAATACGGCGTGAAGGACCTGCAAACGTTCCGCAGCGGTTTCGGCAACTTCTCCTCCCCGCAGAACGCATTCCTGGCCGAGAAAGTCGCCATGCAGTTGCAGGGGACATGGATGTACAACTTCATTACCCGCTACGCGCCGAAATTAAAGTGGTCTGCT
>JANWZQ010000161.1 GCA_025054835.1 Chthonomonadaceae bacterium
AACCGGATTGACGAGATCATTGTCTTCCATGAGCTGACGCAGGCCGAGATCCTGCAGATTGTGGATCTGATGCTGGACCGGGTGAACAAACAGGTGAGCGCGCAGGAGATGCGTCTGGAGGTCTCGCAGGAGGTCAAGGAGTTTCTCGCGTCGGAGGGCTACGATAAGAACATGGGGGCACGCCCGTTGCGGCGGGCGATCCAGCGACTGATCGAGGATCCGCTCGCCGAGGAGATCCTGCGCGGGACGTTCCGGCCCGGCGACACCATTCGCGCGGAGATGGATGGCAACATCATTACCTTCCGGCGCGCGGAGCCTGTCGGTGATCCTCTCGGTGAGACGTTACCGGAGGTTCTGGCGCCCAGCAGTGAGAACGAGTTGCCCCCCCTGGAGGAGCCGACCGTCGGCATGAGCTGATGGGAGAGCGTCGGTCTGTGCGCGCCCCCGATCCTGCCCGGATCGGGGGCGTGTGTTTTTCTGTCGGGCGGGTTCAGGCGAAGAGGGCTTCCATGGCCTGCTCGTGTGCTGACCGGTATTGTTCGTTGTAGAGGTTCTGATAGACGCCCGGGCGGGCCACGAGCTCTTCATGCGTGCCGATATCCACGATGCGCCCGCCATCCATTACCACGATGCGGTCTGCGTTCATGATGGTGGAGAGGCGGTGGGCGATCACGAAGCAGGTGCGTCCTTTCATCAGGCGGTCCAGCGCGGCCTGTACGTTGGCCTCGGTTTTGCTATCGAGCGCGGAGGTGGCGTCGTCCAGGATGAGGATGCGCGGGTCGGTCAGGGTGGCGCGCGCGATGGACATGCGTTGTTTCTGCCCGACGGAGAGTTTGACTCCGTCTTCGCCGATTTTGGTGTCGTATGCCTGCGGGAGGTTCATGATGAAGTCGTGCAGGTCGGCGTAGCGCGCTGCCTGCAGGATCTCCCGGTCGGTCGCTTCCGGGCGCCCATAGCGGATGTTCTCTTTGAGGGTGACCGAGAAGATCAGGCTCTCCTGACTGACGATACCGATCTGTCGGCGTACGGACTCCAGACGCACCTTGCGCAGGTCGATGCCATCGATCAGGATCTGCCCCTGATCGACGTCGTAGAAGCGCGCGATCAGGTTGACCAGTGTGGTTTTGCCTGCTCCGGACGGGCCGACGATCGCGATCACTTCGCCCGGGCGCACTTTCAGGTTGATGTTGTGCAGCACCGGGTGATCGCTGTCATAGCCAAACGTGACGTTGCGAAACTCCACTTCCCCTCGCATCTGCCGGATGGGCACTGCATCCGGGGCATCGGTGATTTCCGGGCGTGTGTCCAGGGTTTCGAACACTCTTTCGATGGCGGCGTTGGCCCACTGGAGTGTGACGTTGAATTCTACCAGTCGCACGGCCGGATCGTAGAGAGAGGCGATCCACCCGTTGAAGGCCAGCAGTTCTCCGATGGTGAGTTCGCGTTTGAGGATCAGTGCGCCTCCGTACCAGAGCACCAGTCCGGTGCCGACGGCCCGGATGATCTGCGCGATGGCGCCCAGTTTGCGGTTCAGCTTCATCTGGAGCATGCCCAGTTCGAAGTTGTCTTTCACGGTTTTCATGAGCACTTCGGTCTCATGATCCTCGCGGGCGAACGCTTTGACCACGCTGATGCCGGCCAGTTTCTCCTGGAGGGTGCCCAGCATTGCGTCCCATCGTTCCCGCAGCTGCTCACTCAGCGGGCGAATGTGGCGGATGAACAGTTTGTAGTTGATGACGTAGAGAGGCACCACAGCGACGGCGATCAGGGCGAGCTTCCATTGCAGGGCGAAGAGCACTATCAGCAGGACAACGACGCTGAACAGGTCGGCGAGGAACGTGACGAAGCCCCCGGAGATCATGTACTGGATGGTATCGATGTCGCCGGTGAGGCGGGCCATGATCTTTCCGGTCTGCCGGGTGTCGTAGTAGGAGAGCGAGAGGCGATTGAGGTGGCGGTACGACTGGAAGCGCAGGTCGAACACGACGCGTTGCCCGAGCCAGCCAATCAGGTAGTTAAGCGCGAAGGAGATGATCCCGCGCAGGGCATAGAGCCCCACGATCATCCAGAACACGAGGTTGAGCGCGCTCCATTGCTTTTGTGGCAGGACCACATCGATGGTGTACTGGACGATGCGGGGCATGGCGATCGGTGTGATTGTCACGCAGAGGAGCAGAAATACCGCCAGCGCCACCCGTTTGCGGTAGGGCTTGAGATAGCCGAGTAGCCGTCTGAACTGTCCCAATGTTCTCGTGCCTCCTGCTGTGCCGGGGTTGCCGGTTGCTCATCCGGTTGCCATGGCCTGTTGTGGCGCGCCCGCCGGGTTCTCCAGAGCCACGCGGAATTGCTGCTGGTAGAGGCCGGCATATACCCCACCCTTTGCCAGCAGTTCTGCGTGATTGCCCATTTCTTTGATCACGCCTTTCTCCATCACCACGATTTTGTCGGCCTTGACGATGGTGGAGAGGCGGTGGGCGATCACGAAGCAGGTGCGTCCTTTCATCAGGCGGTCCAGAGCTTCCTGGATCAGGGCCTCCGTTTCCGAGTCCAGCGCGGAGGTTGCCTCATCGAGGATGAGGATGCGCGGGTCGGAGAGCAGTGCGCGCGCGATGGCGATGCGTTGCTTTTCGCCTCCGGAGAGCTTGATGCCGTCCTCGCCAATTTTTGTGTCGTAGCCCATGGGGAGGTTTTCGATGACGTGGTGGATGTTGGCTGCGCGCGCGGCCTGTTCGACCTCTTCGTCGGTGGCGTCGAGTTTGCCGTAGCGGATGTTTTCCCGGATGGTTGTGTTGAACAGGAAGGTCTCCTGAATGACTACCCCGATCTGCTGGCGCAATGATTTGATCTGCACGTCGCGCAGGTCGTACCCGTCGATGGTGATGCGCCCGCCGGTTACATCGTAGTTGCGCTGGAGCAGCTGGATCATGGTGGTTTTGCCGGATCCGGATTGTCCGACGAGCGCGACCATTTCCCCGGCGTTTACCTTCAGGTCCACGCCTTTGATGACCGGTTGTCCCGGCTCGTACTCGAACCAGACGTTTTCGAAATGCACGTCTCCCCGGACATGTGGCAGGGGAATAGCATCTGGCTTATCGGCTACGTTGGGTTTTGTGTCCAGTGTGCGGAAGATCCGCCAGAGCGCGGCGTTGGCCCGGGCGATCTGGTCGTTGATCTGGATGAGGCGGAGCGTCGGTCCGTAGAGGTAGCCTCCGATGTAGCCGTAGAACGCCATGAGTTCGCCGGCAGTCAGCTGTCCCTGCATGACAAGGCGTCCGCCGAACCAGAGGAGCAGGGCGGTGCCAACACCCCCGATCAACTCGGCCAGTGTCCACAGGGCGGTGCTGAGGGCGCTGATCCGCACGTTGAGGTTCAGGATGCTGCGCGTCTCGCCAACGAACTGCCGCACTTCGAACCGTTCTTTGGCGTAGGATTTCACGACCATCACACCGGCCAGTTTTTCCTGCAGGTCTCCGTACATCATGTCGCGCTGTTCGCGCATTTCGTGGTGGGTGGTTTTGATCTTTCCAATGAAGGCCAGGTAGTTGGCGATGTAGATGGGGTAGACGGTGAAGGCAATCAGGGCCAGTTGCCAGTTCTTGTAGAACAGGAAGGCTACCACGGCCACCAGCGTTACCAGGTCCTGCACAATGGTGGCGAAGCTGCCGGCGATCAGCTGATCCAGGGCGGCCACATCGTTGGTGATGCTGGACATGAGTTTGCCGGTCTGGCTTTTTTCGAAGAACCCGAGGGAGAGGGTTTGCATGTGCGCGTAGAGCTTGCGCCGCATGTCGTATTTGAACTTCTGGCCGAGGAAGGTGAGAGTAACGGAGAGGGCGTACCCGAACAACGCACTCAGCGTGGCAACCCCCACAATCGCGATGAACACTCCGGCCAGGTGCACGGGCAGGTTCCGGCGCACGGCTTCATCGGAGAGATGGTCCGTCAGGTACTGGACGATGAGGGGCATGGGCAGGCCGAGCGCTGCCGTGATGAGCGTGAGGATCACGACGAGGAACATGTAGCCGCGATACGGGCGCAGTTCCCGGATGAAGCGCAACAGGTTTTGCATTGCGAGCCTCCGACCGGGTCCAGATGTCGCTGCGACTTCTGAATGCCCCGGGCCAGGCGGGCTGTTTTCCTTAGTGTTCGGTCAGCAACAGGTAAGAGTATACCCCTTTTCCTGTAACAGGCCCTGAAGTGGTCTGGATTGTCGGTTGTCCCGTGCTATAATGAGCCGGAGAGTATCTGTATGTCCGAAGCGGACGTTCCCTTTTCTCTGGAGCTCGGCCCGACCGAGGTCGTTTCTCGACAGGTGCACCTTCCGCATGGTGTTGTGCTGGAGCAGGTGCAGCTTCATGCGGAAGCGGCGCGTTATATTCCCGAGACGCGCTCTTCTGCTGCCCGTGTTGTTATTGATGAGTTGCATGTGAAGGCGGTTATTTCGGAGCCTCATCTGAACGCCATGGTGGGCGCGCATCTCCGGTCGGAAGTGCTCCGTGGGATCAACGTTGCGATCCTGAGCGGGAAGCTGCGTGTGACCGGGCAGTTTGTCAAATGGATCCCTGTTCCTTTCACTCTGGAGGTGACACCGCACATTGAGAACGGTATTCGGATCCGGCCCGAGTTTCTCGGCCTGAGCGCCGCGGCTTTTGCGCTTCCCTCTTCCGCAGTGGAGTTGCTGGAGCAGCATTTGCGACCTTTACTGACCGTGGATCTGACGCAACTGCCCGTGCCGGTATATGTGGACCGGCTGGTCTGTGAGCCGGGCCGTCTTGTGCTGCAGGGGCGGGCACGGCTGCACTGGCCCCCGTTGCCGGTCTCTTCTCCGCGCCCGTCGCTGCTGGCTCCTCCGAACGCGGGGGAGAGCGGCGTGCGTGCGCCGCAGCAAGAAACAGAAAAGTAGCGGAAAGGATTTTTTCCGCTACTCTGGATATGGAAAGCGATGGAGGAATCCTGTTGGCTGAACGGCCGGCGGATTCCTGAAAGTTCAACGTTCGCTGGGTACGAGTTCTGTTTCTTCGGAGGGCAGGTAACCCAGCTCAGCGAGAATGTCGTCTGGATTGGTCTCCAGAAGTTCCGCCACTGCGCGAATGAAGTCCAGCGAAGGACCTTCTGTCGTCTCTTCCGCGCGCATCCATTCAGCCTGATTCATCTCCATGGCATCTGACCTCGTGTTCAGTATGTCCCCGGCGCAACGGCGACACCGGTTTCCTTTCGTTTCAGTATAACATACTCAAGCGGGTTAATTCAAGACGTTTGTTCCGCGATATGGCGGATTCTGTGTGTGATCTGTGCGCGTTACCGGCGTATGTTCCTGCTGCTACACCGGGGTTGTTGCCAGCGTATCGGCCCCGGCGGTGCGATACTGCAGCACGCTGACGCGGGCGGCCAGCACGCGGGCCAGTGTGCGGAACGCCTGAGCCTGTGGCGCATCCGGCGCGTTCACGATTGCGGGCACGCCTGCATCTCCGCTTTCTGCGATGGTGGCGTCCAGCGGGATGTGGCCCAGGAAGGGCACGCCGAAGCGAATGGCGGCGCGTTCGCCTCCTCCGGATCCGAACACTCCGCCGCTCATGTTCTCTACCACGCCCAGGATCGGGATCTTCCGTTCTGTGCTGGCCGAGAGGGTGCGGAACATCAGCACTGATTTATACGCGATGTCCTGTGCCACCTGTTGCGGGGTCATCACGACAACGACGCCGGAGAGGGGCACCATCTGTGCCAGGGTCAGGGGGGCGTCTCCTGTGCCCGGGGGCAGATCCACCAGCAGGTAGTCCAGCTCGCCCCAATCCACATCGGCCAGCAGTTGCCGCACGGTTCCGGCCACCATGGGGCCGCGCCAGATGACGGCCCGGTTTTCGTCCAGCAACAATCCCAGAGACATGACGCGAACGCCGCAGGCTTCCAGAGGTACGATTTTTTTCTCGCCGGTTTCTGTGGTTGTTAGCTGCGGCCGATCGTGCAATCCCAGCATCAATGGCAATGACGGGCCGTAGATGTCGGCGTCCAGCAGACCGACCTGTGCTCCGGTTTCGGCCAGCGCCACCGCCAGATTGACCGCCACGGTGCTTTTGCCCACGCCTCCTTTGCCGCTGGCGATCGCGATCACGTGCCGTACGCCCGGCAGCAGTTCCCTGGGGTCCAGTTTGCGGCTGCGCACCTGCGCGGTCATGTCCACATGTACCTGCTCCACACCGGGCAGGGCACGGATCTGCTGTTCGGCCTGCGCTTTCATCTGGTCTTTGACCGGGCAGGCCGGTGTGGTCAGTTCGATGGTGAGCGCGACGTTGCCGCCGCAGATCCGGATATCTTTCACGAACCCCAGCGATACAATATCTTTGCCGAGGTCCGGATCCTGCACTGTCCGGAGGGCATCCAGTATCTGCTCCTGTCTGATCTCTGCCATCTTTAACGCCTGTTCGTTACGCGCGCACGCCCGGGTACCAGCCGCGCGGTCGGTCTCACTGTGAATACGTTTCCGGGCCCGGGTGGCTCGTCATTGTCTGGAAAAAATAGCTCTCTGGCTGTGCCCTGCATGCAGGGAGAGGCAGAGAGCGTGGTATATCGTGATCGCGGGCACGTTCACTTCTGTTTGAAGAAGCGGCGGATCAGTCCTGCCACGTAGGTGATTTGCTCTTCCGTCAGTTCCGGGTGGATGGGCAGTGACAGGACTTCGCGGGCGGCCTGTTCCGCGCCGGGCAGGTCGCCGGCGCGGTAGCCGAGGTAGGCGTAGGCGGGTTGCAGATGTAGCGGGCAGGGATAGTAGATCTCACTGTCCACGCCGTTTTCCCGGAGGTAGTCCATCAGAGCGTCCCGTCGCGGGGTGCGCACGGTGAACTGGTGGTAGATGTGGTAGTTGCCCACCTCGACGCGGGGCAGGAAGAACCCGCAGTCGATCAGGTCGCCGAGCAGTTCCTGATAGAGCATGGCGTTGCGTCTGCGTCCCTCGTTCCACTCTGGCAGGCGGGGTAATTTTGCCAGCAGGACGGCGGCCTGGATGGCATCCAGCCGGCTGCAGAACCCGACGCGTTCGTATGCGTACTTGTGGCTGCCCGTTCCGTGTGCTCGCAGGCTGCGCAGCAGGGTAGCGATCTGCGGGTCGTTGGTCAGGATCATGCCTCCGTCGCCGTAGGCTCCCAGGTTTTTGGTCGGGTAGAAGGAGAGGGTGGTGGTGTCGCCGTCCATGGCGATGGGCCGGCCGTTCTGTCGCGCTCCGATGGACTGTGCCGAGTCGATCACCAGTTTCAGGTTGTAGCGCCGCGCGATGTCCACGAGGGCGGCCCGGTCCGCCATCTGCCCGTACAGGTCGACGGGGAGCAGTGCACGCGTGCGGGGGGTGATCGCCTGTTCGATGCGTTCCACATCGATGTTGAACGTGCAGTTGTCGATGTCCACGTAAACCGGGCGCGCGCCGGCATGCACGATGGCTTCTGTGGTTGCGCCGAACGTGAATGGCGTGGTGATTACCTCATCGCCATTGCCGACGCCGCACGCGATCAGTGAGAGGGTTAACGCGTCGGTGCCTGAAGCGACGCCGACGCCATACTCTGCGCCACAGAAGTGCGCAATCTCCTCTTCCAGGCGGATCACGCGGTCGCCTCCGCTGAACCGGCAACTCTCGATGACTGACACGATGGCCGCGTCGATCTCTTCTTTCAGTTCGTAGTACTGTGCCCGCAAGTCTGCGAGTGGAACTCTCAACCCTTCCTCCCTCTCCGGGTGCCGCGCATGTCCCGGAAATTCTGTTCGTATGCCTGAAACGCTCTGTGTCCTGCTGGTACTCATCGGATACGCCTGCCTCGAAGGGGCGTGACTTTCTTCTTTACGGAGGTCCATCTGCGTTTTTCATGAGCGGTTGATTTCTGCTGTGAGCGTCGCACGCATCGATGCTCCGAGCTCCGGGTCGCGCAGGGCGGCCCTCAGGAAAGCAGCATAGTAGCTCTCGAAGTTCCCGATGTCGTGACGGTATTCTCCTGCGCGCAACGGCACGGCCCAGAGCCCTCCCCTTTCATGGCGCATCGGGCGCATGCTGTCTGGCAGGTTCCACTCTCCCCGCGGATCCGGCCCGGTTTGCCGCAAGTGGCGGAAGATGCTGGCGGAGAGCACGAAGCGTGCTGCGATCACCAGGCGGCTCGGGGCGCGCTCCCGGGGTGGTTTTTCGACGATGTCTCTGAGCGCGAAGGGCTCTACCGGGTGTTCTCCGACCGGATCGACCGGGTCTACCACTCCGTAGCGCGATACTTTTTCGGGATCGACTGTTTCCACCAGTACGGTGGCCGCTGCGTTCTGCTGGCGGTAGGTGGCGATCAAGCGGCGCAGGGGGCCCGAAGGGTCCGGTGCCTCGATCAGGCAGTCGCCAAACGCCACCACGAAAGGGTCCGCGCCGACCCATTCGGCGGCCTGCAGCACGGCATCTCCGGAGCCGCGTTGCTCTTCCTGCACCCGGTAGTCACAGTGCAGGGGGGGACGGCTCTCATCGCCTCCTGTGTAGACGGTGCCGAAGAAGTCGCGGATCTGTGTCTTGCGCTCCGAGATAATGAACAGCACGCGCGTGATGCCCGCGTTGCGGAGTTCTTCGACCACATACCCCAGAACTGGCAGACGACCGACCGGCAGCAGCTCTTTGGGACAGACGCAGGAGAGGGGCCGCAGGCGTGTACCAAGCCCGGCGGCGGGAACTACGGCCTTGAAGATGCCGGCTGAGACGTCAGCAGAAGCGGATGTGGGCATGCATCCTCGGTCAACGGGGGGACGATGGCATTGTGTGGCACGCGACGTTGCGTGAGGCGCTCCGTTTTTCAGAGATTTTAGCAGGAAGCGCAAAATTATGTCAATCCCTGCCGGCATTTCACGCTGATTTCACGATAGGCCTGTATACTGTGTCAGACACGCTCGCAGTCACCGGGCTGTCACCTGCTCTGTGCAGACAGATCTACTCCAGAGGCGCCGGGTGGATTTCGCGCGCATCGTGTCCTCGGGACGCTGCCATTTACTCTGTACAGACAGACCTGCTGTACTCTCTTGCGGGCAAGCGCCTCTTGCCCCTGTCTCTGACTTCAGGAGGATCACGGTATGCGTCCCTGTCACCATTCTGCCCGGCATCTGCTGCTCTGCCTCTGTCTGTGCCTGTGCCTGATGCGACCCGTCACCACGACCCGGGCCCAGATCGCCCCGGCCCCGGCACTCCTGCACTTTCAGGGGCGTCTCACCCGTCCGGACGGCACGCCTCTGCCGGACGGCAACTACGCCCTGCGCTTCTCTCTCTGGTCGGCCGCGACCGGGGGCACGGAACGATGGAACCAGAGTGTGAACCCGGTTGCAGTGCGCAACGGCACGTTTGCGGTGGTGCTGAACGTGGGCACCCCGGCGGACCTGTTCCACACGGATCTGTGGCTGGAGATCCGGATCGGGTCCGATCCGCCTCTGAGGCCGCGCCAGCGTCTGGTATCGGTGGCGTACGCGTTGAAGGCCAACCGGGTGGCGGACGACGCGATCACCTCGGCCAGCATTCTGGATGGCACGATCACCGGGGCGGACATCGCCGGGGGCACGATCACGGTGGACAAGCTGGCGACGGGGGCGCAGGCGTGGTGGTTGACGGGCAATGCGGGCACCAATCCGGCCACGCACTTTGTGGGCACCACG